>NZ_JMQM01000001.1:1922224-2242595 GCF_000733725.1 Nitratireductor basaltis | reverse complement strand
GTGCTGCGCGCGAAGCGCGCCGATCGCCAAGGCTGGCGATGACGAACAGAAGCGTCACATAGGCGACAGCAACAATTGCTACGACCCAGCCCTGCAAGCGCAAACCTCCCCTTTTTCTTTGGAGGGAAGCACGCGGACCGACCTCGCGCAATAATTCCTTAAGCTAAGACGTCTTTAGCTGTAGTCTGATTCTCAGTCTCGCGTGACGATTGCGCCGAGCGATCTTCTCAAAACAGGGGGGCTTCATGCTCAAGGAATTCAAGGAATTCATTGCCCGCGGCAACGTGATGGACCTTGCGGTTGGTGTCATCATTGGTGGAGCGTTCGGTCTGATCGTGAAGTCGTTGACCGACGACGTCATCATGCCGCTGGTCGGTGCGATCTTCGGCGGGTTCGATTTTTCCGACTATTTCGTGCCGCTTTCCGACGGCGTTACCGCAACGACCCTTGAGGCCGCGCGCGAACAGGGTGCCGTATTCGCATATGGCAACTTCATTACCGTTGTCGTGAACTTCCTGATCCTGGCCTGGATCATTTTCCTCATGGTCAAGGGCGTGAACAATCTGCGCCGCAAGGAAGCCGAAACCCCGGCCGAGCCGAAAGCGCCACCACAGGATGTGCAGCTTCTGACCGAGATTCGCGATCTCCTCGCGACCCAGAAGATGAAGCCCTGACAGGAGCTTGAAAAGCATGCCGCTTGTTGATGCGCTGCGCCGCGAGGCGCGTTCCGTACCGGCAAGCGGCATCATTGCCGTTGCCGATCATGCACGGGGCAGGCCCGGCCTCATTCCGCTTTGGGTTGGTGAAGGCGACAGTCCCACGCCTGATTTTATACGCAGTGCCGCCTCTGGAAGCCTGGCGGAAGGGCACACCTTCTATACATGGCAGGGCGGTATCCCGCCATTGCTCGAGGCGCTTTCGCGCTATCACCTGCGCACCTTCGGCAGAAGCTGCGCGCCGGACGAGTTCATCGTCACCGGCGGCGGCATGCAGGCCATCCAACTGGCCATGCAAGCGGTTGGTGGTGCTGGTGACGAGATCATCTATTTCTCACCCGCCTGGCCCAATTTTCCAGCTGCGTTCGGCATCACTGGCGGCACACCCGTGCCCGTCAGCCTTACCTTCACCGACAATGGCTGGAGCCTTGACCTGGATCAGGTCGAAAGCGCGATCACAGGCAAGACGAAAGCAATCTTCGTGAACACGCCAGCCAACCCGACAGGCTGGACGGCTGATGAAGAGACGCTCCGGGCCTTGCTCGCGCTTGCCCGCCGCCATGGTCTCTGGATCATCGCGGACGAGATCTACACCCGCTTCCACTATGACGAAGGGCGAGCCCCATCCTTCTTCGACATAGCGGAGGATGAAGACCGCATCATCTTCGTCAATTCCTTCTCGAAGAACTGGGCGATGACTGGATGGCGTGTCGGCTGGATCAGGGCGCATCGATCCCTGAAGCCCATATTCGACCACCTGGTGCAGTATTCGACTTCTGGCGTGGCGGAATTCATGCAGCGCGGTGCGGTTGCGGCTCTCGATGAAGGTGACACCTTCATCGGCCAGCAGGTCGAGCGGGCAAGGAAAGCTCGTGATCTGCTATGCTCCACGCTACTGGAAACCGGGCGGGTGCGTCTGGCACCACCGCCGGGTGCCTTCTATCTGTTCTTTGCGGTGGATGGCGTTTCAAACGCCCATGCGGGTGCCATCGATCTCGTCGACAGCACGGGCATTGGCCTGGCGCCTGGAACAGCATTCGGTGCGGAAGGGGAGGGATACTTCCGCCTCTGCTTCAACCGCCGCCTCGACCAGATCGAGGTGGCGGCTGAAAAAATAGCGGAATGGATCAGGGCCCGCTAACCGCCCGACTTGGAAACAACCAGCGGGACAATCCGCTCGCTGGAGGCGACAGTCTCCGTGCGTCGCTCGGTGAAGGGAATGCCGACCGCCTCCCACGTCTCCAGAAGCGCGTCCTTTAACCCGTCGATAAGCTGATCGGAATGCAGTGGCGTCGGCGTGATGCGCAGGCGCTCGGTACCGCGCGGCACCGTTGGATAGTTGATCGGCTGAATGTAGATGCCATGCTGCTCGAGCAGATGGTCGCTGGCCTTCTTGCACAGATCCGGGTCACCCACATGCACAGGCACGATATGTGTCTGCGACGGCATGACAGGCAGACCCGCGGCACTCAGCACATCCTTGGTGCGCTGTGCCTGGCGCTGCTGTGCTTCACGCTCGCTAGCGGAATTCTTCAGGTGACGGATCGAGGCGGCCGCCGCATTGGCGATTGCCGGCGGAAGTGCCGTCGTGAAGATGAAGCCGGGAGCGTAGGAGCGAACCGCGTCGATCACAGCGGCAGAGCCCGTGATATAGCCGCCGATCACGCCGAAGGCCTTTGCAAGCGTGCCTTCGATGACGTCGATGCGATGCGCAAGCCCTTCACGCTCGGTGATGCCGCCACCATGCTCGCCATACATGCCAACCGCATGAACCTCATCGATATAGGTCATGGCATTGTACTTTTCGGCCAGATCGGCGATCTCCGCGATCGGCGCTATGTCGCCATCCATCGAGTAGACGGATTCGAACACGATCAGCTTGGCACGATCCGGATCCGCGGCTTTCAGCAGGCTCTCCAGATGGTCGAGATCGTTGTGGCGGAACACCTTCTTGTCTGCCTTGGAACGGCGCACGCCTTCGATCATGGAGGCGTGGTTGAGTTCATCGGACAGGATCAGGCAGTCCGGCAGAAGCTGTGCAATGGTCGATATGGATGCTTCATTTGAGACGAAACCGGATGTGAAGACCAAAGCGGCTTCCTTGCCATGCAGATCGGCAAGCTCCTGCTCAAGCTCCACCAGCGGATGGTTCGTGCCCGAAATGTTTCGTGTACCGCCTGCACCCGCACCCATGCGCCCGGCAGCCTCCTGCATCGCACGCACGACCGTCTCATGCTGACCCATGCCAAGATAGTCGTTGGAGCACCACACGGTAATTTCCCGCGCCTGTCCATTGGCACGCCAGATCGCACGCGGAAACGCGCCCGCTATGCGTTCGAGATTGGCAAATACACGATAACGCTGCTCGGCATGAAGCTGGTCGATCGCCTGGGAAAAGAACCGCTGATAATCCATAATGCCTTTCCTGGGTTGCACGCGCGAACATACTGCGCAGCGCTGCCTGCGTCCATGTGCCGAAACCGGTCAAAATGCCACGGTCAAAACAGTTTAGCCGTGAATCGCGGCCAGTGCCATATGGCCATGAGGAGGGGCCACCTTGAACGCCATATAGGCGTCACTTGCAAGAGTTTTACTACCCCGGAGCAATTTGACACTTCTGTGATGAACCCGTAGCCCTTGAGGGCGTTCAGGTTACATGGTGATTACTATTACGGAGGCATTGGCCGCTTCTCATGTGCGGAATCTGCGGAGAGTTGAGATTTGATGGCACCCAGCCATCGCCCGTAACCCTGAACAAGATGATGGACTGCCTGGCACCGCGTGGCCCCGATGGGGCAGGCGTGGTTCTGAGAGGCAACACGGCCTTCGGTCATCGCCGCCTGAAGATCATCGATCTCTCCGAGAAGGCGCGTCAGCCGATGGAGGACCCGGAACTCGGTCTGACCATCGCCTTCAATGGCTGCATCTACAATTACCCCGAGCTCCGCGCCGAACTCGAAGGCAAGGGTTATCGTTTCTTCTCGACAGGCGACACCGAGGTGATCCTGAAGGCCTGGCATGCCTGGGGTGAGGAATGCGTCGAGCGCTTCCATGGCATGTTTGCCTTCGTGCTTCATGAGCGCGACAGTGGTCGCATCGTGATGGCGCGTGACCGCTTCGGCATCAAGCCGCTTTATCTCGCGGAGACACCCGGCAAGATCGCCTTCGCCTCCACGCTCCCCGCGCTCGTGGCGCGTGGCGATGTCGACACCTCCATCGACCGCTTGGCGCTGCATCACTACATGACCTTTCATGCAGTCGTCCCGCCGCCGCACACGATCCTCAATGGTGTGCGCAAGCTGCCGCCGGCGACGATCCGGGTCATCGAGCCCGATGGCCAAAGCCGCCAGCGCGTCTATTGGGACCCGCCCTTCGCGCGCGACAGCTCGCTCGCAAGCCTCTCTGCCGATGAATGGCGCGACCGCGTGCTTGACGCACTTCGCCTTGCGGTAAAGCGGCGCATGGTCGCCGACGTGCCCGTGGGCGTGCTGCTGTCGGGCGGCGTTGATTCCAGCCTCATTGTCGGGCTTCTGGCGGAAGCAGGCCAGACTGGCCTCATGACCTTTTCCGTCGGCTTCGAGGAAGCCAATGGCGAGAAGGGCGACGAATTCCTCTACTCCGACCTCATCGCCGAGCGCTACGGCACCAAGCATCATCAGATATTCGTGCCATCAAGCGACCTGATGGATGCGCTGCCGGGTACCTTCGCTGCCATGTCGGAGCCGATGGTCTCTTATGACAATGTCGGCTTCTATCTTCTGTCCAAGGAAGTCTCGAAACATATCAAGGTCGTCCAGTCGGGGCAGGGTGCCGACGAGATCTTCGGCGGTTATCATTGGTATCCGCCGCTCATGGACTCCAATGACGTGGTCGGCGACTATGCGAAGGTCTTCTTCGATCGTGACCACGCCACGCTTGCCACCCAGCTTTCGCCCGTATGGATGGAAGAGGCGGATGTCAGCCGTGCGCTTGTCGAACATCAACTGACGCGCGCAGGTGCAGACACCCCTGTCGACGCCGCGCTTCGTCTCGACTCGGAAGTCATGCTGGTCGATGACCCCGTCAAGCGCGTCGACAACATGACAATGGCATGGGGACTTGAGGCGCGCGTGCCTTTCCTCGACCATGAGCTTGTGGAACTCGCCGCCCGCGTGCCGCCGGAAGAAAAGCTGAAGCACGGCGGCAAGGGTGTCCTGAAGGATGTCGCCCGCCAGATCATTCCGTCAGAGGTTATCGATCGCAAGAAGGGTTATTTCCCGGTCCCGCAGCTGAAATATGTCGATGGGCCCTATCTCGACATGGTCCGAGATGCGTTGAGTTCGCAGGCAGCGCGCGAGCGTGGTCTGTTCAGACAGGACTATCTGGACCGGCTCTATGCCGCACCGTCCGAGCACATCACGCCTTTGCGCGGTTCGGAGCTTTGGCAGGTCGGCCTGCTTGAGCTGTGGCTGCAGACACATGGAGTGGGATGATGTCGCGCAAGGACGGGCAGCCTCACCAGAACCGGCGCAAGGACAAGGCCGCCGGTTATCGCCTGCAGCGCATGCGCACCGATTCCATGAAGCCGGCCATCGGCCGCACCGATGATCACCAGCCTGCGCCCGGCGAGAATGTCGCGCTCGACCTCGGCTGGGGCAGGCTCATCTTTGCGCAGACCTTCAAGACCAATGAGGACATTGCGCAAAGCCTCAGCGCGGAAGGTCCCGACCGGCGCGACATCGCCTTCTATATTCGCGACCCGCATGTGCTTCTGGCGCTTGCGCCGCAGGAGCTGTTTCTGGATCCGTCGCACACCTACCGGCTGGATCTCTCCACCTACCGGCCGGGGCGCAGGCAGACACAGGGCTATTTCATTCGTCGCCTGACCTCGGAAGTGGATGCCCAGGGCGTCAACAATATCTACCAGAGCCGCGGCATGGTGACGGTAAGGCCGGATTTCTTCTGGTCGAAGAGGGACAGCCGGGCCATCACCTATTTCGTGGCCGAGGATGAGCAGACCGGCGAAATCGTGGGCACCGTCACCGGCATCGATCACCGCCGCGTCTTCAACGATCCGCAGAACGGCTCGTCGCTCTGGTGCCTGGCCGTCGATCCGCAGACACCGCATCCCGGCGTTGGCGAAATGCTGGTGCGTCGCCTGGCAGAACATTTTGCCGCTCGCGGAGCCGCCTTCATGGACCTGTCGGTCATGCATGACAACGAGCAGGCCATCGCGCTCTACGAGAAGCTCGGTTTCCAGCGCGTTCCTGTCTTCGCGGTCAAGCGCAAGAACCCGATCAACGAGAAGCTGTTCACGCATCCGCCGGCCGATTTCGACCGGCTGAACCCCTATGCGCGCCTCATCGTGGATGAGGCACACAGGCGCGGCGTGGCCGTGGATATCACCGATGCCGATGGCGGCTTCTTCCGTCTTTCATTCGGCGGCCGTTCCATTCATTGCCGCGAAAGTCTTTCGGAGCTGACTTCGGCCATCGCAATGTCCATCTGCGATGACAAGGCTGTCACGCGGCGCGTTGTGCAGAAGGCCGGTATCAAGGTTCCTGAACAGCGGGATGCGGACTGCAGCCGCGAGGAGCTTCAGGAATTCCTGGAGAAGCATGACAAGCTCGTCGTCAAACCGGCGCGGGGCGAACAGGGGCGAGGTGTTTCGGTCGGCCTCCAGACGATGGAAGAAGTGGACAGCGCCATCCGCGAGGCGCGCGAGATCTGCGACCGCGTCCTTCTGGAAGAATGCTTCCAAGGCGAGGATCTGCGCCTTGTCGTCATCGACTACAAGCTCGTTGCAGCGGCCGTTCGCCGCGCGCCCTGCGTGGTGGGTGACGGACGCAGCACCATCGAGGAACTGATCAAGCGCCAATCCCGCCGCCGCGAGGCCGCTACCGGTGGCGAGAGCCGCATCCCCATCGATGATGAGACCCGACGCTGTCTTGCTGCCGCTGACCTGAAACTCGAAGACGTGCCTCAAAAGGGGCGGGAGATAACGGTGCGTAAGGCAGCGAACCTCCACACGGGCGGTTCGATCCATGATGTGACGGCGATGGTTCATCCGGAGCTGGTTGACGCCGCCTGCCGGGCTGCCCGTGCCATAGATATCCCCGTGGTGGGAATCGATCTGATGGTGCGGTCGCCAAGCGAGCCTGAATATGTTTTCATCGAAGGCAATGAGCGGCCGGGTTTGGCCAATCACGAACCACAACCAACCGCCGAGCGCTTTGTCGACCTTCTCTTCCCACGCTCTGGAGCGAGATTTGCGAAACAGGCGCTGGGCTCAAGGGAGTAGCACTTGTCGCGACTGAAGATCGATGTCGATTACCTGCTGGGCCAGTTGAAGGCGCTTTTGTCCATCGATAGCCCGACGGGCTATACGGACACGATTGTGCGCCATGTCACCGAGGAACTGGAAAGTCTCGGGCTTGAGCCTGAACTGACGCGCCGCGGTGCCATTCGTGCAGTGGTGCGCGGTGGTCGTCGCGAAGGTGCGCGCGCAATTATCACCCATCTCGATACGCTGGGTGCCCAGGTGAAGATGGTGAAGGACAATGGTCGGCTGGAACTGGTCGCCATCGGCCACTGGTCCGCCCGTTTCGCCGAAGGTGCACGCGCAACGATTTATACCGAGAAGGGAAGCTATCGCGGTACGGTCCTGCCGCTCAAGGCTTCCGGCCACACCTATAATGACGAGGTGGATACCGCGCCCGTTGGCTGGCAGCATGTAGAACTGCGCATCGATGCCATGTGCTGGACCCGTGCCGATACGCTCAGCCTCGGCATCGATGTCGGCGACTTTGTTGCAATCGATCCGCAGCCGGAATTCCTCGACAACGGCTTCATCGTCTCGCGCCACCTGGACGACAAGGCCGGTGTGGCCATCGCTCTGGCTTCACTGAAAAGCATCATGGACAGCGACGTCACGCTGCCGGTTGACACGCACTGGCTGTTCACCATTGCTGAAGAGGTAGGCGTGGGCGCAGCCTCGATCATCACGCCCGAGATCGCCTCCATGGTCACCATCGACAACGGCACCACGGCACCGGGTCAAAATTCCTCGGAATTTGGTGCAACGATCGGCATGGCCGATATGGCCGGTCCCTTCGATTATCACCTGACCAAGAAGCTGGTGGAGATCTGCCGCGAGGAAGATATTCGCTACCAGAAGGACATCTTCCGCTATTACCGTTCCGATTCCGCTTCCGCTATCGAAGCCGGGCACGATGTGCGCACGGCACTTATCGCCTTCGGCATCGACGCCTCGCATGGCTATGAGCGTATCCACACCCATGCACTTCGATCCGTGGCGGAACTGACCACGGCCTATGTCGTCAGCCCATTGGAGATCGAGCGCGACGTCTCCGAAGTCTCCGACCTTGAAGGCTTCACCGAGCAGCCGACCGATCCGGCAGAACAGCCAAAGAAGCGGCGCAAGCTGCCCGAGCCGCTCTCGGCCCTGAAGGACTGAGTGACCGTGGAAATGAAAGAGCCGGCACTTGGCCGGCTCGATCAGGTCATCCGCTGAGCACTGAAAGTCGCTCCGGCGGGAAGCTGATCCAGACATTCTCGCCGCCCAGACGTTCAGCCTCGCCGGAATCCAGATAGGCTTTCAGCACCGCATCCGGCTTGTCGCCCACGCGGATATCCAGAGCGGTACGGCTGCCCTTGAAAAGGCGGCTGACCACCTTGCCCTCGATCGCATTGGGTTCGGCTGGCTTGACCGCGTGGCAGCGCACGCTTTCCAGGCGAAGCGAGGCACTGACCTGCGCGCCCGAAGCGGGCTTTGCGCCATGGGCCGAGCCTGCCACCGTGATGCCGTTCCAGTCCATGGCCACGGTCTCACCCTCGGTGCCGCGAACAGTGCCTTCCACGAGATTGGTCTCGCCGATGAACTCTGCCACGAAGCGGCTTTGCGGGCGAAAATAGAGGTCTTCCGGCGTGCCCGATTGCTCGACGCGACCTGCATTCATGACCACGATGCGGTCCGACATGGTCAGCGCCTCGTCCTGATCATGGGTGACGAAGAAGAAGGTCTTGCCGGTGCGCTTCTGGATGTCCTTCAGCTCCACCTGTACCTGCGCCCTGAGCTTCGCGTCCAGAGCGCCAAGCGGCTCATCGAGCAGCAGCAGCTTCGGATCTGGTGCAAGTGCGCGGGCTAAGGCCACGCGCTGGCGTTGCCCGCCGGAAAGCTGGTCGGGCGTGCGATCGCCAAGCGCCGAAAGCTGGAGGAAGTCCAGAAGCTCCGCCGTGCGCTTTTCGATTTGCGGGCGCGATTTGCCTTTCAGCTCCGGACCGAAGGCGACATTCTGCGCAACCGTCATATGCGGGAAGAGCGCGTAGTCCTGGAACACCATGTTCACGTCACGGCGGTTCGGCGGCTGACGCGTCACGTCTTCACCACCCAGAATGATGCGCCCCTCGGTCGGTGTCTCGAACCCGCCAAGCATGCGCAGCGTCGTGGACTTGCCGCAGCCGGACGGCCCCAGGAAGGTGACGAACTCGCCGGCCATGATCTTCATGTCCAGATGGTCGACCGCCACCACATTGCCGAAGCGCTTGGTCACATTGTCGATGTGAACGATTGTGTCAGCCATTTCAGGCTCCCTTGTTCATGCGCCGCATGGAACGCTCAGCCCACAGGCCCAGCACCGCGGTGAGGATCAGTACGATTGTCGAGATGGCGTTGATCTCCGGCGACATGCCCGAACGCAGCTTTGCGAAGATGAGTACGGGAAGCGTCGGCTCGTAGCCGCCAAGGAAGAAGGCACGCACGAAGTCGTCGAAGGACAGGAGCATGCAGAAGATGCCCGCACCGATCAGCGCCGGCTTCAGATAGGGCATGGTGATGCGGAAAAAGGCAACCACACTGTCGGCGCCAAGGTCCTGCGCAGCTTCGATCTGGCTTCTCGGTAGTGTTGCCAGCCGTGCCATCACCACCAGCGCCACAAACGGCACATTGTGCACCGTGTGACCAAGGATGATCGCCATCATTCCCGGTTCGATGGAAAGAAACCGGGCGAAGATACGAAGAGAGATGGCCGAGATGATGCCGGGAATGACCGCCGGGAGGCAGGTCACCGCAAAGACGATCAGCTTGCCGCGGAAATTGTTGGGACCCAGGAAAGCCGCAACCCAGGTGCCAATGACGAGCGACAGGAAGGTTGAGGCAAGCGCAATCGCCATGGAGAAGGCGAAGACGCCCAGCACCTGCCCGTCCTGGAAGACGCCCGTATACCACTCCATGGTCCAGGCGCGGATCGGGAAGCCGATGAACTTGGAATCCTTGAAGCCCATGACGACCATCAGGACAAGCGGCACGAAGAGATATACGACGAAGGCCCAATAAATGACCGACATCAATATGCGTGTATGGCGGGTCATTTCAGTAGTCCTTTCCCGTCGCGGCCCATCAGTTTCAGGAAGATGCCGGTGAGCGAAAGTGTGGTGATCAGCATGATCGCGGAGAATGCCGCACCCGTTGGCCACTCATCCCCCGCAACATGGAAGAAGCCCGCAATGCTTTCCGCAAAGACGGTGGTGCTCGGTCCGCCAAGCAGCACCGGCGTCGCGTAGTAGCCCGTGGAGATCAGGAAGACGAGCGTGCAGCCCGACGCGATGCCTTCTCTCGACAGGGGCAGCGTGACACGGCGGAAGCGTGTCCAGGAGCCCGCACCGAGATCGGCTGCTGCTTCCAGATAGTTGTCCGGGATCTTTTCAAGCGCCGAATAGAGTGGCAGCAGCATGTAGAGCGCTGTCAGATAGATGATGCCCACGCCGAGCGAAAAGCTCGTATACATGAAGGGGATCGGGCGATCGATCAGCCCGATCGACTTCAGGAGCAGGTTCACCGCACCATTGTTGCCAAGCAGGATCATGATCGCATAGGTGCGCACGATCTCGCCAACCCAGAACGGGATGAGCAGCAGGAGCAGGAACAGGAGCTGGTTCTTCCGCTTCACATGCTTGGCCAGGAAATAGGCGACCGGATAGGTGATCAGTAGCGTGACGAATGTCAGCGTGAAGGCGAAGCCCAGCGTGCGGAAGAACGGGATCATGAAGATGCGTTCTTCGAAGAAGCGGCTCCAGTTGGCCAGCGTCAGCTGTGGTTCATAACCTGCAGCCGGCGGGTAGGAGTCGAGAAAGCTGATATAGAACATCTCGATGATCGGACCGAGATGGGCGAAGAAGACCCAGAAGAGCGGGAAGCTGGCCAACAGTAGAAACTGCCGCCTCGGCGTCTTGAACAGGACATCCGTTACGCCCTTGTACAGGCCGTTATTCATCAGGGCGCCCCACATGCTGCGCTTTTCGCGTGCCGTGGAAGGCAAGGGCGTGTCCGCCCGATCGGTATCGGCGTGGGCCATCTTATCACTTGCAGCCTGCCCGCCCGCGCGTAGGTCGGTCGGGTAGATGAAAACCAAAAGGCGAAGGTGGCAGGCGGCGCTGAGGCCGCCTGCCGGATCAACTCAGCCTCAGGCGGCCTTGATCTCTTCAACAGCCGGATCAAGAAGCTTGTACTTCATGTCATTGGCTTCGGCGCGGAAGAACTGAAGACCGGCAAGTTCCTCTTCGGTGAAGGAGGAAGCCTTGCGCTCCAGCTCGGTCAGATGCTGGTCCGCACCCTTGTAGGTGGAGATGAAGCCGGAGGCCTTGGTCATCTGCGCGCCGATCTCGGGCTTGGCCAGAAGCGCATCAAGCAGCTTGTAAGCATTGTCCGTGTTCGGGCCGTTGTTCGTCACGTTCAGCGTGTAGACGAAGCCGTAGGAGCCTTCCTTCGGAATGGTCATGGCGACGGGGAAACCGTCGGCGATGAGCGAGGCGATCGGGCCGTTCCATGCGTGAGCGAGCACGATGTCCTGATTGACGAACATCTGCTGAACCTCGGCACCGGAATCGTAGAACTTGCGGACCATGTCCTTGTTCTCGATCAGGAGATCGCGCGTCTCCTTGACGATCTGGGCGGCCTTCTCCGGGTCGTCCTTGTATTCGACCATGTTACCGTCATAGCCGAGATAGAGCATCATCACCGACATCATGTCCTGGATGATGTAGGCGGTCTGGCCCTTGTACTTGTCTGCGAACATGACGTCCCAGCTCTTCACCTCGTCTTCGGAGACGACTTCGGTGTTGTAGGCCAGAACTTCGGCACCCGACAGGATCGGCGCGCCCCACTTGTTGCCATTGATCGTGGACCAGTCGCTTTCCGAATAGATCGGGTTGATGTTGCCCCAGTTGGAGAGACGATCCGTGTCGAGCGGTGACAGCAGGTCGGATTCGATGAACTGCAAGAAGCGGTGCCCGGCAACGGTCACGATATCCGCGGTCGGATTCGGCGCTTCTGCGGCCAGAAGGTTGAACTGCTTGCCCTGGTCGTCGACGAGACGGACATTTACCTGGATGCCGGTTTCCTTTTCGAACTCGGCCTTGAAGTCATCCGGGATGAAATTCGCATAGGTCCAGACATTGACCGTGCCGGAAGCGCGGGCGGCGGTGGAGCGCAGATAGGCCGGGGCCGCCAGGATGGCAGCACCAGCCGCACTCGACTTGATGAATGTTCTGCGGTTCGTGATGAGCTTTTTCATTTCTCGTTCCTTCTCTCTGGTTCAGGTTCGGTTTGTTTTTCTACTCAGCGCTCTTGCGGGCACCTTTGTTCAGACTGCTGCAGCTGCGCGAACAAAGCCGCGTTCACAAAGCATCTGCAGGTCCTCAAGGCTGAGATCATTGAAATCAAGTTCCTTGAGGAGATCGTTCTCGCCGGCGAAATCACGACCATACATGGCTGACAGAATGTCCACGCCGGCACGGTGAAGCCGCGCTTCCTTCCCCGTCAGTTCGCCAAGTTTGACTGTCGCCCAAAGCCCGTAGGGCGCGTCTTCAGTGACATAGCGGGAGTCGGCCGTGGTTGGTCCGTTGCCGATGCGCCCGTCCTTGTACATCTGCATGTTCTGGTCGGAGACCGGGCCTTCCGGCACATGGAAGGAAAGGCTGAAATGCTGGTGGATGTTGCGAACGGCGAGGCCGAGGCTGTCGGCGATCTCGATCCGCTCGCGATCCAGCGCTTCAAGCAGGCGTCCCACATTGGGCGTGGTGTTCAGGCCCTGGTTCCAGGTTTCGCCATGCTCCATGCGGGTCATGTTGCCAAGCGCAATGCCCAGATGGTTCTGTGGGTTGAGGTTGGAGAGCGCAATTGCAAGCAGCCCGTCGCGGATGACGAAGCGATCGCCGAAAAGCCGGGTGCAAAGGGCGTGGCCTTCCTCAACGGCGCTCAGCGGAACGGCGCTCATATCGACCTTCTTGCGCACCGTGTTGACGCTGGCCTGCGTCGGCGAGGGCTGACGACCCGTAGTGACCGTGGTGCCCCAGGCAATGATGGGAAGAGACACGCCGCGCTGCGCCAGAAGTTTCGAAAGATAGAGCGCCCCGAAGGAGGCATGCGAGGAGATGATGACCGTCTGACCCTCGCGAAGATGAGGGGCAAGCGCATCAAACACCATGCGGTGTCCGTAGGCGGGAAGAGCAACCATGATCACATCGCTGCGCGCTGCCAGGTCTTCTGCGGACTGCGCGACGGCCGGGCGGAATTCGCCTTCCAATGCGCCGCTGGCGACGAGTGGCTGCCCTTCGGCCAGAGCCTTGGTGCGCTCACCGGATGGCGACCACAATACCGGCTTGTGGCCATTCGTTTCCAGAAGGCATGCCGCACCGAATGCGATGGCTCCGGCGCCTGCGATACCTACTGTCTTGCTTTCCTGCGTCACGCTCTGTTCGCCCCCGAATTCGTTTCAGTCCTGTTTGGCGACCGGGTCGCCCAGTGTGTGCATCAACCTGTTCGCCCAGCCGAAAAGTGAAGCCGAGAGGATCAGGTCGAGGATTTCCTCGTCGTTCAATCCCGCTTCGCGAAGCGCCTGCATGTCGCTCTCGGATGCTTCGCTGGGTGCCTTGGACAGACGTGTCGCGAAGCGCAGTATGGCGCTTTGTCGTGGGTCGAGATCGGCATCTTCGCCCTTGGCGAAAATGCGTTTCATCACCTCTTCATCCTTGGCAAGCTGGTTGTAGCGGCTGGCATGCACGGCCGCGCAATAGACGCAGCGATTGACCACCGATGCCGCCGTCGCGCCGATTTCGCGCTCTGCCCGGCTCATGCCGCCGCGATTATACATGATCGCGTTGAAGAGTGGGGTGCGGACTTTCAGCGTCTCGACATCATTGGCAAGCACGAGAACATAGTCCGACACCTTGGTGTTGGATGGCGTGACCTTCAGCGCGTCCAGCTGTTCGGGCGTTGCCTCGTCAAGCTTGATCGGCTTCACGCGCGGCTGCCAATGCGGAATCGTGGTGGTGAATTCGTGGATGGTATCGCTCATTTCGCCCCCCGCATAAGCTTCAGTCCGGCAATCACGCGTATCTGATAGGCCAGAAATGCGTTCAGCTCTGAAAGGCGCACGATGTCCGCATCGCTTACGCCAGCCGCCTTCAGGGCCTTGATATCGCCTGCCTGAGTGTCGCGCGGGCGTGCAGCGACCAGATCGGTATAGGCAACCACTGCTGCCAGCCATCCGTCGGATGGTGCAGGCGCACGCGGATCGGCAATATCGGTGATCTCTTCCGTGGCACCGGCTTCCCCGACCAGCCCGTCATAATGCTCGGCCAGCGCTTCATCATCATTCAGGCGCGCGATGCGGGCGGCCAGAGCCGCACGGAGAGCATGGGACAGGCCGCCCGGATCATTGGGCTTGAGTGCCGCATCATGGGTGGCCTGCGTCATCTCCATCACATCCGCACGCCCTTCCAGCGCGTGATGGACAGGCGTGCCGGGCTCGATGCCCGCCTGCGCAATGACCACATCGTTCAGTGAAATTCCGCTCATCTCAATTCCCGCCGCTTGCAGCAACCATCGGCGCTGCCTGTTCTTGATCTTCCAGTTCGCTTGCCCTCCATTCGTCGCCCTGAAGCTCCGGCTTGGAATAGTCGAGCATCCCCTGCCAGTGCGTCTCCACGTCCTGGCGATAGAGCGTGGCGGCGATTGCACGAGCCAGCCACGAGGCACCTTCACTGATGCCGGGTATGTCGCCCGAAACCTTGCCCAGGCTCGCAGCCGCGCCGAAGTTGAAGCAGTGGATCTGGGTGAGGAACGGGGTTTTACCCGCTTCGCGCTCCTGAAAGGTGAAATCCGCTGCAAGATAGGGGAAGTTCGCCAGGTCGCGGTTCTCTTCGTTGGCTGGGGGCGTGTACCGGTCGCGCCACAAGAGCACGTTTCCTGATGCCTCACCAAGTTCCGCGCGCGCCATCGGGTCCACGGTGAAGCCCGTTCCAAGGATCAGGAAATCGGTACGGACGGTCTTGCCCGCTGTCGTGCGGATGACCACCTCGTCACCCTCGTTCCAGACGCGCTCAATGCCTTGGCCAAAGTGAAAATAGGCGTTGTCGTGGCGGCTGACGCGAAGCGTCGAGCCGCGCGGTGAAGGTGTCTGCGTGGCGAAGGAATATTGCATGAAGCGCCAGCGCCATTCATCGGGAAGCTGCGCATAGCCGCAGGTGAAACCGAATGAACCGATGCCCATCATCTTGTTGATGGTCGGCATCTCCTTTCGTCGAATGAGATGACGAACCTCTTTCGCACCTGCCTCGAGTGCCTCCGCGGAATTGTCGACCGCCGAGGCACCCACGCCGATCACGACGACGCGCTTGTCCTTCAAGCCGGCGAAGTCGATTTCGTCTGAGGAATGCGCCCAAAGATGCTGCGGCAGGCCGTCAACGAAACCGGGAATGTTGGGATGGCCGGTGCCATCGCGGCCCGTCGCCATGACGTAGCGGCGCGTCAGGATGGAGCGCTCACGCGCGCCGCTGCCTGCAAGCTGAAGGCGCAGATAGGGCCCTTCCTGCGTAATGGAGGTGACTTCAACCTCGTTTTCGATCGGGACATCCAGTGCCTTCCGGTACCAGACGAGATATTCCATCCACATCGGGCGCGGGATCTTGTCCAGCTTCTCCCACTCCGCTTGACCGAACTGGGCGGTGAACCAGGCGCGGAAAGTCAGGGATGCCTGGCCATAGGCAGGGCCGGTCAGCTGCTTTGGCGAGCGCAGCGTCTCCATGCGCGCATAATTGAGCCACGGACCTTCGAGACCGGCCGGGTTCTTGTCCAGAATCCGCAGATTTCGGATGCCGCCGCTCCACAGCGCGAACCACGCGACCAGACCGCACATGCCGCCGCCGACCACGACCACGTCATGCACCTTCTCACCTTCGTGCTGGTGCGCCGGCACCCAGTTGGTGGCGGGAAGACATAGATATTCGAGATCCTGCTTCAGCCGCGCTTCCAGCGCCGCCAAGCCTTCCGGACTGTGAGTATTATCGGTTCTGGTCATTTCAGCCTATTTTCATCCGCTGGTATGATTAGAAAAGTTACTAAACAGTGCAATCCCCAAGGCAGTTGGAATATTTTACCTCACATGTTCCAGTTCGGGTGATGTTCGTCGATGACGAAGGCGTGCTTGTGCCGAACCGGCTTGTGACGATGACGCCGGGGCAAGCTGCCCTCCTCGGTTTGATCATGCTCAGCATCATGCGGATTGGCATGATCATGTTCGAAGGACTCATGTGTGTGCCAGCGCTCAAGCTCGTCTGGTCGGGGCCAGATGAACCAGGCGGCAAGCGTTGCCGCAAATGCGCCGCCTGCCATCACCGCGAAGGAATTTTCCAGTCCGAGAGACGCGCCCAGATATCCCGCCACTGGATAGGTAAGCAGCCAGCCCGCATGGGAGATCGAGAACTGGGCGGCAAACAGGGCGGGGCGGTCCTTGTCATGCGAGGACCGCTTCAAAAGCAGTCCGCCGGGCGTGAGCACGAGCGCCGTTGCACAGCCAAGCGCAAACCAGATGACAATCGCTCCCGCCAGACCCGGCTGAAGGAGTAGAGTGTGGGGTACGATGCTCAGGAGCGCGGCCCCGCCGATCATCGCATTGCGCGCGCCTACACGGTCGATGAGGCTGCGCATTGTGATCGCAGTTGCCATCGATCCCAACCCGTAGGCCGCAAGAAGCAGCGTGTAGGTTTGCTGCGTCCCGCCAAGCATCTCGCGGGCTACCAACACGGTATTGACGATGACCCAGGCGCCAACGAAGGAAACGGCCAGTCCAAGCGCAAAAAGGGCGACGAGGCGCGGCGTGTGAACATAGATGTTGAAGCCGCGGGTCAGTCGCTGAAAGAAGGGTGTGGCGGCACCGGTGTCCCGGCTGCCGCGATAGCCGCTGACAAGCACGAAACCGGCGGAGCCGAGCAGGCCGACGGCTGTGCCGATGAAGAGCATCCGGTTGTCGACGAAGCCGAGAAGCAGTCCGGCCACCAGCGGGCTCAGAAGCGATTCCATGTCGTATGCCAGCCGGGAGAGGGAGAGGGCGGAGGTGTAATCCTTCTCCTCGGGCAGGATGTCCGGAATGACACTCTGGAAGGCTGGCGTGAATGCAGCCGAGCACAGCTGGAAGAGAAAGATGATGACGTAAAGCTGCCAGACGGCTGTGACGAAGGGCAGGAAGAGTACAAGCCCGAAGCGCAGTGCGTCCAGCGCAACCAGCAGTCGACGCGTGGGCATCCGGTCGAAAAGCGCGCTCGCCAGCGGTGCAAACCCGACATAGGCAATCATCTTGATGGCGAGCAGCGTACCCAGGACGATGCCAGCATCGCCGCCACTCATGTCATAGGCCAGAAGCGCCAGACCGACGGTCATCAGCCCGATGCCGCCAAGCGAAAGAAGCTGAGCGGAAAAAAGCCGTCTGAACTGTCGATTGCGCAATATGGCCAGCATCAAGACTCCTTTCTGGCCGCTGATTGGTTTATCCGGCCAGCCGCTCCGGTCGGGCCTTGTGTGTAAAGCGGGCGGTCAGCGGGTCAAAGTCGTAAAACCGGGCAAAGCGTTCGGCTTCCAAAGAAAGTTCGTTCACCGCTTCAATGATCTCGTCGGCACGCGCGTCGCTCAGGAGATAGCTGAAATTCAGCCTTACCCAGCCGGGCTTCTCCATCTCTCGGCCAGCGCGAATATCCGCATGGAGCTGTCGCGATTGCTGCTCGTCGATGTTCAGAAGCTGGTGGGCATAGGGCCCTGCGCAAGCGCAGCCACCGCGGACCTGTATCCCGTAATAGTCGCTCAGCATGCGGGTGAAAAGCTGGTGATGGACGAAACTCCCGTCCTTCGACCTGACGCGGAATGAGAAGATTGGAAGCGCCGGAGCATCAAGATTGCCCAGCAACTCGATCATCGGATTCTTGCGGAAGGCTGCCAGAGCACGTGCCCGCAATTCGGCGTCGCGCTGGTCGATATAGTCCTGACCCAGCGCCTGCTTCACGATCAGGCTCATCGCCGCGCGAACATCGCCGATCACATTGGGCGTCCCGGCTTCCTCGCGTGTCGCAAGACAAGCGGCATAGTCGTGGTCCCATGGGGATACAAAGGTGACAGAGCCTCCGCCCGGCGCGGTGGGCTTGTCCGTCTGTGCGATCGCGTCGCGCAGGACCAGCACGCCCGTAGCACCCGGACCGCCGGGAAATTTGTGCGGAGAGAACACGATTGCGTCCTTGGCATGATCCGTGCCGGGTTTCATGTCCATCGGCAGGTAAGGCGCACCGCCCGCATAATCCCAGACGGCGCAGGCGCCGTGCGACTTGAGGAGGCGCGTGACGGCGTCGGTGTCCACGATGATACCGGTGACGTTGGATGCCGCGGAGAATGCGCCGACCTTAAGGTCTGCATCCGAATGGGAGGAGAGGGCGCGGGCCAGGGCGTTCATGTCCGGCCCACCCGTGCTTGCTTCCCCGATGCAGATGATTTCCGCACCCGTTTCCCGCCAGGGCAGAATATTGGAGTGGTGCTCATAAGGGCCGGTGAAAATCACGACTTTCTGACCAGCGCGCAGGCGCTCTTCCACCTGAAGAAGCTTCACCAGCTTGTTCACGCCTGTCGTCGCACCCGAACCGCAGAATATGACGCTGGAACTGTCGCATGCATTCACGGAGTCTCTGACGACCTGTCGTGCTTCTTCCCTGAGGCGCGTCGAATACTGGCCACACCAGGAGGCTTCGGTATGGCTGTTTGCGTAGAAGGGCAGCACCTCGGCGCGGACGAAATCCTCCACCTGTGAAAGCGCGCGGCCGGAAGCCACGAAGTCCGCATAAATCAATGGGCGCGGGCCCACGGGACCATCGATCAGGATGCCTTCGCCGATCAGGCCTGCGGCTAGTCGAGCGGGAAGATCTCCGCCTTCAAGCGATTGGGCAAATCTTTTCAGCGCTCCGTGCTGCATGAAATAGCTTCCATTTCCGAAATACTGTCATGGTACGGTCACACAGCTGAAGACGTTCAAAATCACAAAATCGATTGCATGATTGCAATTTTGGTTGTCATATGAACGAATGAAGCGCCAAGAACTCGATCAATTTGATATTAAGATCATACGTACCCTGCAGCGGGACTCTTCGCTGTCACAGCGCGATCTGGCCGACAGGGTAGGGCTGTCGCAGAATGCCTGCTGGCGCCGCCTTCGGATACTTGAGGAAAAGGGTGTCATCCTGGGCCGCACGCTGCGGCTTGATCGCGCGCGATTGGGGCTTGGCCTCGTCGTCTTCGTGATGGTGAAAACCCGTCACCACTCGGCGAGCTGGCTGCAGACATTCCGCAAGCACGTCTCCAGCATCCCCGAAGTGGTCGATTTCTACCGCATCGGCGGTGACTACGACTATATGCTGAGAATCGTCACGGAAGACATGGCGAGCTACGACTCCGTCTATCAGCGCCTCATCCAGAAGGTGGAGCTGGAATCGGTCACATCCTATTTTGCCATGGAAGCGATCGAGGAGCGCAGACCGCTCCCGATTTGAAGGTCAACGCAGATTGACCGCGTAGTGGATGTTGTCGGTCAGGCAGCGCGAGACGCGAAGTTCCACCGGCTTGTTTTCAAGATCCTTCGCCACGCGGTGGATGCGCAGCAGTGGCCAATTCTTGGCGCATCCTAGCAAAGCCGCATCTGCGCTGGTTGCCGCCACCGCTTTGATCCGCTCTTCCGCCTGCGCGATGGTGATGCGCCAGCGCGCGGAGAAGAGCTGGTAGATATTGTTCGGCATGTCTTCGGCTTCCGGAAAATCCGGAAACCGCTCGGTTGGCAGAACGATGGTTTCCACAAGGATCCGTTCTTCGGCCAGATGGCGTAGCCGCTCGATGCGCCAGACGGAATCGCCCGCACCAATTTCCAGGTCATCAGCTTCCGCCGGGGTAGCGCTGGAGGACGTGCGCGAAAGCACTTCACTCCGCGGGAAATCGGGCTGGCCATTATCCGGCACGAGGCGGAAGAACTGGAACAGGATCCGCGAATCTTCGGGCTGGGCGACGAATGTGCCCTTGCCCTGCCGGCGGATCAGCAGGTTTTCCGCCGTCATTACATCCAGCGCCTTGCGCACCGTTCCCTGGCTTACCCCCATCTGCCGGGCAAGCTCCATCTCGCTGGGAATAAGCATCCCCGGTGACCATTCCCCCTCGACCAGGCGTCGCACCAGTTGGTCGCGGATCTGCGTATAGAGCGGCTTGTATTCCATTCGTCTCTCGTGAGGGGCCAGAATTGTCCAGTGATTGCCCCAGACACATTCATTAGCGCAAGTGGCTTGACAAGGCCAGTGTCTTCTAGCTTATATCTTATATAAGACATAAGTCTAAAAAACGGGCATATCGCGAGAGGAGATCATTTGTGACGGTTCCCCACCTGTTAATTCACGAAAAGAAGGACAATGTCGGCGTTGTCGTCGTCGAAGGCCTGAAGGCCGGCACCAAGATGCTGTGCGTGGTCACCCACGACAATTCCAGCTTCGAGATGGAAGTGCATGACGATGTGCCGATCGGCCACAAGGTCGCGCTGACTGACCTGAGCGAGGGCGACACGGCGATCAAGTATGGCGAGGATATCGGCAAATTCGTCGCCGGCGTGAAAAAGGGCGGCCATGTCCACACGCACAATCTCAAGACAAAGCGCTGGTAAGGCGGGAGGACAACAAAAATGGCTTCGAAATACTCCAACCTCACCTTCAAGGGCTATCGGCGCGAGAACGGCCGCGTGGGCGTGCGCAATCACGTCGTGATCCTGCCCGTCGATGACATTTCCAACGCAGCCTGCGAGGCGGTCGCAAACAACGTGAAGGGCACGCTGGCGATCCCCCATGCCTATGGTCGCCTGCAGTTTGGCGAGGACCTTGAGCTTCACTTCCGCACGATCATCGGCACCGGCGCCAACCCGAATGTTCACTCGGTCGTGGTGATCGGCATCGAGCCCGGCTGGACCAAGCGCATTGCCGATGGCATCCGCGAAACGGGCAAGGAAGTTGCCGAATTCTCCATTGAGCAGAAGGGCGATTTCGAGACGATCCGCGCGGCAAGCTGGGCCGCCAAGGACTTCGTCCACAAGGCGACTGAAATGCAGCGTGAGGAGTGCAACATCTCCGAACTCTGGGTCTCCACCAAATGCGGCGAGAGCGACACCACCACGGGCCTTGGTTCCTGCCCGACCGTCGGCAACATGTATGACAAGCTCCTGCCCGAAGGCATCACCGGCTTCTTCGGCGAGACATCGGAGATCACCGGTGCCGAACACATCTGCAAGGAGCGCGCGATCAACGAGGAGGTTGGCGAGCGCTGGTACAAGATGTGGAAGGCCTATCAGGACGACGTCATCTTCGCCCACCAGACCGACGACCTTTCCGACAGCCAGCCCACCAAGGGCAACATTCTCGGCGGTCTGACCACGATCGAGGAAAAGGCGCTCGGCAATCTGGAGAAGATCGGCCGCACATCGAAATATATCGACATTCTCGAACCGGCTGAGATGCCGAAATCCGGCAATGGCCTCTACTTCATGGACAGCTCTTCGGCTGCCGCCGAATGTGTGACGCTGATGGCTGCCGGTGGTGCCGTGATCCACACCTTCCCGACAGGTCAGGGCAATGTGGTCGGCAACCCCATCGTGCCGGTCATCAAGATCACTGCCAATCCGCGCACCGTCCGCACCATGAGCGAACATATCGACGTCGACGTGTCGGGCATCCTGCGCCGCGACCAGACCATCGACGAAGCCGGTGACGCGCTGATCGAGATGATCCTGCGCACGGCCAATGGCCGCAACACGGCGGCGGAAGCTCTCGGGCATCGCGAATTCTCGATGACCAAGCTCTACCGCAGCGCCTGATGCTTGCAAGCCCCGCCTCGTGCGGGGCTTCTTCCGGTCTGTCACCGCGGGAGGGGCGGGAGGCAGACCAAACTTTTTCAGCCAATCTGGGAGGATAACAATGCTGAAGAAACTGACTTTGCTGGCAGCCGCAGCTGCTTTCGCCATGACAGCCGGGGCCGCTCAGGCATTTCCGGACAAGCCGGTGAACTACATCATTCCGTTCAATGCAGGTGGTGAAAGCGATATCTCCGCCCGTCTGCAGCAGCCCTACTTCAAGAAGATCACGGGCGAAGATCTCATCATCCAGTATCAGGCGGGTGCCGGTGGTGCGCAGGCCTGGTCGGTGCTCAATGACCAGCCGGGCGACGGCTACACGATCATGGGTACCAACCTGCCGCATATCATCCTGCAGCCGCTTCTCCAGAACCCCGGTTACAAGACCGAGGATCTGACGAATATCTACATGTTCCATTTCACGCCTGACGCCCTGCTCGTGCGCGCAGACAGCGAATTCAAGACGGTTCAGGATGTCATCGACGCGTCCAAGGAAAATCCAGGCGCACTCACCGTCGGTGGCGTGGCGACCAACACGGCAAACCATATCGCGCATCAGCGCTTTGCCGATCTCACCGGTGCTGAAATGACCTACATCCCCTATACCGGCACGGGCGCGACCATCCCCGGCCTGCTCGGCGGCGAGGTAGAACTGCTGTGGGGCTACACGACTGTGGCAGCAGGGCAGGGCGACAAGGTGCGCATGCTGGCCGTTGCCCAGGACGAGCGTCACCCGCTCTTCCCCGACGTGCCGACCTTCAAGGAGCTGGGGATCGATATGGTCGGCGGTGCCTATCGCGGCATCGCGGTGCCGAAGTCCACACCCGAGGAAGTCCGCCAGCAGCTGTCCGACATCATCGGCAAGATCAATGCGGATCCTGAATTCATCAAGGAGATGGAAGATGCAGGATTTGCGATGCTGAACGTGCCTTACAACGAGATGGATGCCTTCATGGCCGAGCGCCAGAAGGTCTATGAAGACACGGCCCGCAAACTGGGTTCGCTGCAGTAAAACACTCCTGGCGGCGGAACCCGTTTTCGCCGCCAGCTTCCACTCATCTCGAGGGAGCTTCCATTGGCATTCGATATCGGATCGGTTCTTGCCCAGGCGATCAGCCCTTTCAACCTGTTGCTCGCGCTTCTGGGCGTGGTGCTTGGAACGGTTATCGGCGCACTGCCGGGCCTGTCCGCCACCATGGCCATTGCCGTGCTGGTGCCATTCACCTTCGCAATGGACCCGGCATCCGGCCTCATCATGCTCGGAGCGATCTATACCGGCGCCATCTACGGTGGTGCCTATGCGGCCATTCTGGTGAATACACCCGGCACACCGTCCGCGATCGCAACAACCTTCGACGGTTTTCCGATGGCCAAGCGCGGCGATGGTGACCTCGCCATGACGCTTGCCACCCTGGCCAGCGTGATTGGCGGCGTGATTGGCGCGATCGCGCTGATGACATTGTCGCCGCTACTGGCCAATATCGCGCTCGCCTTCCAGTCCAGCGAATATTTCTGGCTCGCCATTCTGGGGCTCACCCTCATTGCAAGCCTCTCCACCGGCAATGTTCTCAAAGGCCTGATCGGTGGTGCATTCGGCCTCATCCTGTCCATGATCGGCGTGGCTGTGGTCGGCGGCGATGTGCGCATGACCTTCGGCATATCCGGGCTTTTGGGCGGCATCGACATCGTCTCCGCGCTGATCGGGCTCTATTGCATTCCCGTCCTGATCGACATGGTTGCCCGCCCCGATCGCCATCTTGAGCCAGCACCCTTGGGCCGGGGCTTCCGCTTCTTCGAAGCGCTCGGCCACTGCGCGACCAACGCCTTCAACCTCTTCCGCTCCTCGGTCATCGGCACGGTGGTCGGCATCCTGCCGGGTGCCGGCGGCTCGATCGCCTCGCTTGTATCCTATTCGGAAGCCCGCCGCGCCAGCCGACATCCGGAACGCTTCGGCACGGGCGAACCGGGTGGCCTGCTGGCGACTGAAAGTGCAAACAATGCCACTGTTGGCGGCGGCTTCATCCCGACACTGGTGCTGGGTATCCCGGGCACTCCACCTGATGCGGTCATCCTCGGCGCGCTTTTGGTGCAGGGCATCCGCACGGGACCGGAGCTTTTCACCCAGCAAAGCGGCATCGTCTATATCTTCATGCTGGGCCTGCTGATTGCGACAGTCATGATGCTGCCGGTGGGCCTGCTCATCGGACGCTATGCTTACCGGTTCATCGTGAACACGCCCAAGGCGCTGCTCGTCCCGCTTATCGCCTTCATGACGGTTGTCGGCAGCTTCGCCATCCACTCCAACCCACACGATGTGCTCGTCATGGTGTCGATGGGTGCCCTTGGCTGGCTCCTGAGTCTCGCCGGTTTCGGACCCTCGCCTATCGTGCTCGGGCTGGTTCTGGGTCAGATTGCCGAACAGGGCTTCATGCGCGCCTACATGATCGGCGGTGCACGCGGCAATTTCGGTGGTCAGCTTCTGTTCGACCGCCCCATCAGCTGGGCAATCTTCGCTCTCATCATCATCACGCTGGGCCTGCCCCTTTGGAGGCAATTGCGTCAGCGAAAGGCCAAGGGGAAGGAGGCTACGAATGACATCTGATCGTGACATCGGTGGAGTGATAGGTTCACTGTTCTTCTTCTTTATCGGCGCCGGTGTCTTTGCCATGAGCTTCGAGATGTCGCGAATGGCTGCCATGTTCCCGCGCACCGTGGGCGCAGCCCTCGCGATACTCTCTGCCATCTATGTGGTTGCCGCGTTGCGCGGCTATCGCGGGGAGGCGGTGGAGACCACCTCCAGCGCGAGCGAGCAGGCGGAGGGCCTGGGCCGCCGCCTGACACTTCTTGCGGTGATGATCGGTTGGGCTCTGCTCTTTCCGCTGGTCGGCATGTTTGTCACCAGCCTGACTGCCTGCGTGATCCTGATGTTTACCGGCCTTTTCGAGCGCATCCCGCCGCAGCGCCTCGCCCTCTATCTCGGCGCTGTCCTTGGCATGGTGGTTTCGTTCTACCTGCTGATGAGCAAGCTTCTTCATATCCCCATGCCGCGCGGCATTTTCTTTTGATCGAACAGTCACGGATATTGCATGCCTGAGATCGTCATTTCCGAATTCATGGACGAAGACGCCGTCGAGACACTGCGTGCTCGATATGAAACCCTCTATGACCCCGACCTTGTCGACCGTCCGCAGGAGCTGGCGGAGAAGCTGCAGGATGCGCGCGCGCTGATCGTGCGCAACCGCACGCAGGTGCGCGGCGATCTGCTGGGCGCGGCACAGAAGCTGGAATGCGTGGGGCGACTTGGCGTCGGTCTCGACAATATCGACCTCGAAGCGTGCGAAGGCCGCGATGTCGCGGTCTACCCGGCCACCGGTGCCAACGATCTGGCGGTTGCCGAATATGTCATCACCACCGCCTTCATCTTGATGCGCGAGGCTTATCTGTCGACTTCGCACGTCATCGACGGCAAATGGCCGCGTTCGCGGCTGATCGGTCGCGAGATTTCCGGCAAGGTGATCGGGCTGGTCGGCTTCGGCGCCATCGCGCGCGAAGTCGCGCGCAGGGCCGATGCGCTCGGCATGAAGGTCATCGCCTTCGACCCGTTCCTCGATGAAGGTGATGCAGCATGGAAGCTCGCGCAGAAGCGCGATCTGCCGCAATTGCTCGGCGAGGCGGACGTCATCAGCCTTCACACGCCACTTACCCCCAAGACGCGCCACATGATCGATGCCAAGGCTCTGGCTGGCATGAAGAACGACGCCGTCCTTATCAATGCCGCCCGCGGCGGTGTGGTTGATGAACAGGCTTTGGCCGACGCGTTGCGCAACGGCCAATTGGCAGGCGCAGCACTCGATGTTTTCGAGGAAGAGCCACTTTCCGCAACTTCCGGCCAAAAATTCGCTGGTTTGGAGAATCTGGTTCTAACACCCCACATCGCTGGCGTTACCGCCGAATCCAATGTGCGTGTAAGTGCGCTTACTGCGAAAAAAGTCTTGGAACATCTGGGAGGCTCGCAGTGAGCACCATGACCCCACAGCAGGTCACCGACCTCGTCATATCCACGCTGGAGCGCTGCCACACATCGCGCGAAAACGCGCAGGCAGTGGCGCGCGCGCTGCTGGGCGCCGAGCTTGCCGGTCAGGCCGGTCATGGGCTGAGGCGCATGCCCTCCTATTGCGCGCAGGCACTGTCGGGCAAGGTCGACGGCATGGCAGAGCCCGTGGCGCAGGAGATGCGCCCGGGTGCACTCAGGATCGATGCTGCAAACGGTTTTGCATATCCGGCGATCGAGAAGGCGTTGGAATGGCTTCCGAAAGCAGCCAGGACCAATGGCATTGCCATGGCCGGTATCCACCGCTCCCACCATTGCGGCGTGGCAGGCATCACCGTCGAAGCACTGGCGCAGAAGGGGCTGATCGGTCTGCTATTCGCCAATGCCCCTGCGGCGATCGCGCCCTGGGGTGGAAAGAAACCGCTCTTCGGCACCGACCCGATAGCCTTCGCCGCGCCACTTGCCGATGGCGAACCGGTCGTCGTCGACATTTCCCTTTCGAAGGTGGCACGCGGCAAGATCATGGCTGCCGAACAGCAGGGCAAACCCATTCCAGAGGGCTGGGCGCTTGACGCCGACGGCAATCCGACCACCGACCCGAGTGCGGCCATGAAAGGCACCATGGTGCCGATGGGCGACGCCAAGGGAACGGCTCTCGCGATCATGGTGGAGCTCCTGTGCGCTGGCCTCACCGGCGCCAACTATGGCTACGAAGCCACCTCGTTCTTTGATGCCGATGGTCAGGCGCCCGGCACCGGGCAGATCATCATCGCCATCGACCCCTCCGCCTTCGGCGATCATGCGCTGGCGCGCTTCTCCGTGCTCGCCGAAGCGATAGAAGGCATGGATGGGACAAGGTTGCCCGGCCGCAGACGGCAGGCGCTGTCAGCCGAACTGGAAGCGAATGGTATCGAAGTCGATGACGCGCTTCTACAACAGATCGAAGCGCTGGGACGCGCTGAAGCCACAAGCTGAAGATGACACTCATGACAACGCTCAAGAGCCCGGACCGTTTCGATACCTTGAAGCGGTACATGCCGGGACTCATGTTCGCCCTCGTGCTGGCACTGGCGGCGAATTTTCTGTCGGAGCATTACGGCGCGCCCGTCATGCTGTTCGCGCTTCTTCTAGGCATGGCATTTCACTTCATGTCGGAGGAAGGTCGCGCAGTTGAAGGCATTGAGTTCGCCTCGAAGTCGCTCCTGCGCCTGGGCGTGGGCCTGCTTGGCGCACGCATCACCTTCGAGCAGATGATGACGCTCGGTCCCAAGCCCGTGCTCCTGGTGCTGATGAGTGTGGTGCTCACGATCGGTTGCGGGCTCCTGATGGCCAAACTCTTTCGGCGCCACTGGACCTTCGGCCTTCTGACCGGTGGTGCTGTTGCGATCTGCGGTGCCTCTGCAGCACTCGCCATCTCGGCTGTCCTTCCGGAGCGATCGGATCGCGAACAGAACACGCTCTTCACGGTCATTGCCGTGACCGGCCTGTCGACCGTGGCCATGATCGCCTATCCCATACTCTTCACGGCTCTCGGCTTCGACGAACGCGCCATCGGCATCATGATAGGTGCCACCATTCACGACGTGGCGCAGGTTGTCGGTGCCGGTTATGCGGTGTCCGATACCGCGGGCGACATTGCCACGCTGGTCAAGCTACTGCGTGTCGCCCTGTTGCCGGTCGTCATCATCGCCATCATGCTCTTTTCCATGCGCGGAGAGGGAGGGCGCGGGCGCGTGACCCTGCCAGGCTTCGTCCTGCTTTTCGCAGCCCTCGCAGCAGCCAACAGCTTCGGCCTCCTGCCTTCAATGGTGGCCGACTTTCTCTCGGAAGCATCGCGCTGGATGCTGATTACAGCCATCGCAGCACTTGGCGCCCGCACGGCACTCAAGGACATGTTCGCACTCGGTGCGGGCCATGTCAGCGTGGTCGTCGCCATCACGCTCTTCCTGATGGTCTTTGCGATACTCACCGTCGGCTATGTCTGACAGACATCGACGGGACTGAAACGAAAAACCCCCGGCAATGATGATTGCCGGGGGTTTTTCTTGTGCACTGAAAGCCGTGGTTACTGAACCACCGCCTGAAGCTTTTCATCGACAGCGGCCTCACACTGCGAAATGGCTGCTTTGTAGCTGTCGAGGAATTCCTGATTGGCAGGATCCTGGCTGGTGAACCACTCTTCCATGCCGCTTGCCGCCTCGCGGAAGGCTGCCTTTTCCTCGTTGGTCAGGCTGTGAATCGTGCCGCCGGCATCGGTGAAGGCTTTGAAGGACTTCACATCGTGATATTTCGGGTAGGAACGCAGATACTGCTCGATGACCTCGAAGCCCTCGAAAACGATCTTGCGCAGATCCTCGTCCATGGCCATGAACTTGTCATTGTTGATGAACCAGGTTCCGCCCATATAGGCGTGCCCGTCCAACGTGATGTGCTTGAGATGCTCGTGGAAATTCATGGTCACGATATCGGTGATGCCGTTCTTCGTGCCTTCCACGACACCGGTCGCAAGCGAAGTGTAAACCTCCGGCCATGAAATGCCGGTCGGCGCGCCGCCAAGCTGGCGTACCAGCTCCTGCTGGATTTCCGCAGGGATCGTGCGCAGCTTCATGCCCTTCACGTCTTCCGGCTTGAGGATCGGCTTGTTCGTGGTGGCAAAATTGCGCCAGCCGCCGGAGTTGGAGATGACCATCAGGCGGATATTGCCTGTCTGCTCCATCATGCCCTGACGCAGGGTGGCCATGAATTCTTCATCGTCGAAGACGCATTCGGCAACCTGATCGTCGCGCAGCATATAGGGCAGGTCGAGACCGGCAAAGGCAGGCCACAGATTGCCCGGCTCACCGAAATTCGACTGGTAGATGTCCACGAGCCCGGCCTGCATGCCCTCGAAGCATTCGCGGCCGGAAGCACAAAGCGTGCCGCCGGTATAGATCTCGATGTCCACGCGACCGTTCGACTTGTTGAACACATGGTTCCGGAAGGCCTGCATGGCCTGGTAGTTGTAGTTGTCTTCGCCGGTCGCAAGCGGCGTGACCAGCTTGAATTCCGGCTCCTCCTGCGCGGATGCTCCGCTGGCAAGCCCGAGCGCCAGTGCGGATGCGGCGAGTGCATGTTTGAGAAACTTCATCTCTTCCTCCTTCGGTTGTTTGAAAAGGCGCCTTGGCAGCGCTCTTGTGAAATCATTGCCGGAAGCGATCAGCCGCCGGAAAACAGGTTCCCCCAATTGTCCCAGAGCCAGGGCAGACCAAGCGTGAAGATCGGCACATAGGCGACCAACAGGATGACCAGGACCTCGGCGATTAGGAACGGGATGATGGCGCGCACGATATCGGCAAAGCGCGCTCCGGAAATCGAAGTGGCGACGAACAGCACCAGCCCCATGGGCGGTGTCGCCAGACCCACCGTGACATTGAGGCACATCATGACGGCGAAGTGCACCGGATCCATGCCATAGGCAGCAGCAGCCGGTGCAAGGATTGGCCCGAGGATCAGGATCGCCGGCCCCGCATCAAGCACCATGCCGACGATGAACAGGAAGATGTTCACCATGAGCAGGAAGACGATGATGTTGTCCGAGACGGTCAGCATCATGTTCGTCAGCGTGGCAGGAACACCAGCAATGGCGACGATCTGGCTGAACCCGGTGGCCACGCCGACCAGAAGCAGCACCACACCCGACTGGATGGCCGTGCGCCGCAGAATGCCGATAAATGCTCTCAGCCCGAAACCGTCTTCGTCAAGCAGGCCCATGCGATGGGCGATCTTGACCGCGATGTTCAGAAACAGCGCATATGCAACGGCCACAGCCGCCGCTTCTGTGGGCGTGAAATAGCCTGAAAGAATGCCCCCCAGAAGAATTACCGGTGTGAGCAGCGGAAAGAAGGCCCGCAGTCCTGCCCGACCGCGCTGGCTCCACGCCATGCGCTCATTGGCGACAGGGAAATCGTATCGCTTGGCCATGAAGGCGGTCACGACCATCAGCGACCCCGCCAGCATCAGGCCGGGGATGATACCGCCCAGAAACATGCGCGCGACATCGACATTCATGACAAACGCATAGAGCACCATCAGGCCCGATGGCGGGATGACCGGCCCGATGACCGAGCTTGCCGCAGTGATTGCCGCTGCAAACTTGCGCGAATAGCCGTTCTTTTCCATGGCCGGGATCAGCATGGAGCCAAGCGCCGACGTGTCGGCCACGGCCGAGCCTGAGAGTCCGGCGAACAGAACGCTGGCGGCGATATTCACGTGAGCCAGTCCGCCACGGATATGGCCAAGCATGGCGCGCGAGAAATCAACGAGGGCGCGCGTGACCATGCCCGAATTCATGATCTCGCCAGCAAGGATGAAGAAGGGCACCGCCATGATCGGGAATGAGGAAATGCCGGAATAGACCCGGTTCACCTGCATGCCGAGGAACGCCATGCGGTCGATCTGCCAGAGCTGGAAAACCCCGGCACCGATCATGGCATAGAATACCGGAACGCCGATCCCCAGAAGGATGAGGAAGCCCCAGAAGACCGCCAGTCCTTTGATCGCGAAGGCGAAACCACCCATGAGCTCAGCCCTCCCTGCCGGTCTGGTCCGACCGGCTGCCGCCAGCATCACCTTCAGGCGTGCGCGCTGTTCCGTCCAGGTCGAAATTCCGATGCTCTTCCTGGCCGGTTAGCAGGGCCCGCAGCGTACGCAGCAGATGTTCAAGAGCAACCATCAGAAGGCCGGTAAATCCGGCTGGAAGTATGAAATAGACATACTTGTTCTTCACCACGATCGCGCCTGCGGCATCGGCGCCGATAATGGGTTCAGCAAGCCCGCGCACAAGGCGCGTCGTTTGCGGCAGCAGGCTGTTGCCGCCGGTGAAAAAGCGCCAGCTGTAATAGATCGCACCGACAAGCAGGGCGGCTTCGAAGAGATGTATCATGATGTTGAGGATCGCGCGGCTGCGCGTCGACATCATCTCCACCGCCACGTCAATGCGCGTGAACTGGTGGTGCCTGTAGGCCCAGGGGCCAACCAGAAAGGATACCCAGACCATCGATGCCAGTGCGACCTCCTCGGTCCAACCGATGGGAGCGCGCATTTCGCGGCTGACGACCTGCAGGATGACGGCGGCCGTCATCATCACGAGAAACAGGCAGGCAAGCGCGACACCTGTCTCCGACATGATCCGGTTGATGCGGGAGATGAGGCTGATCAACAGGCGCATGCACGCGCTCCACGCTTGGGGCCAAGGGCATGCCAGTTGACGAGACGGCTGCCGGCAAAGACTTTGCGGCTTTCGGGAGCGGAGAACAAGGCGTGTTCCTGCGTGCGTGGCCACACCATATGCGGCGCGAAATGCGCCGTATCATCCGGCGCATTGGCGTGAAGTGCCAACCAGTGTAGGCCACCCGGTGCCTGGCCCAGCATCTCGGCAAAGAACACATCAGCGGGATGATTCTGCGGCGTGAAACCGATCTGGAAGCTGTCAAAGACGATCTCGCCTGCAGCATCGGCCTGGGCAGTCAGTTCCCGATATAGTCCGAGATCGGCATCTTCCGCGCGTACCGCCTTGAACAGGGCGGAACTGTCACGGCAGAAAGGGACGGCAAGCTGATATCGCTCGGCGAGCTTCCACAACCCGTCCATGAAGGGCGTAAGAAACGCGGTGCCCATATGCGCATCGATATGGGTCGGCTTGATCCCGTCCTGAAATGCACGCTCTATCTGCGCCTGCATCTCCTCTTCCACGGCAATCGGATCGGCATGCGTCAGCACATCCTGCGGACGGCGGTGGAAATAACCATCCGCATCGCACAGGCCTCCGACATTCCCGATCAGCGGGCGCCAGCGATAACGGCTCCATTCGGATGTCAGGGTGATATGGATGCCCAGATCCTGTGCGGGGTCCGCCTGGAAGTCCTCAACCGCCATGGGGTAGTAGGGGCATGGCACCATCACGGACGCGCTGGTGACGGTTCCTGCCTCGCGCAGCGCCTTCCATGCAATCACGGAGCCGGCAGTTGCGCCGACATCATCGAGATGCGGCAGGAATGTCTTCTCGCCGCTCATCTATCGCAGGCCCGGTTCTGGCAGGGACAGAACCTCCCGCGTCACATCCACCGTCAGATTGTCGTGACGTTGCACAAGTGAGGCTGGAAAGTCCGCCGATTGCGGGCCAAGCAGCATGCGCCGGATGGCGGCACTCTGCCAGTCGCGGTTCATCCAGACCCGCAGCTTTCTTGCAGAGAGAATTTCATTCATGCCGACGGTCACGGCCATATGCGGAATGCGCTGGATGTTGCCGCGTGCAGCCGTGACCGAATTGATCAGGCGCGTCTGTTCCGAAAGCTGCACTATGCGGGTCGGCAGGGATGCAAATTCTTCCGGATTCCTGCAGTCGGAGATCGGATCGTTGAACGCCAGATGACCGGTTATCCCAACCCCTGCATAGGTGAAGTCCAGCCCATGTTCGGCAATATGGTCGGGGATTGCGGCCAGACGATGCGGGTCCGGTACGAGCAGGGAAGGGCGCATGTCCTCAGGCAGGAGGTCGATGAGATTTCGCTTCAAGTGAGCGCGGAAACTCAAGGGATCGCCCTCGTCAATCCACTGGTTGTCCAGCGTCAGATATTCGTCCATGACAATTATGGTTGTCTTGGAGAGGGAGACCTTCTCGTGCAGGCAGCGTTCCGCCAGAAGCGCGTATTGTCCGACCGGTCCAACCGGCACGATGAGGCTGCAGCGGCCCTTGCCGGAAAGGCAGTCATGGATATCCGCGAAAAGCGTGTCAGCCATCGCCGCCCGCAGCGAACGCGCGTCCTCGTGCACCGTCAGCCGTGTTCCGGCCCGGGAAACAAGCTCCTCCTCACTGGCGCGTAGAGCTGCAAGCGTGGCAGCATCGACACCCTCATATTCCCGCAACGCGTTCTCCTCCTCTCGCGTGGCTAAAATTCTTATAACTCTTATATATGAATTTCGTCAACAAGAGGCTCTGGATGAAATTCATACACTTATCTGAGATCGCTCGAATAGTGATAGTGATCCGTGAGGCATAGGGTGCGGCGGAATTCGATGGGGGAACCGTTCAGCGCCGTGGCGGTTCGTTCGATCTGGAGCAGTGCATGCCCCACATCGCAGCCCAAGAGCTCGGCCTGTTTCTCATTTGCGCTGATTGCTTTCAGGCGTTCGCGTGCGTGGGCCACGGTGATGGCGAAGTGCCGCTCGTAGAGCTCGTAGATATTGTTAGGCAGCGGCACCCTGTCATCCAGGGCGGGAAACCGATCCCGGTCGACCATGATATCTTCGAGAAGCAGTACCCGCCCCCTAAGCGCTCGGTGCCGGTGGATGTGCCAAACCTTGTCACCCGCAAGTTGCAGGGCCTGGCTCTCTTCCGATTCGGCCGCACGTTCTGCCACCTGGCAAAACAGTGTTTCCGGCGGCATCCGCCCGTCGCTGTCACTGGCAATCTTGAAGAACTGGAAAAGCGTGCGCCGCTGGTCATGCTCGGCAACAAAGGTGCCGCGCCCCTGGTGCCTGACGATCACGCGATCCGAGGCTAGCGCGTCTAGTGCCTTGCGCAGTGTCCCCTGCGATACACCCATTTGCAGGGCGAGTTGCTGTTCGGAAGGCAGTGCCGTGCCGGGCTGCCAGGTGCCTGCGATGATCTTGTCCAGCATCTTCTGGCGGACCTGCAGATAAAGCGGCGTAAACCCCAGTTCCACGCCCGTGCCTGTTCCCGCCTTGGATGAAGATGCTTTGGCATCGGTCTTGTCGGACATCAGGCAGCTGCCGGTCTTTTACATCAGTTGCATGTCTATACCGCGTCTTGCTGCCACACGCTAGGAGTGGAGTTTGAGACAGGTCTTGTAAAAGACTTGCAATTCTTATATAGGAATTTTGTAGGCAGAGAAGATATCTGCACGAACATATATAAGAGTAGATGATGTGGCTCGTGTCCTGACACTCGGTATGGCGGTTCTGGATCATGTCTTTCACCTCGGCGCGTTTCCGCGCGAAGGCGAAAAATACCGCGCCGATGCCTATCGAACCCAGATTGGCGGACCTGCCACCATGGCCGCACTGGCCGTTCGCCGACTTGGCGGCGGTGCCAGCCTTTGCGCGCGTCTTGGCGACGATGCCAATTCGCACGCCATAATGGCTGAGCTGGAGAAGGCGGGTGTCGATTGGTCGCCTTCGGTCATCATGCCCGGCGCCGTGGCTCCGGTGTCCTCCGTCTATGTCGACGAGGACGGAGAACGCCAGATCGTCAATTTTCGGGGCGAGGGATTGGCCGTTACGGCTGCAATGTTGGGCGATCATCAGTTGGACGGCGTAGACGCAGTGCTTGTCGACCCGCGCTGGCCTGAAGGCGCGGAAAGGCTCGTGTCATTGGCACGCAAGCGCGGCATTCCTGCCGTGGTGGATGCCGAAAGTGATCTCGAGGCGCTGGATGGCGCCATGGCTGGAGCCACCCATATCGCGTTTTCCACGCAGGGGCTCAAGAGCTTCTCCGGTGAGGAGGATGTGGTTGCGGGTCTGCGCTACTGCGCCAGCCGCTACGCGGCTTGGGCCGGCGTTACCCATGGGGAAAAAGGCGTCATCTATCTCGACGAGGGGGCCGTTTCCCATGTGGCCGCTTTCGCTGTGCGGGCGGTGGACACACTTGGTGCTGGCGATGTCTGGCACGGCGCATTCACGTTGGGACTTGCTGAGGGCCGCTCTGTTTTCCAGGCCGTCCGCTTCGCCAATGCCGCAGCCGCTCTCAAATGCCGCAACGGCACCGGGCCGGACGCATTGCCGGGTCGTGAGGAGACGCTGGCAATGATGACCGGCGGTGGCGCACCAAACTGAACGAATTGTCGAGCGGCCAAGCCGCTCAAAGGGAGGGATTCATGAGCCTTACGGCTGGCAAATTGTGGGGCATGCGGCGCATGGCCGATGGCAGCGGGCGCTTCAAGATGACGGCGGTCGATCAGCGCCCGCCCATCAAGAACCCGATCGCAAAGGCACGCGGCACATCCGAAGCGCCCTATGACGATGTCGCCCGCTTCAAGCGCCTGCTCGTCGAGACGTTGCAGGGTGAATCTACGGCGATGCTTCTCGACCCTCATTACGCCTATCCTGGTGCCGTGGACATCATGGACCCCCGCAAGGGCCTGATCCTCACCCTTGAGGATTCCGTCTTCGGGGAAGAGCCAGGTGGTCGCCTTTCATCGGAAATCGACGACTGGTCGGTCGAGAAGATCAAGCGGGCCGGTGGCGATGCCGTCAAGGTGCTGGCCTGGTATCGCCCGGATGCCGATGCCGATATATGCCGCGCGCAGCAGGATTTTACCAAACGCATCGGCGAGGCCTGCGCCCGCTACGACATTCCCTTCCTCTTCGAGCTTCTGGTCTATCCTTTGGCCAGTGATGCCGAGCAGACCCGCGACTATGTCGAGATGCGCACCAAACGCGCCGACCACGTGCTTCAAAGCGTGGAGGAGTTTGCAAAGGCGGACTACGGCGTCGATGTCTTCAAGCTGGAAAGCCCTGTTGCTGCCGGTGATCTGGGCGGTGACGAGAAACAGACCCAGTCGCTTTTCGACGAAATGGGACGCCTCACTGGTCGCCCTTGGGTCATGCTGTCTGCCGGTGCCGGAAAGCCGGAATTCAAGACGATCCTGAAGCACGCCTATGCCGCCGGTGCATCCGGCTATCTCGCCGGTCGCGCTATATGGCTTGAGGCCTTCAAGGCCTTTCCCGATTGGTCGGAAATCGAGAGCGGCCTGCGCGGTGAGGCCGTTTCATACATGCAGGAGATCAACCGCCTGACCGACGAGGCGGCCACGCCGTGGCACGAGCATCCCCTTCATCGGGATCAGAAAACGGTGGAACCCGGTGACGCCGGTTTCCGCTCAGCCTATGCGGGGTTCGGGAATGGCTAGGACCTATCGGCTCTTTGTTCTCGGACGCCCGACATTCGATGTCGAATATGCCCGTGCCTGCTCGGCAGCGGCGATCGCAGCACTGCGGGAAAGCGGCATTGGCCTTGTCGGTGACGGAGAAATTCTCTTCGACAACGCTTCGCTCGCAGCGGAAATCGAGGCGCAGGGCGAGGCCCGAGCCGATGGCGTGGTGGTCATCCAGTCCACCTTCACCGACGCCGAGGCAATCTGCATGATCGCGGAACACTTCGACACGCCGCTCCACATTTGGGCGCTGCCCGAACCACGCACCGGCGGGCGCCTGCGCCTCAACGCCTTTTGCGGTCTCAATCTCGCAGCCCATGCCTTGGGCCTCAGATCCAAGCCCATTGTTCCGCTCTACCTCGCGGCTGATGGCGCCGGCATCGCCTATGCAGTGGAAGATTGGCTGAAAACGCAACCGCAACCTGCACCTGCCATGCGCCCGGCTGAACCCGCCTTGTCGCGGGAGGGCGAACGCGGCCTTGAAGCTTTGCGCGGCATGCGCATCGGGCGCATCGGAGAGCATCCGGCAGGTTTCGACACCTGCGCCTATGACACGGCGCGTTTGAGCGCTCTTGCTGATGTCAGCGTGGAGCAGATCGCGCTTTCACATCTCTTCGACCAGGCCCGTGCGGTGGATGACGGTGACGTTCTGCAGACGCGTGAGGGCCTGCGCGACGTCGCCGGTCTCGCCGAAGTCGATCAGGCACAACTCGACCGTTCACTGCGTCTGCGCAATGCCTTGGACCAGCTGAAGCGGCAAGGGCGCTTCGATGCTTTCGCAATCCGCTGCTGGCCCGAAACCTTCACCGAATATGGCGGCGCGGTTTGCGGGCCTGTTTCGATGATGGGCGAGAAGCGTACGCCATGCGCCTGCGAGGCGGATGTCTATGGCGCTCTCAGTTCCTATCTTCTGCAGACCATCGCAGATGCGCCAGCCTTTTTGGCTGATATCGTTGATATGGATGCCACAACCGACACGACGGTTCTCTGGCATTGCGGACAGGCACCCGCCTCCATGGCAAGTGAGGCTGAGCCTGTCTCTGCGACCATACATTCAAACCGTCGGATGCCGCTTCTCTTCCAGTTCGCGCTGAAAGCGGGCCGCGTCACACTGGCGCGCATCAGCCAGGCGGGCGGGCATCAGTTCATGGTCATTGCCGGTGGCGAGATGCAGGAAGCACCACCTTCCTTCTCCGGCACATCCGGCGTTCTGAAACTGGATCGGCGCACCGCTGAAGTGCGTGACGACCTGCTTGCAGCTGGTCTCGAGCACCATATCGCACTCGTTTATGGCGACCACCGTGCAGCGCTTGAACATGTGGCGCACGAGCTCGGTCTCCCCGTATTGGACCTCACGCAATGACCGTCAAATACGCCATTATCGGCTCCGGCATGATGGGCCAGGAGCATATACGCAATCTGAACCTCGTGGAGGGCGCGCAGATCACCGCCATCGCCGAACCCGATGCGGCCATGCGCGCGGCGGCAGCCTCGCTGGTGCCAAACGAGGTGGCGCTTTTCGGCGACTTCCGGGAGCTGCTCAGACACAGCGATGCCGACGCTTTTCTTGTAGCTTCCCCCAACCACACCCACGCCATCATCCTCGACGCCCTTATCGAACAGAAACGCCCGATCCTCATCGAGAAGCCGGTGGTGAAGGACTGGGAAGAGGCGCGGCGCATCGCAGAAAAAGCGGCGCGCTTCCAGACCCCGATTTGGGTGGCAATGGAATATCGCTATATGCCGGGCGTTACCCGCCTGCTGGAGGATCTGGAAGCGGGCAGAGCCGGCAAGCTCGCCATGGTCTCCATTACCGAGCGTCGCTTTCCCTTCCTGCAGAAGGTCGGAAACTGGAACCGCTTCAACATCTCCTCCGGCGGCACTTTGGTGGAAAAATGCTGCCACTTCTTCGACCTGATGCGCCTGATGATCAAGTCGGAGCCCGTGCGCATCCATGCCATCGGCGGGCAGGCGATCAACCACCTGGACGAAGCCTATGACGGGCGCGTGCCCGATATCCTCGACCACAGTTTCACGACCATAGAATTCGCCAATGGAGTCAGTGCCATGCTGGAGCTTTGCATGTTTGCCGAAGGCTCCCACTTTCAGGAACGCGTCAGCGCCATCGGCTCCACCGCGCTGCTGGAGGCACGCGTGCCGGGCCCCGGCCGCTTCGAGCCTGATGGCCAGGTCAAACACGCCGAATATGTCGTGGCCGACCGCGCTGCCCGCAAGGAGCAGATCGAGGTCATGAAGGTAGATCCCAAGATCCTCGCCCAGGGCGACCACCACGGCTCCACCTATTTCCAGCATCTAGGCTTCAACCGCCTGGTCCGCGAAGGCGGCGCACCGGAAGTCAGCCTGGAAGACGGGCTGAAAGCAGTCGCCATGGGGCTGGCAGCGCAGCAATCGATTGCGGAGAAAAGGCCGGTGGAACTGGGTTGCGGGAACTGGCTGGGGTGACTTACTCTTGAAAAGTACGTCACAACGGCGTACATTTCGCCGCATGGAAGGAGTTCCACCATGCGCATGTTTGCAGACGCCACTGCTGAGATTGATGAGCGGGCCAGTGAGCGGATGAATTTCCGTACAAAGCCGCGCATCAAGCATGCCATTCAGCAGGCAGCGGCGCTAAGTGGAGTGGATGACAGCGTCTTCACGATGAATGCGGCTTATCAGTCCGCCTTGCAGACGATCGCGGCACATGAGCGGACGACACTACAGGTCGTTGATCATGCAGCCTTCTTTGAGGCGCTGGACACACCGCCCGCGCCGACCGAGAAGTTGCGCGCCGCCTACAAAAGGCATTCTCGAAGAGCCAAGTCTCAGTGACGAACCACGATCTGCGCAGCTACCGGATCGAGTTGCTCGACACGGAGAGACATGACCGCAGCGGTTTCTCTTGTGGCGTCGCGGCAGTCGATAATTTTCTGAAGCGAACAGCACGAAAACTTTCGAAAGTTAATAACTCCCGCATTTATGTGATGCTAGATGATGAGGACAGGGTCATCGGCTACTATGCGCTCAATGCACATGCTGTCGACTATACGCGTCTGCCTGCTCGATTCGCGCGAAACCGTCCCTCGCATGGCAGCATACCAGCGGCATTCCTCTCCATGATAGGTGTTGATCAGCGCTACTCGGGGCAAGGCTTGGGTGGTGAACTGCTGGTCGACGCCCTCATTCGTGTGGCCAGAGCGGCTGAGCATGTGGGTATCGCGATCGTTGTTCTGGACGTTCTGGATAATGGTCAACCGGAACTGGTCGAAAGGCGCAGCAGGCTCTATGCGAATTATGGCTTCCAGCCGCTTCCCTCAGATCCCATGCGGATGTTCTTGCCAGTCGTTACAATTCACCAATTATGGGGCGAAAATTAACTCTGCACTTTGATAGGGATGCGGAGCGAAGGCATCCTGGAAAATGGTGCCCGGAGGCGGATTCGAACCACCGACACGCGGATTTTCAATCCGCTGCTCTACCAACTGAGCTATCCGGGCTTGCCTGCGCGAGTGTCGCGGGGCGGTGTTGGTTTCCGCCTGAGGCGCGTGGGTTATAGCACGAGAATTTTGTCTGTCCAGCGCCCCGATCGGGGAAATTTTGCACTCTTCCGATTTTATTTTTCTGTGCCGGCTCAGTTGCGCCAGGCTAGCAGCCGTTGCTCGGCTTTTCCGATCAGCCACGCAATGCTCAGACCCAGGATGGAGAGGATCGCCACGCCCGCGATCAACTGGTCGAGGGCAAAGAGCGCGCCTGCCATCAGGATATAGGCGCCGATACCGAATTCCGCGCCGATCATCTCGGCCGCGACCAGCAGGACAATGGCGATGGAGGCGGAAATGCGCGCGCCTGACAGGATGGCGGGCATGGCGCCGGGAATGATGATCTTGCGCACTATGGAAAGCCAGCTCATGCCGAAGGACTGGCCCATGCGGATCAGATTGCGGTCCACATTGTCCACCCCGCCATAGGTGGCGATGACGGTCGGGAAGAAGGTGCCGAACAGGATGGTCGCGACCTTGGAGCCTTCGCCGATGCCGAACCAGATGATGAAGAGCGGCAGAAGCGCGATCTTCGGGATCGGGAAGAGAGCCGAAACGAGCGGCAGCAGGCCTGCGCGCGCAAGCGAGAAAAGCCCGATCAGAAGGCCCACGGCAATGCCCAGCAGGCTGCCGAAAGCCCAGCCCACCAGAAGGCGGTAAAGGCTCGCGCCAAGATGCTTCCACAGCATGCCCGTGGAGATGAGATCACCAAGGGCCGCCAGTGCAGCCGATGGTGCAGGCAATGCGATCTGGCTGATGAAGCCGGAGCGCGAACCAAGTTCCCAAACGAGCAGGATGGCGAGAAACACCACGGGTGCAACAGGCCCAAGCTTGCGATGGCGAAAGCCCCCGCCGCGGAAAGGCACCGGTCGCAAGCCCTCATGCGGTTCCCTCTTGATTGGCGCGTTTGCGGTCTGGTCAGACATTGGCGATCTCCCGATCCGCTTCACGTGCTTCCTCGCGCATAATCTCCCAGACATGGCGCTGAAGCTTTTCCAGTTCGACCAGCCGCTCGGCGCGCTCATCGATAGGCATGTCGATCTCGACGATTTCGCGGATGCGTCCGGGTCGGCGCGACAATACTACAATGCGCGTGCCAAGCCTCACGGCCTCGTTGAGATTGTGCGTGACGTAGCAGGCGGAAAACGGCTCGCGGCTCCATAGGCTGACAAGGTCATCCATCAGGAGTTCGCGCGTCTGGCTGTCCAGCGCGGAGAGCGGCTCGTCCATGAGCATGATGGCGGGTTTGACGGCAAGCGCCCGGGCAATCGCCACGCGCTGCTTCATGCCGCCGGAAAGCTGGCGGGGCAGGGCATCCCTGAAATCGGAGAGGTTTGTGCGCGCAAGAACATCGTCGATGATCGCGTTTGCGCGCGCGCCGCGAATGCCATGATCTTCCAGAACAAGGCTCACATTGCCGCGCACGCTGCGCCAGGGCAGAAGCGCGAAATCCTGGAAGATGTATGTCAGCGGGTTCAGTGAACCTTCGGGCGCTTCGCCGGCAACAAGTGCCTCGCCCTCATCGGCTTTTTCAAGTCCCCCCAATATGCGCAGCAGCGTGGATTTACCGCAGCCCGAAGGCCCGACGACGCAAACGATCTCGCCTTCACCTATTGAAAAGGAGATATCGTCCAGCACCAGCCGTCCGCCATAGCGGTGCGTTATGTTGCGTGCGATGAGCTGCATGGCTTGTCCGGGGTGTAGGCGGGCGCAGCGGCCAAGGCTGCGCCCGATGATGTTAGCGGGCCTCGACGAAGCTGGTATCGACCAGCTTTTCGATCGTCACGCCTTCGGGCGCGAGACCTTCCGACTTGAACCATTCAAGCTGGTCCTCGACACTGGCCATCGAAAGGGCAGCATTTTCATTGATGCGCATTGCGCCGGCGCGAATGCGCGGGTCCGCCTTGTCGATGGGCTGGTCGGAATAGACATACTGGTGGATCGCCTTGACGATCTCCGCGGTCTCTTCCTCACTCATGCTCTTGTCGACGAGGGCCGCATTATAGTCGGAGATGCCCTTGGAGAGGGCGGCAAGAAAGCGCTTCACCAGTTCCGGCTTCTCTTCGACATTGGAGGTGGAGGTGAAGACCGTCGTCACCTGATAGTTGTCGATATAGTCGGAAACCTTGCCGATCTCGACCACTTCCGGACCCTTGGTCAGCGCGCCGGCGATATTCGGCACGATCGACCAGGCGTCGATCTGCCCGCTCTTGAGCGAGGCAATCACGGCCGGCACCTTCTGCAGCGGCTTTACCTTGATCTCGGAGCGGTCGAAACCTTCCTTGTCGGCGATCTTGTGCGCCATGTAGTGGAAGGACGATCCGGTGGTGGTGATGCCGAAGCTGCGTCCCTTCAGATCAGCCGGTGTCTTCACACCGTCGTCGTGAGCCGCCTTGGAGGCCAGTATCTTCTGTCCTTCGACGTCCGGTGTTTCCTGCAGCGCGCCGCCGATGATCTTCACCACACCCTTGTCGGCAAGGCTGAGCAGACCGCCGGAGATGGCCGTCATGCCGAAATCGACATCCCCCGATGCGATCGCGACAGCCATGGGCTGTGCTGCCTGGAAGGAAACGAATTCGACCTCAAGCTCCTGCTCGTCGAAATAACCCTTTGCCTCGGCAATGATGCTGGGCGAATGCGACGTCAGCGACAGAATGCCCACATTGATCTTGTCGGCAGCATTCGCGGGGAAAGCGAAGGCCGCGGCAGTTGAAAGTGCAAGCGCACTGAAAAGTCTGCGTGTGATGCGTGGCATAGGTCATCCTCCCTGTATTGCCGAGTTCGAAAGGCACTTTGCACAGGGTGGTTGGACGGGCAAGGGGCAATGGGCCCGCACAAGTCCGTCAACCGCACCACAGAAACGCCTCCCAGGTCCAAGCTGGCTACTGCCCAAGCTCCATCGACCGCTTCTTGGCGGCTGCAACCGCTTTTCCGACAAGCTCTTCGAGCTCGTGCTGATCCATGAAAACCGACAACGCTGCAGCCGTGGTGCCATTGGGGCTTGTCACCTGTTCGCGCAACAGGCCCGGCTCTTCGCCGCTTTCCTTTGCCAGACAGGCTGCACCCCATACCGTCTGCATGGCAAGAAGTTTCGCGGTTTCGGCGGGAAGCCCCGCTTTCTCCCCTGCTGAGGTGAGGCATTCGATGAAGTGGAATATGTAGGCAGGTCCCGAGCCCGAGACTGCCGTTACGGCATCCATGAGCTCTTCGCTGTCGATCATCGTGACTTCGCCGCTGGTGGCCAGCAGAGCCTTCACGAAGTCCAGCATGGCCGGTTTTACATTCCCGTTTGCGAAGACAACCATCATCCCCTTGCCGATTGCAGCCGGAGTATTGGGCATGCAGCGGATAACCGCGCTTGAAGGGCCGAGAATTTCGGTAAATGTCGCGACGCCGGTACCCGCGGCGACACTCACGAATGTTGCATCTTCGAAACGCTGATAGGCAGGAACGATCTTGCCCATCACCTGCGGCTTGACCGCAAACACGATGAGGTCTCCGGAGGCAAGATCAGACGCGTCCTCAACCGTCGTGACACCGAGTTCCTGCGCGCGAGCGCGAAGCGCCTCGTTGGGCTCGACCACGTTCACATCTGCCGGGACCAGCTTTCCCGAGGCAATCCAGCCCTTCAGCATGGCGTAGCCCATATTGCCGCAACCAACGAGGATGACTGATTTGCCCATGACGCGCTCCCATTCGCTTTACTGGAGTACCGCATCTACACGATGCGCTGGCGCTGGGAAACCGCAGGCCTAGCGGATAGGGAAACGTGCCACCACGCGCAGACCGAAAACAGCGAGAACGAAGAACAGCCAGACCGGATCGGCGCGCCGGAAGAAGAAGCTTTCCAGGAATGCGTTCATCAGCGTGAAGGTGAGCACCATCATGAAGAATTCCGACATCAGGACATTTTCGCGCAGCAGCGGCGTACGCACATAATCGCGGATGGGTGCGATAACGAATGCGATTATCGCAACTGCGAGTGCCGGCAGCCCCATGATGATGGCCAGGTCGAGATAGCCGTTATGGCCATGCACGATCCCGCGAATGTCCCATTCACGATCGAAAGGCAGATCCGCAAGCAGCACATGTTCGGTGCCCCAGAAACTGGCAAAACCATAACCGGTCAGCGGGCGCTCGGCGATATGCTCGCCCATGAAGTCCCACAGGGCCGTGCGGCCTGTGAATGTAAGGTCTGGGCTGATCGCCTCGCGCAGCTCTTTCAGCGGCTCAATGAACACGGTTCCCAGCGTGCCCAGCGCAAGCACGATCAATGCCGTGGCCACACAGATCGGTGCCATGGCGCGCATGCCGATCATGCCGGGTAGCATCACCATCGCGATTGCCAGTGGCACCGTGGCGAGCGTGGTCTTGGAGCCCGTTTGCGTCATGAAGAACAATGCGCTCACAAGAATGATCGCACCGACGAGGCGCCAGCCGCGCCGAAGGAGGTAAAGTCCGCAAAGGCTGATGCAGGCCATGACCGGAGCCGCGATGTTCTTGTGCGAAAAGCTGCCACGCCACAGCCCGGCATGCTGCGGTTCGAAGCCGTCGCCGCCGTGTATGGCAATGCCGGCCTTGAACAGGATGCCGTAATAGCTGATTGCCAGTGCAGCCAGCGAGGCGACCGCAAGCACGCGTGAGAAAGCATCGACGTTGCGCGGTATGACAAGCACGCCGCACATGCAGATGACGCCGATAATGGTGAAGGCTGCAGAACGCATCGAGCTTGAAGGGTAGAGCGCGTTGGTCACGGCCAGCGCGACGAAACCCAGGAGAATGAGCCACCACGGGCTCAGCAACGCCGAGAGCGTGCGGCGATTGACAAGCATCACCATGGCCGCCAGTGCCAGTACGCCAAGGCTGCCATAACCAAGCTGGTTCAGGATGTCGCCGCCTGTTTCGCCTTCCGGTCCGGAAGGCTGGAACGGGCGGAAGGACACCAGTCCAAGCGTGAGAATCACGCTGGCGATGACCGTCGCGACTTGTGCGCTGATGCGCTCGACGCTCGCCGGGGCGATGTCAGTTTTTCTCGGGTTCGCGATACTGCTCATTCATATAGCCGAATTCTGCCAAGACGCGTCCGAGACCAACATAGATCGGATACATGCCGATGGAGCAGGAGCGGGTCGCGATGTAGCGGCGCAACCCCCGCAGGGGCGAAAGACAAAGTAGTGCGAGGCTCTTGGCAATGACCTTGAGGTTTCCAGCCCTTTCGCCGGCACGCTTCTTCTTCTCTACCAGGGTGGAGATGACGCCGTTGCGCAGCGAGCGTGCGCGTATCCAGTCGGCCTCAAGGCGCCTGGACGGGACGGTCTCGCGAACCGGCGCTTCCGCGCACCAGGCAAGCTGGAAGCCTTTCTGGCGCGCCCGGCTGAGGAAATCGGAATCCCCACCGCCCAGGAAATTGAACTTCAGGTCCAGATAGGGCTTCGGCATGGCTTCAAGCACGCCCCGGCGAATATAAAGATTTCCGGAGGAATAGAGCGCCTCCACTTTCTGCGTGCGCTCATAGGGTGGCGAAAAGACCGGATGTGTGCGCCATGCTTCATGTTCGGGGTCGGCAAAGATCGGTATCTGCGGCCCGCCAACGATGTCTGCCGCCAGACGATCGGCACAGGCCGCCATTTCCTCAAGCCAATCCGGATCGGCCAACTCGTCGTCATCGATTATGGCTATCGCGCGGGCGCCCGGAAATTCGGCCAGGGCAGTTTCAAAGCCGGCATTGTACGCGCAACAATTGCCGCGATCGTGAGCAAGAAGAACCAGGCCATCAATGCTTCCGTCCTGGAAAAGCGGGGCGGCCGCATGGGCACCTTCACCACCGTTCGTTTCGTTCTCCATCACGATCACCGCAAATGGGCGGGTGGTGCGCTGCTGGATCAGTGATTGCAAGGTTTCCAGAATCTGCCGGGGACGGCGAAATGTCGGGACCGTGACGACGATCTCCGGTTCCAGCACGCCCGGTGAGCGCGCGAAAATCTCAACATTTGCACCTGTCTGTGCAGTGGTCATTCAGTCATCCCCGCCCTTGGCCTCGAGCTTCTTTTATGCACACGCCATTAAGGGCGCGTTAAATACCTTCACCACCTTTACGCGCATTGTGTCGCCGGTTCCGGTTATACCGCCGCGCTTAATCTTCACTTCACGCGTTTCTGCTAGAGCAGTGCGAGCACAAGAGGAGCCAGATGCATCTAGTCTTTGCCACATCGCTCGTGCCATGCGGGACACCGGAAACCGGTTACGAGATCGCCAACGCCGCGGTACTGGATGCCTTGCGCCGCGCGGGTGTGAAGGTTTCTATCCTTGGTTTCGTGTGGCCCGGAAAAGACGCGCTGGAGCCCGACCGCACGGTGGTGCTGGATGCCGTCGATGTGACCACCGATGGTGCCTCCACCAGGCAGAAGCTTTCGTGGCTGGCAACCGCGGTGCAGAACGGCCTGACATTCGCGAGCGCCAAATTGCGCACGGTTTCGCCGGAGAATGTCGAGGACGAGTTGAAAAAACTCGGGCCAATCGACGGTTTGATACTCAACTCCGTGCAGTTCGCGGGCGCATTCGAGAAGGTGCTGACGCGCTGGCCCTATCTCTATATCGCGCATAATGTGGAGCATGTTTCGGCTGTCGAGAATGCTGCAGCCGCCGACAGCTTCCTCACGCGCTGTCTCTTTCGCCGCGAGGCACGCCTCCTGCGTGACCTCGAAAGGAGGCTCTGCGAGGGAGCGCGTTTTGTCTACACCTTTGCCGAAGACGACCGGGAGAAGCTGGGCGTTGCAACGCCGGATCGCTCGGCTGCGCTGCCGCTCGTCACACGCACCACGCTGCCTGCTTCCACGCGCAGGGGCGAGGCAGTTTTCGACGCAGCACTGATCGGCACCTGGACCTGGGCGCCGAACATGATCGGACTTCGCTGGTTCCTCGATGAGGTGGTCCCGCTGCTCGAGGGCAAGCTCGATATTCGCATCGGCGGACGCGCTCCGGAAGGGATGGCAGACCGATATCGCGCAGTCACTTTCGCGGGGCGGGTTCCCGATGCACAGGAATTTGTCTCGGCAGCGAAGGTCGTGCCGCTTGTCAGCCGCGCTGGCACGGGCGTGCAGCTCAAGACCATCGAGACTTTCGAACTGGGCCTGCCCGCTGTTGCCACGACACACTCCCTGCGCGGCATCGCCAGCATCCCCGACAACTGCATTCGGGCGGACGCACCCAAGGCTTTTGCCGAGGCGTTGTTGCAGCTCGTGGAAAATCCGCCACCCGTTGTTGATGGCAGCAAGTTCTATCAAGACCAGATCGGACGGCTCGACACCGAACTGGCCAGGGGCCTTGCCGCTTTGGGTGGTGTCCGGATCGGGGCCGCCGCATGAGCCAGGCCGCAAAGCTCGAAGCAGCATCGCGATCTCGACCCTGTTCCCACGACATTCTGGGCAATCAGGTCCGCGTATTGGGATGGGAGGAGGCCATCTTCGAATTGCAGGCTGCGATCTCCAGGCGAAGCTTCACGCGAATTTCATTCCTGAACGCACATAACGCGAATCTGGCCAGCACGGCTCGGAATTTCAAACAGGTCCTCGAACGATTCACGGTGCTGCCCGACGGTTTGGGCGTCGACATCGCCGCGCGACTGCTTTACGGCCAGCCTTTCCCGGCCAATCTGAATGGCACCGATTTCGTGCCGGCGCTTCTAGCCGCAACGGCAACGCCCTTGCGCATCGGCCTCATAGGCACGACCGAGGAGCGAAACAGCGCTGCTGCGGTTCTTCTGCAAGACCGATACAAGCAGCACCAGATTGTATTCCGTCACCACGGATTTTTTTCCCCGGCCGAGGAGGCAGCGCTTTTGGCGGGGCTGGCTGAGGCACGGCCGGATATCCTCCTTGTAGGAATGGGTGTTCCGCGACAGGAATTCTGGATCGCGGACAAGCTTGATCACCGACATTGCACGCTCGCCTTCGGCATCGGTGCACTTCTCGACTTTCTGAGCGAGGACATTCCGCGCGCACCGCAATGGGTACGCAGCTTGCGGATGGAGTGGCTCTATCGCCTTGCTCTTGAGCCCAAGCGCCTCTGGCGCCGCTATATCCTCGGCAATCCGCTTTTCCTGACGCGCGTCTTGCGCCAGAAGATTGCTGGTAGCGCAGGTGGCGCATGAGCATGACAAACGATGGTCACAATGGTGCGGCGATCGCGACGCCGAGCTATGGGCCGGATCTGGAGCGATGCAGGCTCCTGTGTGAATCCATAGATCGCCATGTCTCCGGCATGGACAAGCACTATCTGCTCGTCTCCGGTCGCGACGTATCCCGCTTCAGGCAACTGGAAAGCAGACGCCGTGAAGTCGTGGACGAACGTGACATTCTCCCCTCATGGCTGCACGACTTGCCTGATCCGACGAGCCTTCTGCGCCGCCGCATCTGGGTCAGCACGAAACTGCCGCCATTGCGGGGCTGGCATGTGCAGCAGCTTCGCCGCATAGCCATTGCCGCACATATCCCGCAGAAGACCATCGCCTATTGCGATTCGGACGTCTTGTTCCTGAAGGATTTCCACCTCGCGCAATTCTGGCACGGCAGCGCACTCCGCCTCTACCGGCGCGATGATGCATTGCCCGCTGACGGCGATCACCTGACCTGGTCGGCCAATGCAGGCAGAACACTCGGCCTGCCGGCGGAGCCTGTGCCCCCGCACGACTACATATCCACCGTCATCGCGTGGCGGCGCGACACAGTTCTTTCCATGATGCGTCACGTGGAATCCCGCCATGGAACCTCTTGGGTTCAGGCGGTCGCGCGGGTCCGCAAATTCTCCGAATGCATTCTCTATGGCCGGTATGTGGACGAGGTGCTGCACGGTGCCGGCCACTTCCACGCGGATCGTTCGCTGTGCAAGGTCTACTGGGATGGCCCAGGCCTCGACGTGGCGGGACTGGAGCATTTTGCCGCTTCCATGACGCCTGAGCAGGTCGCAGTCGGTATTCAGTCCTTCACTGGTACCAATCTTGACACCTTGCGCCGCCTCTTACTCTGACATGCATCCTAGACCCGCTTGGCCGGGTGCGTGAGAGCTATGCTGGTGAGTGCCAGCGAGAGAAGATACAGCGCTAGAAACGCCCAGTTCAGCGACAATACGATTTCCCGTGGCGCTTCGTGCAGCGACAGGATCAGCGCAAGTGCACCTGCCTTGAGAGCACCGATCAGGACAAGGTTGATTGCCCGCCAAGCCGTCTGACCGCGGGCAAAGAGCAGCTCGGCCTGATATTCAACCAGATTGCGCAATCCGGGGATGGCAAGCGCCAGCATCACGAGTGGTGCGGCTTCGGCGACATTGTCGCCAAGAAGCCGTGGATGGAAATGCAGGATGATCGCCAGCCCCAACAGTCCCATTGTGGAGACGGCGAATATCGCGCCTTCAATGCCGAAGCGGACGGTCAGCCGCTTCAGGAGGTCGGGCATCCGCATCATCTTTTGGACCAGCAGCATCGAGAAGGTGCGGATCGGTATGGCGGTCAGGTCGACAAGGCGCATTATGATGGCATAGATCCCGGCCAACTGCGGATTTCCGAGTGCCAGAACCAGAAGCTTGTCGAGTTCCATCTGCAGATAGAACAGGATCTCTGCGGCCGAGACATAAAGCGCGTCCGGCAGCCGCCGACCGTAAAGTTCCGGCGTGAACTTCAAACGCCTCCACGGATAGAAGAAGCCGGCGGCGATGAGCAGAGACAGTCCATTTGCGGCCAGATAATAGACCGCCCAGTTCGCCAGGTTACGTTCGGATGCGAAGACGAAAACAAAGGCCGCCGCGCATCGGATTGCCGTGCCCATGATTGTCAGAAACGCGCCGCGCCCAAAGCGATTGAGCCCGTTATTGACGATGATGACTGCTTCGGTCGGTCGCCAAAGCAACGCTTCGGACGCAACAATGGCCGCGAAAATGCCAAGCGGCATGTCGCTCGCGAAAAACAACAGATACATCAACCACGCGGCACCAGCGAGCACGGGCAGCGAAAGGGCGCTCAGTCCCATGAAACCGGCCGTATAGGCCCCCAGCAGTCGCGGTTTGACCGTGGCGATCCGGTAGAGCGGCGCGATGAAGCCGAAGCCCAAAATGCGCGAAAGCACCACGCCCGCCGCTGACGCCGTGGCAAACAGGCCAAACTCCGCGATGGAGAGCGCGTTCGCCAAAAGCACGAAATAGGCGAGCGAGAAGACGAGTCGTCCCGCCGAGCCGCTGATCGCCTTGAAGTAGTCGCGCAGCAGATGTGCCTTCTGTGCAATGATTTGAAGCGGTCTGATGGTAGTGCCCCTGCTTGTTCAGGAGGACCGCCTATCATGCAAAGCTTAATGTCCGGTTGGTTGTAACCGCGCTTCGGTGCAATTAACCCTTTGTTACCCGTGTGAGTTTAGCTTTGCTTGACATAAACGCAGGCTGCTTCCGGGCCTGCTTGGGTATGGGCGGAATTCCATGTTTGACACATCGTCTGGTGCGAAAGGGCGCAGGGCAGCTTCTTCTGCTGCTGATGCGAAAAGGGCGCGCCGCTCCAATTCGCTGCTTTCTGCTTCCCATCAGGGCCAGCGCAGGCCAGAGCCGCTCCATGAGGACGAATATCAACGAGGCAATGAAGCCCGCTTTCGTGACCATCAAGCTGCGGAAAAGATGCCACCGCGCGATGACCGCGCAAAAACAAGCTGGTGGGAGCGCCTGAAGGGCCGGGATGCAAGGCATGAACCGCAGCCTGATACCAGTCCGCCTCCGCGTTCCAGGTCCGACAATCAGGTGCGGGATGGATCGAATGAACGACAGGACCAGTACTGGCGCCCCATCATTGATCCCATGAGGGTGATCTCCGGAATTGCCGCCGCGCGATGGGTCATCGTGCTGACCACGATCATTGGCGGCGTGCTGGGTGTACTCGTGGCGCTGTCCACGCCGAAGGAATATTACGCCTCCACCGAACTTCTGTTCGATCCCCGCAATCTCCAACTCGTGGAGCGGGAGCTGACCCGTGACGGTCTACCATCGGATGCGACGCTGGCGCTCATCGAGAACCAGGTCAGCATCATCCGGTCCGGGACGGTCTTGAATCAGGTCGTCGACCGTCTGGCTTTGGACGAAGATCCCGAATTCAACGGGCAAGGCAGCGGTGGATTGCTGACAACCATTCTCGGCCGTGCAGCAGGCAGCACCGCGTCAAGTGAAGCCGAGCGTAAAGCGCTTGCTGTGAGCAATCTGGCCGAAAAACTGTCCGTCGGCCGGTCCGCTCGCACATTCATCATCTATATCGGTGCGACGACGCAGGACCCCGACAAATCCGTCGATGTGGCCACCACGGTCGCGGAAGTCTACATGGAAACCGCCGGCAACATGCAGGCGCAGACGGCAGACCGCGCAACCAACGAGATCACGGACCGGCTCGGCGAATTGCAGACCGAACTGGCCGCCGCAGAGCAGGCGGTCGCCGACTTCAAGGCGCAGAACGACATCATCGACGTCCAGGGGCGCCTGATCTCCGAAGACGAAATCCTCAAGCTGAACGATCAGCTTAGCACCGCCCGCGCGCGCACCGCCGAACTGAACGCCCGTGTGAGCACCGCCCGTGAACTGGGAGTCGAGGATGTTCTGGGAGGCGCTTTGCCTGAGCAGGTGGCCTCACCCGTCATGACCGAGCTGCTAAGCCAATACACGGCGCTCAAACAGCAGGCGGATCGCGCAAGCATCAGGCTTGGACCGCGTCATCCCGACAATCAGGCCATTCAAGCGGAACTGGCAGGCGTTCGTGATGCCATCGCGCGGGAACTGCGCCGTGTCGCGGCGTCCATGCAGGTTGAACTGAAACGTGCAGTGGAGCTTGAGCAGGATCTGGCTGCTCGTCTTGCCCGGTTGAAAGTGCAGAAAGGCGATCTTGAAACCGATCAGGTCAAGCTGCGCGAACTGGAGCGCGAGGCCGGTGCCCGTCGCTCCGTCTATGAGGCATTTCTGTTGCGCGCCCGCGAAACAGGGGAGCAGCGCGATTTGAACACCTCGAATGTGAGTGTCATCTCCCCGGCCTATGCGCCGCTGCTTTCCGAACCGCCGACGCGAAAGACGATAGCGATTGCCGGCGCATTGCTCGGCTTTCTTGCCGGTGTGGCTCTGGGCGCGCTCTGGGGAGCATGGACGAGCCTGCGGGACAATATGCGTGGCCAACCAGCCGGAGCCCCGGTCTATTCCTCTGACCATGACAACCCTCCGCCGCGCGGCAGGGAACGCTATGCCGAAGATCGTGCACGGGACAGGGAGGTCTCAGGCTATCCCTATGGTCAGGAGACCTACGCAGCTGCGCCGCGCGCAGATTACGGCACCCATGGACAATATCAATATGACCGGGACGAGCGCACCGCCTACCATGATGCTGGTGAACAGGTAGATGAACAGGTCCATCAACTGCGCGAGGAGCTGCGCGCCTTGCGCATGGAAATGGATATGCTCGCCGCCAAACGCGCTGCCTATCGCTAGAACCAGCTGCGGCACAAAGGTTGGGGAAAGCGCATGCAGGGGCAACTAGTCATTGCCTTGCCGGTCATAGCTGCCTAAACGCAATTCATGGAGCGCGTCTTGAGCTGGCACACGCTCCGGTGGAGCGAAGGGGAAGACCATGGCGCGCATCATCGACGGTAAGGCTCTTGCGGCAGAAACCACGGGGAAGGTTGCGCATCACGCTCGCGATTTGAGCGAGAAGGGCATCGTCCCCGGTCTGGCAGTCGTGTTGGTCGGTGAAGATCCTGCAAGCCAGGTTTATGTCGGCGCGAAATCCAAACGCGCCAAGGAGTGTGGCTTTCATTCCGTGCAGCATGACCTGGCCGCCGACACGCCGGAAAATGAACTCCTCGAATTGATCGCGCGCCTGAATGCGGACCCGGCCATCCACGGCATCCTGGTCCAGCTTCCCTTGCCTGAACAGATCGATCCCGACCGCGTGATCCAGGCCATTGCGCCTAAGAAGGATGTCGACGGTTTCCACTACATGAATGTGGGGATGGTTGCGACGGGCAGTGCCGGCAGGGCTTTCGTGCCTTGCACCCCTGCCGGTGCGATGCTGATGATCGAGCGCGAACTGGGCAGCGACCTTTCCGGCAAAAACGCAGTCGTCATTGGCCGCTCCAACATTGTCGGAAAACCCATGGCGAGCCTGCTTCTGGCGGCAAATGCCACCGTCACCATCGCGCATAGCCGAACCGGCGATCTGCCCACCCTTGCACGCAGCGCCGATATTCTCGTCGCTGCGGTCGGTCGTCCGGAGATGGTGCGTGGTGACTGGATAAAGCCAGGCGCTACCGTCATCGATGTCGGCATCAATCGCATAGATGCGCCCGAGCGTGGAGAGGGAAAGACGCGGCTTGTGGGTGACGTCGCCTATGCAGAAGCTGAACGGGTGGCAGGAGCCATAACGCCCGTGCCCGGAGGCGTCGGCCCGATGACGATCGCCATGCTCATGGCCAACACGCTTGCTTCCGCCTGCCGGGCCGCCGGCATGCCCGCGCCGCGCCTGTAAGGCTTGGCGAATCCTGCTGACGCTGCCATGGTGGTCACATGTTGAAGGATCTTACGCCCGCAGGGCGGCAATTTGCCTTTCTGCTGGTCGACAAGTTTTCGATGCTGTCACTGGCAGCCGCCATCGATGTGGTGCGCACCTCGAACCGCCTGCTTGAAAGGGACTACTACAGCTGGACCACGGCTTCGGCGGACGGTGAAACGGTCATGGCCTCCAATGGCCTCGCGCTGAAGGTCGACTATGCGGTGGCCGACCTTCCGCCGCAGGATATTCTTTTCACCTGTGTCGGTCTGACGACCGAGTTCCCGGCCAAAAGCAAGGTGCTTTCAGCGCTTCGAAACTGGGGGCGTCAGGGCAGGGGGCTCGGTGCGCTCGCAGCAGGCACGTTCCTGCTTGCCGAAGCGGGCCAGTTGGACGGCTATCGTTGCACGATACATTGGGAGAACAGGGCAAGCTTCCAGGAGCGGTACCCCGATATCGAGTGCACCAACAATGTCTATGAGATCGACCGCAACCGCTATACTTGCGCCGGTGCCAGCACCTCCATTGACCTGATGCTTGAGATAGTCCGCGCCGATTTCGGCTCCACGCTGGCAACCGCGGTCGCCAACCAGGTGCAGCACGAGCGCATCCGCTCCCAGGGGGACAGGCAGCGTACGGGACCGGAAAGCGAACTTGCCGGCAAATCCGAGAAGTTGAAGAAGATAGTTGAGCTAATGGCAGACAATCTCGACGAACCCTTCTCTGCAGCCCAGCTTGCGAAGGCCGCCAATCTGTCGGTCAGGCAGGTGGAGCGCCTGTTCCTGCGGCACCTGAACGTGACGCCGAGCCGTTACTACATGCGCATGAGGCTCGAGCGCGCGCGCGAGCTCTTGCGCCAGACTAATATGCCGATCTTGAGCGTCGCGCTTGCAACCGGCTTCTCCTCGCATTCCTATTTTGCGCAAAGCTACCGCCTGCAATTCGGTCGCCCGCCCAGCGAGGAACGACGCAGCATGGTGAGCTGAGATGCATCCCGGACATTAGTGCGTGGCGTTGCTGCCTGCATCCTGTGCCTGTTCGAAGCCATAGGCGATCGCGGTTTCGCGAACGGCTTCTATGTCCAGCTCATGTGCGAGCGTATCATAGCAGCGTTCCAGCACTTCGCCGGCAAGCTGTCTCGCGGGGCCTGCCAGACGTTGGGGGGCAATCTTCTGGATCGTGTGCAAGCTGCGCAGGATGACATTGACGACCTCGCGCGATTCAACGCCGTCGGTTACCAGACCGTCGAACGCGGCGCGCAGCATTTCTGCATCGTCAACAGGGACAAGGCTGACGCGGTCATGCTGATCGGCTTCCGCCAGCGCCTCCCACCGGCTTTCCCAATCGGCAAGAAGTCGCGTCTGGACGGTCGCGACGTGGATGGCGGTTTTCGGATCATTCAGTGAGGGAGAAAGCGCGCGCTGTGCGATCTCGCTCAACACGATAAGTCCGAAGCCGGGGTCATATTCAAAGGTGCGTCGACTGCCCACGAGAAAGGCACTGCGCAATTCGTCCATGCACTCCTCATCCGCATCACCTTCCACCCAGGCAAGAGGCGTCTGATGGTCGACATAGGAGCCGGGACGGATCGGCAGATGGATGTGCAGATCCTTCATCTCTGCCACTTTTTGCAGCGCCACCGGATCGAAATGCTGAAGATATCCGATCTCGCTGCAGTTCAGCGGCGTTGCCTGCGCGGGGATCGAGCGCCGCGCCTTGCAACCGAACTGGCCGGCGCGCCCCATGCGCTTCAGCGCGGACCAGGTGGCATTTTCGGCACGCTCCACTGTCTCCTCGATACGTCCGATACGCGAGATTTCGCTGATCCATCTCAAAAGCGCCCACACCACGACCAGTACGACGAAGATACTGGAGGAAAAGAGGATGATCCTGCCCAGCTCCGAGTAAATCCCGGCCGACAGGCCGATAATGCCCACCACGGAGAAAAGGAAAGCGCCGATGAAGATCGAGATGGCCGTCTGCGCCGCACGGTCTGCGACGATCAGGGGAACCGCACGCGGGGTGGCGTTTTGCGAGACGTTGTTCAGCAGCGCGACGAGCGTCGACAGCGCGAAAACCGCAACCGCCAGCATGCTGGAGGCGACGATGGTCAGAATGCTCTCCACCGCATCCGCAGAAATGGTGAAGGGTAGTTTTTCCGTATCGACGTCGAAGGGGAACCAGCTGGAGACCAGTATCGCTGCCGAGACGACAACAAGTGCCGCCACCGAAAAGATGGCGGGCAAGAACCACAATGCCCGCACGACGCGATTGAAGAGTACCCAGAATGTGCCCATGACCGCTCCCTTCAGGAGAAACACTCAGAGGCTCAGCTGGTTCCGGAAGATGAAGCTGCCGGAGAACTACGCTTGTGTGCTGTTTCAGAAAACCGCGGCACCCTCATCTGCGCGCGACGCCAGTTTACGGAAGCCTTCAAACAGTTCACGCCCCATGCCGAAACTGTTGCCGCTTAGATCCGCTTGTGCAAGCGGGCGCGTCTCGAATTCCGCCTGGTCGACAAGGATTTCAAGCGTACCCTTTTCCGCGTCGAGCCGCACCATGTCCCCGGTCTGGACACGTCCGATGGGGCCGCCATCCAGGGCTTCTGGTGTCACGTGAATTGCCGCCGGCACCTTCCCCGATGCGCCCGACATGCGCCCGTCGGTGACAAGGGCGACATGATAGCCGCGGTCCTGGAGAAGGCCGAGCACCGGTGTCAGCTTGTGAAGTTCCGGCATCCCATTCGCCTTGGGGCCCTGGAAGCGGATGATGGCGACGAAATCGCGATCAAGCTCACCCGCCTTGAAGGCGGCCTGCAGTTCTTCCTGCGCATGGAAGACGATGGCAGGCGCCTCGACGACCCGCTTTTCCGGTTTGACGGCCGAAGTCTTGATGATCGCCTTGCCCATATTGCCGCGCAACACGCGCAGACCGCCAGTGGGCTGGAAAGCCTTCGGGTAGCGCGCGAGCACCTTCTCGTTGCCGCTCTTGGCGGGCGCAGGCTCGCGAATGACGGATCCGTCCTCTCCAAGCTTGGGTTCGATCGCATAGGAGCGCAATCCATCGCCCCAGACCGTACGCACATCCTCATGCAGTAGCCCTGCGTCGAGAAGCTCGCGGATCAGGAAACCGAGCCCGCCAGCGGCGTGGAAATGGTTCACATCCGCCAGACCGTTGGGATAAACCCGTGCGAGCAGCGGCACCTGGTCGGAAATGTCCGAAATGTCTTCCCAGGTGATGTGGATCCCGGCGGCGCGCGCCATGGCCACCAGGTGCATAGTGTGGTTCGTGGAGCCGCCGGTGGCATTGAGGCCGACCACGGCATTCACGATGGATTTCTCGTCGATCATGCGCCCGACAGGCGTGAATTCGTTGCCAAGCCCGGTGATGGAAAGCGCACGCTTCACCGCCTCGCGCGTCAGCGCGTCACGCAGCGGCGTGTTCGGGTTGACGAAGGATGCTCCGGGGATATGCAGGCCCATGATCTCCATGAGCATCTGGTTGGAATTGGCCGTGCCGTAGAAGGTGCAGGTGCCCGGACCGTGATAGGACTTTGATTCCGCCTCAAGAAGCTCCTCGCGCCCCACCTTGCCCTCTGCATAAAGCTGGCGCACCCGCGCCTTTTCATCATTGGGCAGGCCCGTCGTCATCGGGCCGGCGGGAATGAAGATCGCCGGAATATGTCCGAAGGTGAAAGCGGCAATGGTAAGTCCCGGCACGATCTTGTCGCAGATGCCAAGATAGACCGCTGCATCGAACATGTTGTGCGACAGGCCGACCGCCGTCGCCATGGCGATCACATCGCGCGAGAACAGCGAGAGTTCCATGCCGGGCTGCCCTTGCGTCACGCCATCACACATGGCCGGTACGCCACCTGCCACCTGCGCAACACCGCCAGCCTCGTGGGCCGCCTGCTTGATGAGCTTGGGGTAGTCCTCGAACGGCTGATGCGCCGAGAGCATGTCGTTGTAGGAGGTGATGATGCCCAGATTGGGCACCTCATCGCCCGCAAGAGCCGCCTTGTCGCCGGGTGCGCAGGCGGCAAATCCGTGAGCGAGATTCCCGCAGGACAGAACCGAGCGGTGCGGGCCTTTCGAAGCGGCCTCATCCACGCGTTCCAGATAGGCTTCGCGAAGGGCCCGGGAGCGTTCGCGAATGCGTTCGGTAACGGCTTCAATGCCTTTCGTCGCAGTCATGGCGTCTTGTCCTGTTTGGGTGCCCAATAGACATGCAGTGCTTTTCCGAGACGTTCGGTCACCGCGCGGATGGGAGAGAGCGTGCCCTCCTGCTGAGCGATTGCGTCATTGAAGGCATCCTTCTTGTCGATGCCCTCGATATGCAGCGCCACGAAAGGTGCGCCGATGACGCGTGGTACCGAAAGTGTCAGGCGCGGCTCACCGGCCGAGGGCGCTTCAACGCACAGCACGCTGTCGCCGTCGTCCTGCTCGAGGATCTCGCGAATATTGCCTGCGTCAGGGAAGAACGAAGCGGTATGCTTGTCCGTTCCCATTCCCAGAACAACCACATCGATTGCGGAAATCGATTCCATGGCGGCACTTGCCTGCGCTGCTGCATCCCTGGCTTCGTCGCATTCGCGATAGAGCGGAACGAAATCGGCCTTCGCTGCCTCGTTCTGCAGGAGGTGATGGGCGACCAGTCGCGCATTGGAGCGCTCTGAGGAGGGCGGCACGAAGCGCTCGTCCACCAGTGTCACGGTCACCTTCGCCCAGTCCAGCTCCTTGCGTGAAAGCGCGTTGAAGAAGGGCGGTGGCGTTGAACCACCGGATACCGCAATGACAGCCAAGCCACGTGCCTCGATCGCCTCGCGCAGACGGTTCGCCACCGTTTCCGCCAATGCCTCGGCCAGAGGTTGCGCCGAGGCGAATTCGTGCCACTTCACTTCAGTCATCGTCAGATGCTCTCATGCCAGGTGCGGCCGTCGCGCTCGATCAGGGCGATGGACGCCGACGGGCCCCATGTGCCCGCGGTATAGGCCTGCACGGCCTGTGCGCCGTCTTCCCATGCCGCAACGATCGGATCGATCCACCGCCATGCGGCCTCAACCTCGTCGCGACGCATGAACAGGGTCTGGTTGCCGCGGATCACGTCCATGATCAGCCGCTCATAGGCATCCGGATTGCGCACGTCGAAGGACTCGGCAAAGCTCATGTCGAGCGGTACATGCCGCAGCCGCATGCCACCGGGGCCCGGGTCCTTGATCATGATCCACTGCTTCACGCCCTCGTCTGGCTGAAGGCGGATGACCAGCTGGTTGGCAACAGCCTTGCCCGCACCTTCGTCGAAGATGGAGTGAGGTACCGGCTTGAACTGGATGACGATTTCGGAGACGCGCGCTGCCAGACGCTTGCCCGTGCGAAGATAGAAGGGCACGCCCGCCCAGCGCCAGTTTTCGATCTCTGCCTTGAGCGCAACGAAGGTTTCCGTGTTGCTCTGCCCTTCGGTGAGTTCTTCCGCATAGCCCTTGACGGCGCCACCGGCCGAAGCGCCTGCACGATATTGTCCGCGTACCGTGAATTTCTGCGAATTGTGCGCTGTGATCGGACGCAGCGCACGCAGCACCTTCAGCTTCTCGTCGCGCACCGCATCGGCATCCATTGAGGCCGGTGCTTCCATGGCCACAAGACAAAGAAGCTGGAGGATGTGGTTCTGCACCATGTCACGCAGCGCGCCGGCCTTGTCGTAATAGTCCGCACGACCTTCAAGGCCAACCGACTCCGCCACGGTGATCTGGACATGGTCGATATGCGCGGAGTTCCAGAGCGGCTCGTAAAGCGCATTGGCAAAGCGCAGCGCCATCAGGTTCTGCACCGTCTCCTTGCCGAGATAATGGTCGATGCGGAAGATGCGCTGCTCGTCGAACACCTTGCCGATCGTGGCATTCACCTCGCGCGCGGTCTCCAAGCTGCGCCCGATCGGCTTTTCCACGATGATGCGCGAAGTTGGCGTTGCAAGATCATGCTGATCGATCTGCTGCACGATGTCGCCGAACAGACCCGGCGCCACGGCGAGGTAGAATGCGCGGATGGCATCGCTGTCGCCTATGGCCGCCTTCAGGTCCTCGAATCCTTCCCCGCTACGGGCATTGGCCGGAATATAGCTTAGCCGCGCGATGAACCGCTCAAGCTCATCCTGGTCGATATCCTCAGAAGCCACATGCTCGGTCAGTGCCTGACGTGCGATCTCGCGATATTCCTCGCTGGTATGGGCGCTGCGAGATGAGCCGATGATACGGGTTGGCTCGGAAAACTGTCCGGCGCGCTGGCGCTGATAGAGCGCGGGCAGAAGCTTGCGTTCGGCAAGGTCGCCTGTGGCGCCGAACACGACGAGATCAAAGGGTTCGACGGGAATGGTCTGGCTGGTCATGTGCGCTCCGCAAAATGATCTCGGCTCGAATGTCTGCTGTTTAATCTAATCGATTTAGAAAAGCCACCCCCTACCATTGCAGGCCTTGGTGTGGCTTGACACCTGGTGTGGCGAAGGTTTCTCACTTGGCCCAAGGCAGGATAGGCCGGCCTCGTTACAAGGCAAGCCGGAGGACAAGAATATGGGTAGTCATTTTTCCACCACGGTGGCGCAAGGGCGCGCCTTCATGCAGCTCATCGACGGAAAGTCGGTTGATGCGCTTTCAGGCGAGCGCATTGATGTCGCTTCGCCATCGGATGGCGAGGTCTTCGCATCCATTCCGGCTTCGGGAGAGGCGGATGTCGACCGCGCGGTGCGCTCGGCACACAAGGCCTTCCACGAGGGCCCCTGGAGCCGCATGCCGGCAGTCGAGCGCGGTCGTCTTATCACGCGGCTTGGAACACTGGTCGAAGAGAATTTCGAGGAACTGGCAGCACTTGAGTCGCGCGACACCGGCAAGCCGGTCCGCCAGGGGCGCGCCGATGTCACCGCCACCATGCGCTATTACGAGTTTTATGGCGGTGCGGCGGACAAGGTTCATGGCGACACGATCCCCTTCCTTGATGGTTACACCGCACTCACCACGCGCGAGCCGCATGGCGTGGTGGCTGGCATCATCCCGTGGAACTACCCGCTGCAGATCCTGGCTCGTGTTGCCGGTGCAGCACTTGCCATGGGTAACACCCTGGTGGTGAAGCCTGCGGAGGATGCTTCGCTGACCACCATCCGCATCGCCGAACTGGCTCTGGAAGCAGGCTTTCCCGAAGGCGTCTTCAACGTCGTGACCGGCTATGGCCGCGATGCCGGTGCGGCACTGTCCGCCCATCCGCTGGTCGACTATGTCACCTTCACCGGTTCACCAGGCACGGGTACGGCCATCCAGCAGGCAGCGGCGACCAACAATCGCGGCGTCACGATGGAACTTGGCGGGAAGTCGCCCCAGATCGTCTTCGCCGATGCAGATATCGAGGCGGCACTTCCCGTCCTCGTCAACGCCATCATCCAGAATGGCGGGCAGACCTGCTCTGCCGGCAGCCGCATCCTGATCGAGAAGCCGGTCTATGACCGCGTGGCCGATGCGCTGGCCGAGCGTTTCGCAAAGCTGGTGGCCGGTCCACATGATGCCGATCTCGATCTTGGTCCGCTGGTCAATCGCAACCAGCAGACAAAGGTCGCAGCCATGGTGGAAGCGGCGGAAAAGGCCGGTGCCAAGGTTCTGGCCCGCGGCTCGATCGCTGCCGATGCCCCCGAAGCCGGCTACTACCATGCACCGGTACTCTTCGGCGCGGTCGATCCTGAAATGGATATCGCCCGCGAAGAGGTATTCGGCCCCGTCCTGTCACTCTTCAGCTTCGAGGATGAGGCAGATGCCATCCGCCTCGCCAACAGCACAGACTATGGCCTTGTTGCGGGCATCTGGACCGCCAATGGCGCGCGCCAGCATCGCGTCGCCAAACGCGTGCGCGCCGGTCAGGTATTCGTCAACGGCTATGGCGCAGGCGGCGGCATCGAGCTGCCCTTTGGCGGCTTCGGCAAGTCCGGTCACGGGCGCGAGAAGGGCTTCGAGGCCCTCTTCGACATGTCGGCCACCAAGACCGTCGTCTTCAATCACGGATAAGAACAGAAAAAGAAGGATCCATTCATGGCTCGTCTGGAAGGCAAGACCGCCATCATCACCGGAGCGGCTTCCGGTTTCGGTGAGGGCATGGCCAAGCGCTTTGCCGAGGAAGGCGCAAAGGTGATCGTCGCCGATCTCAACATCAAAGGTGCAGAACGTGTCGCCGGTGAGATCGGTGACGCGGCTGTTCCCGTAAAGGCGGACGTCTCCCGCAAGGAAGACGTTCAGCACATGGCCGACACGGCAATGGAAAAATTCGGCCGCATCGACATCATGGTCAACAATGCCGGCTACACCCATACCAATGGCAGCATGCTGGATGTGGACGAGAACACGTTCGACCTGATCACTGCCGTCAACATGAAGGCGATCTACCATGCGGCACTCGTGGTGGTGCCGATCATGGAGAAGCAGGGCGGCGGCTCCATCATCACCACCGCTTCGACGGCAGGCCTTCGTCCGCGTCCGGGGCTGACCTGGTACAACGCCTCTAAAGGCTGGGCCATCACCGCCACCAAGTCCATGGCCGTGGAGCTTGCCCCGAAGAATGTGCGTGTGAACTGCCTCTGCCCGGTGGCTGGCGAAACCGGCATGCTGGCGCAGTTCATGGGCGAGGACACACCTGAAAAACGCGCGCAGTTCCGCGCTTCCGTACCGCTTGGCCGCCTGTCGACGCCGCTCGACATCGCCAACGCCGCCCTGTGGCTTGCCTCCGATGAAGCCGAATTCATCACCGGTGTTGCGCTCGAGGTAGATGGAGGCCGCTGCATCTGATAGTTGCGAGGGGCTTTGAACCTTTTCAGTTCGACGGACTTTGCCCCTCATGACTTACGAGCAGATATTCCTTTTCACGCTTCTGGGCTTCGTTTTTGCCTTTCTCGTCTGGGGGCGCATCAGATACGATCTGGTGGCATTTGCCGCTCTGGTCATTGCAGTTATCGGCGGGGTCATCCCCGCCGAACATGCGTTTGAAGGTTTCGGCCACGAGGCCGTCATCATTATTGCGCTGGTGCTGATTGTCTCGCGTGCCATGATGAATGCAGGCGCGGTTGAGCTCGTAGCCCGCTTCGTGATTTCAGCCGGACGCTCGCTTTCCACCCATATCGGCATCATGTCCGTCGTTGGTGCTGCCATGTCCGCGATCATCAACAATGTCGCGGCACTCGTCATGCTGATGTCGCTCGACATCGAGGCGGCGGAGAAGGCCAAGCGGCCGGTCTCCCGCTCGCTGATGCCTCTGTCTTTCGCAACGATCCTCGGCGGCATGATCACTCTGATCGGCACGCCGCCGAACATCGTCATCGCCCAGTTTCGCGACCGCGCGCTTGGCGAACCCTTCTCCATGTTCGACTTCTCACCGGTAGGTCTTGTCTGCGCGTTTGTTGGCATCGCTTTTGTCACGACCATCGGCTGGCGTCTGATCCCCGAAAGCGCCACCCGTGCCACCGTAGGCGAGGGCGGAGACACGGGCCTTTTCGTTGCCGAAGCCGGTGTGAGCGAGAAATCGAAAAGCATCGGCAAGACGCCAAGCGACCTCTTCCCGCTCGCAGACGAGCACGACATCACCATTCTGGGCCTCGTGCGCAACGGCAAGCGCCTGCGCGGCTTCGCGGCAGGCGAGGAGATCCGCAAGAGCGATCATATCGTGCTCGAAGGTGATCCCAAGTCGATCGAAGCCTTCATCGGTGCTGCCGATCTCGACACGCCAGGTACCGAGGATCACGGCGGGTTGCGTGGAAAGTCGCTGACGCTGGTCGAGGCGATCGTTCCCGACAATGCGCGCATGGTGGGCCGCACCGCCATGGATTTGCGCCTGCTCTACCGTCGCGGCGTGACGCTGCTCGGCGTCTCCCGCCAGGGCCGCCGCTTCCGTGAGCGCGTGCGCAAGCTCACAATCAAACCGGGCGACGTCGTTCTGCTTTTGGGACCGCAAAGCCGCGTCAACGATGCTGCGGAGTGGCTCGGCGTCCTGCCGCTGGCGGAAAAGAGCCACACTGTTATCCAGCGTTCAAAGGCACTCTTCGCGATCGGCATATTTGCTGCAGCAGTAGCAACTGCGGTTGCAGGCTTCGTGCCCCTGGCCGTTGCACTTGCGGCAGTTGTGGGTATCTACGCGCTCTTCAACATTGTCAGCGCCCGCGAAGTCTATGAGGCCGTGGAATGGCCGGTAATCGTGCTGCTCGCCTCGCTCATCCCGCTGGGCCTCGCGCTCGAAACATCCGGCGGAACGCAGCTTATCGCTGAAGCCATCCTGTCGCTCACAGGCGCGCTGCCGGCCTGGGCAATCCTCACGCTTCTGATGATCGTGACCATGACCCTGTCGGACTTCCTGAACAATGTCGCCACCGCTCTCGTGGCCGCGCCGGTCGGCCTGTCCATTGCGCAATCGCTGAACGTTTCGCCCGACCCGTTCCTTATGGGTGTCGCGGTTGCCGCATCCTGCGCCTTCCTCACGCCCATCGGCCACAAGAACAACACCATCATCATGGGCCCGGGCGGCTACCGCTTCGGCGATTACTGGCGCATGGGCCTGCCGCTGGAAATCCTCATAATCGCCGTGGCGGTGCCCGCGATCCTGATTTTCTGGCCGCTTTAGATGATATTGGCGCGTGACAATCGGTCACGCGCCCAGCCGTGAAATTGTCACTTTGGGCGGGCTGCAATCGAGTTTTTCGGAGTTTTGAAAATGAGATTGCAAGTACTGGGAATCCTGTCGACGCTCTCGCTCGCCGGTTGTGCTGATCCTGATGTGGAATTCACGCCAATCGCGCAGAAAAGTTCGGTACCGCATGCTCGTGGATCAGATGCTGCGGTTGGCGCTGCACATCCTTCCAGGTCGGCGGCGACGAAGAACTCGTTTCCCATTTCGCGTGCGTCCGATGCCGCCAATGTGCCCCACTACGACAAACTCATAGCCGATCGTCCTACGGCCAACGGTGCGCAGATATACAGGGACAACACGACGGGTGAGTTGCCGGAATGGGCTACCGGATCGCAATCCGATTCCCACGGCATTGGCGGTAGCATAAGCTGGTAGCCATTCCGGATGCTTCTGCCCGAAAAGCGAATACACCCCGTCGGATTGGGACGGGGTGTCGCTATGGTCGATAGCTATCCGCTCATTCCGCCGGGGCCATGCCCGGCGTTTCGATGGCAGCTTGTCTCGACAGGAAGACATGGATGCCGCCGCCAAGGATCGCGCCCATGATCCAGGCAAAGCCGGAAAGTGCCTGCAGCATCGGCACATGCACGGTCAGAACCGAGAAGAAGGCGGCAATGCCAAAGGCGATGAAAGCGCGCTTGTTCCAGCCATTGCTGTAGGCGTAGCGTGCATCCGGATCTGTCGAGTAAAGGTCGGCCAGGTCCAGCTTGCCCTTATGCACCAGATAGTAGTCGGCGACCAGAATGCCGTAGAGCGGTGCGAGTACGGCTCCGAGCGTGTCGACGAAGACCGGGATGCCCATATTCGAGATCGCGGTCACCCAGAGAGCGCCGATGAAGAAGGCGATGGCTGCGGTAATCAGCCCCCCGGTCCGCGCCGAAATCTTGGACGGTGCCAAATTGGCGAGGTCATAGGCTGGCGGGATGAAGTTCGCGACGAGATTGATACCCACCGTGGCGCCGAAGAAGGTCAGGGCCGCGATCAGGGTCAAAAACACGCTGTCCACCTTGGCGACCATCTCCGCGGGGCTGGTCAGCGTCTCGCCAAACAGCACCGTAGCGCCGGCTGTCGTCCACATGGTCAGGAAGCTGAACAGCGCCAGGCTGACCGGCAGGCCCAGAAAATTGCCCATGCGCATTTTGGCCGGGCTTTTCACGAAGCGTGAGAAGTCTCCATAGTTGATCACCACTGCCGCGAAATACGCGATCATCGTGCCGACAACGCCCAAAAAGGCCAGAAGACCGCTGGTGCTTCCCTCCGCTGGCTCGAAGATCGCACCCAGTGCTGAAAACAGCTCGTTACCCGCCGCGTACCAGATATAAAGCGCCATCAGGATCATGACCGCATAGACGGCGGGGCCGGCAAAGTTCAGGAACTTCGTCACCCAGTCCATCCCGCGCATGAACAGCGCGACCTGGAACGCGGAAACGAATAGATAGGCAATCCAGTCAACACCAGTCAGGCCTAAAAAGGTGCCTCCTTCCTTGCCGCCAAACAGCGCGTAAATCAGCATGGCCACCGCAGTGGAGGCAAAATAGGTCTGCACGCCGTACCAGAAAATGGCGACGATGCCGCGAACCATGGCGGGGAAATTCGCCCCACGCACACCCATCGCGGCACGCGCGATCACCGGATAGGGAATGCCATATTCAACCGAGGGCTTGCCGGTCAGGTTCACGAGCCCCATCACGATCAGTCCTGCCAGAATGATGGCAGCAAAGACCCACCAGCCATTCAGTCCCGATGTCACGAAAAGTGTCGCTGCAAGCGTGTAGCCAAAGAGCGACTGGATATCGTTGGACCACACATTGAAGATCTCGAACGAGCCCCATTTGCGTTCCGACAGGGGCAATGGTGCCAGATCTTCGTTGTAAAGAGACGGATCGCCGCCCGTGATGTTGAAGTCGTTATTGTTCATTTTGTTCTCCCTCCGAGGTGAGGAGAACATGGTAAACCCATAGTTTCACGCAGCGCTAGTTCGTAGACCTTAGCAATACGCGCTTCTGTCATGCGCTCTGTGCATGGCGGTGTTCCAGACGGATATCAGATACGGTCGCGCAGCGCGTACCAGTTGAGCGCGAGAAAGAGCAGGGCCGGGCGGAACATGGAGCCGCCCGGGAACGACGGGATCTTCAATTCTTCAAGCAACTTCAACCGGTCGCGATTGCCGCTGACGGCTTCGGCATAGAGCTTGCCGGTGAAGTTGGAGAGCATCACGCCATGGCCGGAATAGCCACCGGCGGATATGACATTGGGCATGACCTCGCGCACGAAGGGCTTGCGCGGCATGGTGATGCCCACATACCCGCCCCAGGCATGGGTGATCTTCACCCCGTCGAGCTGCGGATAGACCTCTGTGATCTGCCGACGCAGCAATTCTTCGATGGCGGCTGGCGTTGACTGCGAATAGGCCTCGCGCCCACCAAAGAGCAGGCGCCCGTCCTTGGTGCGGCGGAAATAGCGGACCACGAAGCGGGAGTCGTCCACGGCTTCGCGACCGGGAAGAACATCGCTGTCATCGCCAAGAGGCTCGGTGGCTGCAATGAAGGACCCGATCGGCATCAGATGTGAGGCCGTCTTCGGCTCCAGATCCTTGCCATAGGCATTGGTGGCCATCAGGCATTTGTCGGCAGTTATGGTTCCGTATGGGGTGCTGACGCACACCTTCCCACCGTCCGAGGCGATCTTCGTAGCAGGCGTCTTTTCGCAAAGCCGTGCACCGGCTTCAGCCGCAACGCGCGCGCTGCCCACGACAAGCTTCATCGGATGGATATGCCCGGTACCAGAGTCGCGCACTCCGCCATGGTAGCGGTGGGAGCCCAAGAGCGATGCAGCCTCATCGCCGTCGATATAGCTGACATGCGGATAGCCGAAACGCGTCGCCATGATCTCTGCATGGGCGCGATAGTCTTTCAGGTAGCGCTTCTTGTGCGCGACCGAAATCTGCCCCGGCATGTAGTCGATCTCGATGCCGTTGGTTTCGGCAAAGTCCATGAGATGATGCTTGGCTTCTTCCGCAAGATCGAAAAGTGCCTTGGCACGGGTGAAGCCGAGCTCTTCCTCGAGCTCTTCCGGCCAGGCGCGTTGACCGGTGCCCATCTGCCCGCCATTGCGCCCGGATGCGCCATCGCCGATGCGATGCGCCTCGACAAGGATGACATTGACCCCGGCCTTCGCCAGATGCACCGCGGCAGAGACCCCGGTAAACCCGCCGCCAACAACCACCACGTCGCAACGCGCGTCACCATCCAGCGGCGCATATTCCGGCCGCTCGCCGACCGTTGCTTCGTACCAGGATATGCCGGGGGAGATTGGAGATTGATAGGGCATGGAAGGCTCGGGATGGGTGGTGAATGGAGAATAGGGAATAGTGAATAGGAAGAAGGCGCGACGGATGCCGCAAATCTTCCAGCTTTGCTTGACAGGCAAGCTAGGTCATCGCTGCCTCACCATTCACCATTCACCATTCACCATTCACCATTCACCATTCAAACATTCAACAACAGATACTCCCGCTCCCACGGGCTGATCACACGCATGAAGGTCTCGAATTCGGCCTTCTTGATGGCGGCATAGGTGGTGACGAAGCTGTCGCCAAGGATGCGGCGCAGCGCGTCATCGGCCTCGAAGAGCGCCACCGCTTCCAGAAGACCGCGTGGCAGCTCGATCTCGTCCTGGTTTACCGCGGTACCGGCCGGTGCATCGGGCTCCGTCTTGTCGAGAATGCCGACAAGACCGCAGGCAAGCGAGCAGGCGAGCGCCAGATAGGGATTGGCATCCGAGGATGGGATGCGGTTCTCCACGCGCCTTGCGGCCGGATCAGAGCGGGGCACACGGAATGCAGTGGTGCGGTTGTCGTAACCCCAGCGCGTGTTGACCGGAACCGAGGTGCCCTGTGTCAGCCGGCGATAGGAATTCACATAAGGCGCAAGCATGATGAGCGCGTTCGGTATGTGGCGCTGTAGTCCGCCGATGAAGTGGCGGAACGTGTCGGTTTCTTCGCCATTCTCGTCGGAAAAGACGTTCCTGCCGGTCTTCGCATCCACGATGGACTGGTGGATATGCATGGCCGAACCGGGTTGGTCGGCGATCGGCTTTGCCATGAAGGTCGCGTAGATGTCATGTTTCAGCGCTGCCTCGCGGATCGTGCGCTTGAACATGAACACCTGGTCGGCCAGCACGATCGGGTCGCCGTGGCGCAGATTGATCTCAAGCTGGCCAGCGCCCTCTTCGTGGATCAGCGTATCGATCTCCAACCCCTGGCTTTCGGAGAAGTGGTAGATGTCGTCGATCAGTTCGTCGAACTCGTTGACGCCCGCAATGGAATAGCCCTGTCCACCGCCAATGGGACGACCGGTGCGCCCCACCGGCGGTGTCAGCGGATAGTCGGGATCGGGGTTCTTGTGAACGAGGTAGAATTCGATCTCCGGCGCCACGATGGGCTTCAGGCCATGCTCGGCATAGACATCAAGCACGCGGCGCAGCACGTTGCGCGGCGTGAACTCGACCAGTTGGCCATCCTGGCGCACGAGATCGCAGATCACCTGCGCAGTCGGGTCGCTCTCCCATGGCACGACGCAGAGCGTCGAGAGGTCGGGCACCAGCTTCAGGTCGCCGTCATCCTGCGGATAGACGAAACCGCCGCCATCTTCCGGATACGCACCGGAGATCGTTGTCATGAAAACAGCCGAAGGCAGGGCCAGGGACGTATTCGAGGTGAACTTCTTCGACGGCATCATCTTGCCGCGTGCCACGCCCGCCTGATCCGGGGTTATGCACTCGATATCTTCGATACCGCGCCAGTCCAGCCAGCCGCTGGCCTCTTTCCAGTCGCGAACCCCACGCAGATTTTTCACGAATGCCGGCGTGCGAACCCGCCCGCCTTTGCCGGCGGAGCGGCCGTCTTTTTTCTTGTCCAGCATCAATCACCAATGAGTGCTTCGAATTGGCCGAGTATATCACCGGCCTTCTTCGAGGGAAGGGGGGGGCACTCACACCGTCCGCGCCAGTCGCTCCACTACAGGCAAGAGGACATCGGGTGTCACCGGCCTGACCAGCACGGAATTGAAGATTTGCGAAGCGGCTTCCTTGGCATTGCTGTCACGCGCGATGAGAAGCGCCAGGGGAAGTGCGCGGGTTTCGCTCGCCTTTCGCTGCTGCGCGAGCCTTGCCAGGAGTTTGTCCAGAACCGGCTCGCTTCCCTGCTCATCGATGATGACGAGCCATGGCTTCACGCGTTCCAGCGCGGCGAGAGCAACATCCGGTGCAACGGCTTCGGATTTCAGAAGCGAACGCTCCAGCGAGCGTGCAACCACAATACGGTTTACGGGCGACTGCGATACGATCAGTACATTTTTGCCGGCTTCATTGTTTGTTCTCCCACCCATGTCAGCAGCTTCAAGTGGAGCTGCTGCTTCCCAAGATCGTTTCTGCATGTCTGAAACCAATACGGCCGGTTGCGCAATGCCCGGTTGAATCAAGTATTGCATACTGTACCAGTATTGAAGGTTGTCAACCCGCATAACTATGCGGGTAAACAGTTGTAGTGCGGAACCACGCGAATACGGAAAGAAAGCCCCGCATCTGGCGATGCGAGGCTCCTGGGGCAGGGAAGTTTGTCTGTGTGCTATTGGGCCGCGGCAGCAAGGCCGTTGGTGACGATGACCGGCACCAGCAGGTCGCCCCAATTGCCTTGCCCGTGATGGCGGGCCGAGCGGACCAGTTCGACCGACACACCCGCCTCGACCGCTTTCATGACCGACTGGTTCAGGCGATGCAGGTCATTGGCAACCATGCGTACGAGCGCCTGCTGATCGGCGTTCATTGCCGTGGCCTGTTCTTCAGTGCGTTCCTTGACTCGGGTATTCGGCTTCATGACTGGCTCCTTTCGTCAGACTTTGCCGTTATTCCGCAGCAGGGCGGAATTGTGCTGTTTCGGTAGATTCGCTCATGGCGGTGGTTGATGACTGGCCACCCGTTATGGCCATGGATACGGCATCGAAATATCCGGTACCGACTTCGCGCTGATGCTTTGTGGCGGTGTAGCCATTGGCCTCGGAGGCAAACTCCGCTTCCTGCAGTTCCGAATAGGCTGCCATCTGCCGGTCCTTGTAGCCGCGGGCCAGCTCGAACATGCCGTAATTGAGCTGGTGGAAACCTGCGAGCGTGATGAACTGGAACTTGTAGCCCATGGCGCCCAGCTCGCGCTGGAACTTGGCAATGGTCGCATCGTCCAGGTTCTTCTTCCAGTTGAAGGACGGCGAGCAGTTGTAGGCGAGTAGCTTGCCCGGATGCTCCTTGTGCACGCCTTCTGCGAAACGCCGCGCCTGGTCGAGATCCGGCTTGGATGTCTCGCACCAGATGAGGTCGCAATAGGGTGCATAGGCGTTCGCGCGGGCAATACAGGCCTCCAGCCCGTTGCGGACATGATAGAAGCCTTCCGCCGTACGCTCCCGGTCATAGTCGACGAAGGGGCGGTCGCGCTCATCGATGTCGGAGGTGAGAAGCTTTGCCGCTTCCGCATCCGTGCGTGCAATGACGAGCGTCGACGTGCCCATGACATCGGCAGCCAGTCGTGCTGCGGTCAGGTTGCGGATATGCGCCGAGGTCGGGATCAGGACCTTGCCGCCCAGATGGCCGCACTTCTTTTCAGAAGCGAGCTGATCCTCGAAGTGAACGCCTGCCGCACCGGCCTCGATATAGGCCTTCATGATCTCGAAGGCGTTGAGCGGTCCGCCGAAACCGGCTTCCGCATCTGCAACAATCGGTGCGAACCATGTGTCGACCGAGCGATTGCCTTCTGCCGTCTCGATTTGGTCTGCTCGCTGCAGGGTCTTGTTGATGCGCTTGGCAAGCTCCGGTCCGGCATTTGCGGGGTAGAGCGACTGGTCCGGATACATGGCAGATGCGGTATTGGCGTCGGCGGCAACCTGCCAGCCCGACAGATAGATGGCCTTCAGGCCGGCGCGAACCATCTGCATCGCCTGGTTGCCGGAAAGCGCGCCGAGCGCATTGACGAAATCTTCCTCGTGAATGAGCTTCCAGAGGCGCTCGGCACCCTTTTCTGCCAGGGTGTAGCGAATCTCCACCGAACCCCGCAGCCGCTTTACGTCTTCTGCCGTATAGGGCCGCGAAATGCCCTCATAGCGGCCAGCGGGTGCGTTCTGGATCAAGTTGTCGAATTCGCTCATTGCAGTCTCCTTTGTAAAGTCCGTAAAACCTGATGCCCAATCAGCATGGCTTTTCTGGAAGATACGCAGGTGTATCGGCGGATGTAGAGGAAAACATGATTTTACAGCTGCAGAAACGCGTTGAATTGTATTGCTTTCGACAAGTCGCTTCAGTAAATTTGTAAAAAATGTAAAAGAATGCTTCCATTGGAGAGCATCTGTAAAGGGATGTAAAATGGCTGCGAGTCAGAAGATATTTGCTGGCGCCCGGATCAGGCGCATTCGCAACGAAAAGGGCCTCAGCCAGACCGCGATGGCGGAGGGCCTTGGCATATCCCCGTCCTATCTCAATCTGATCGAGCGCAATCAGCGGCCACTCACCGTGCAGCTTCTGCTCAAGCTGGCTTCGGTCTATCGGATCAATCCGGAGGAATTGCAGGGCGAGAACGCCACCTCTCTGGCTGAACTGAAAGAGGTTTTTGCCGACCCCCTTCTTGCCGGCGAGATGCCGGGCATGCACGAACTGGCCGAGACCGTAGAGGCTTCTCCCAATGCTGCCCTGGCGCTGGTGAAGCTCTACCGCGCCTATCGCGAGCAGGCCGAGCGCCTCAGCGATCTGTCACAGATGCTTGCCAGCGAAGGGCGCGCCACCGCCGTCACCGCCAAGCGACTGCCCGTGGATGAAGTCCGCGGAGCGCTCGAGCGTCGGCCCTACCACTTCCCCGCGATCGAAGACGAGGCCGAATCGTTCTTGAAGCTTCTGGATGTGAAGGAAGGCTTGCTTCCGGCGCTCAAGGACTGGCTGTTGCGTGAGCAGGGGATTTCCGTGCGTGTGCTGCCGGCTGCAACCATGCCCAACTGGCGCCGGCGTTATGATCGCCACTCCCAGCGTCTTTTCATATCGGAGCGGCTTTCGCCGGCAGACCAGTTGCGCGAGATCGCGATGGAGACCGCTCTCATCCGCATGCAGGTCGCCATCGATCGGGGTGTGGCAGATCTGAAGTTGAGCACCGATGAGGCACGCAGGCTCGCCCGCTTCGAGATGGCCCGCTATGCGGCGCTCGCGCTGATGATGCCATATCAGGCGTTTCTCACGCAGGCCGGACGCGCAAAACATGACGTGGCGGTGCTGGCTTCGCGTTTCTCGGTGTCTTTCGAGCAGGCGGCGACAAGGCTGGTGACCTTGGCAAGACCCGGTGCTTCGGCAATCCCTTTTTTCCTGGTCGAAATCGATCACGCAGGCAACCGCCTTCGCCGCATCGGTGCGGAAGGTTTCCCGCATGACCGCTTCGGCGGCGCCTGTCCCAAGCTCAGCCATCATGCCTGCTTCGCGGAACCAGGGCGTGTGCTCGTCGAAGCGGCGGAGATGCCCGATGGCGGACTGTTTGCCACGATTGCGCGAACTGTGGATGGTCCGGCAACAGCCTATCACGAGCGTCCGCGCCGCACCGCAATCCTGCTTGGATGCGATCTGGAACATACCGATAAGCTCGCCTATCGCCCATCCCTGCTGGTGTCAAAGGATGTGGCCGCGCTTCCAATCGGTCCGGCCTGTCGCCTGTGCGAACGCACCGGTTGCCTCTCCCGCGCCGAGCCGCCGCTGACAAGGCCGATCGGGCTTGATGAAGCCGTCACCGGTTTCTCCGCCTATGATTTCCAGTGAGTTTAGCCGCCGATGGGGCGTTCCCCGCGAAAGAGGGGAGCGTGATCGGATAACAGGCGGGAAAGCCTGTCGATCACCGTGCGGATTTCCGAACGATGACGATCATCATTGTGCATGGTGATCCACTGCTTGCTGGTAAGCTCCTCAATCAGGGAGCCGCAGCGCTCCAGATCGGCATCACGGTCGCCGACAAAGCAGGGAAGTATCGCGATGCCCAGACCAGTGCGCACAAGATCATGAAGCATGCGCGGTGCATTGGCATAAACAACCACCTCCGCCTCCGTCCTCCTGTTTAGCCAGTGTGCTGAAGGTGTCGATGCCGCTGCCGGGTCAATGGCAATCCATTGGTTTTCCACCCCGCTTCCTCGTGCACGGTAGGGCGCGAACGCAACCTCGCCGAGCTGGCGTGCTGCGAGATTTGCGCTGGTTGGCGCGGCATTGCGCAGGCCGATTTCGGCTTCCCGATGTGCCAGATCGAGCCGCGCTTCGGTTGACTTGAACGCCAGCATGAACGTGTCGGAACTCCGCCAGAGCCGGGAGAGGTTCTGCGCGCAGAACTGAGCGGTCCAGCTGCCTGCGGAAATGCGCACCTGGGAGCGTTTGCGGATACCCTCTTGCCAAGCGTTGAGAGGCTGCATTGCAGTCTCCATCGCTTGTACATGGTCAAGCAGCTTGCGCCCCTCGTCAGTCAGGCCGTAGCCCCGCGCGCTGCGCGTGAACAACCGGCAACCCAGCGCCTCTTCAAGCGCAAGCATGCGCCGCCCTGCTGTTGCAGGGCTTGTGCCCGCTGCCTTGCACGCAGCCGAAAGGCCGCCGGAACGGGCGACATGGAGAAACAGGCGCAGATCATCCCAGTCGAGCTTTTTCATAAATGAAAAATTGCATGCGCAATTCGACGCTGCAAGTCACCGTGCATGCGTTCAGTGTTTCATTTTCGACAAATGGAGCGCATCATGGAATATGTGGCAGGGTTGGTACTCGTTCAGCATTTTCTGAAAAACAGCCACGAAAGCGGCACCGCCGGCCCCAAGCAGAGAAAACGGCGCGGTGTTCTCCGCCTGCTTCGCTGGCTCCGCATCAGCTGATGTCGATCACCACATTCCCAGCAACTTCACCGTTCTCCACTGCTTCATGCGCGGCAACGATGTCGTCCAGCCGAAACCGCTTGCCGATAGCATGCTTCAGATGACCGGCTGAGATCTCGCGGTTGAGTTGCTCGATTGCCGCCTTGCGTTCCTGCGGCAGCAATTCGTAGACGAGGAAAATCTGGAGTGTCAGGCTGTTCCACAACATGGTGGGAAAGGATACCTGCACGTCGCCATGGGCATTGGACCCGTAGCAGACAGTCTTTCCATGTGGCGCGAGCACCCCATTCGCGATGAGCGAGGCGGTCGATGAAAAATCCATGTCGATGATGCCATGCGCGCCCTTGCCACTGGTCAGGTCCTTCACGACCTTGGTCACGTCCTTGACCTTGTAGTCGATTACGAAATCGGCGCCCGCCTGCCGCGCGAGGTCCGCCCGTGCCCCCGATGCCGTGCCGATCACACGCGCGCCCTTCGCCTTCGCGAATTGCACGGCGTAGTACCCGACGGAAGAGCCTGCACCGGTTATGAGGAGCGTCTTGCCGCCTATCTCTCCATGCAGATTGACGGCGTGACTGGCGGTCAATGCGGGGATGCCGAAACATGCTCCTGCGGCGTAATCGGCCTGCTTTGGAAGGGCAACAGCCTGCTCCTCGGGCACGACGATATATTCGGCGGCAGTGCCGAAGGGCCTGCGCCATTGTCCGTTCCATATCCAGACCCGCTCGCCAATGCGCGCGTGATTGACCCCATCGCCGACAAGATCGACCTCGCCTGCGCCGTCGCTATGGGGAATGATGCGTGGCGCAACCGGCTCACGACCCTTGCGACCCTTCACATCCGACGGATTGACGCCGGAGGTGTGCAGCCGCACGCGAACTTCACCCGCTCCGGGCTTCGGTGCAGGCATGTCGCCGACTTCCAGCACGCGGGCTGCAGGGCCGTTATGCTCGTACCAGGCTGCTTTCATCTTACTCCCCCATCGGTCCTGTCCCCATGCGATCATGCGGCAGAGAGGCTTGCAACAGCGTTACGTATAAACTTCGTATTTAAGGCATGCCTTCGCCATTGACAGGGCAATGCGAAGCGGAGCAGGTTTCGTCAGAAGATCAACAAACCAGCAGGAACAAATTGCGCCACAGCGAGACCGAGCGGCCCATGACGGGTGCAGCAAACGGTGGATCGGGAAGCGGAAGCTCCGCCCCGGCCACTCCTCCAGCCGAGCCGGAATATGATTTCATGACACCCGAGCATGAGGCGGAATACCGGGCCTTCGTGGCCGAACATCCCGATCTCGAGGCTGTCGAATTTCTGCTGGTGGATCCCAATGGCATCATACGCGGCAAGTGGTCTCCCGCCGACAGCCTGAAGAAAGCCTATATGGAAGGCATCAACTTCCCGATGTCGCTGCACGGGCTCGATGTGTGGGGCAGGGAAGTGCAGGAAACAGGCCTCCACATCGAAACAGGCGATCAGGACGGCTATTGCCGCGCCACACGTGGCTCGCTTGCCATCGTGCCATGGGCCAAGCGCAAGACGGCGCAGGTGCTTCTTCAGACATTCACGCCTGAAGGCGAGCCCTATATGGCCGATGCACGCCAGGTGCTCAAGCAGAAGGTCGCCGAGGTCAACGAAAAGGGCTTCTATCCGACAGTTGCCTTCGAGCTGGAGTTCTATCTGCTTGAGCCGGGCACAGATTGGGACGACGGCATGCCTGCACCGGTTGGTGCGATGGCGGGGCCGGATCGGCTGCGCATGTACGGACTGGACGATCTTGCCGAGCATCAGGAACTGTTCGACATGATCCGCGATGCCGCGGATGCGCACAATCTGCCGATCGACACCATCATCAAGGAAGCGGCACCAGGCCAGTTCGAGGTCAATCTGAAGCATCGTGGCGATGCGCTGCGGGCCTGCGATGACGTCATCATCCTGCGCCGTATCGTGACTGGATGCGCACGCGCCAAGGGTCTGATGGCAACCTTCATGGCCAAGCCTTTCCTGGAATATGCGGGCAATGGCATGCATGTGCATGCATCCATGTGTGACGCGGATGGCAACAACATCTTCGCGGGCGACGAGGGCCGCTCAAAGCTGGAAGCCGCCGTTGCCGGTCTTCTGACGACAATGCCGGAGTCGCTCCTGCTTTTCATCAACACATGGAACGGCTTCCGGCGCATCACCCCGGGTTCCTACGCCCCGACGCGGGCGGTATGGGCGGAGAACAACCGCTCGGTCGCATTGCGCATCCCCGTCTCCACCGAAGAAAACCGGCGCGTTGAGCACCGCATCGCCGGTGCCGATGCCAATCCCTATCTCGTCATGTGCGCCATCATTCAGGGCATGATCGAAGGCATAGAGGGCGGATTGCGCCCGCCGCCGATGGTGGAGGGCAATGCCTATGATGATCCGGAGGCCGGTCCGGAACTTCCCGACGACATGGATGATGCCCTGCAACTGACCATGCGTTCCAAATTCGTCGATCGCGCATTGGGGCCGCTGCTTGCAAAGGTCTATCGCGACCTGAAGCGGGCGGAAATCATCGCCTTTTGGGGCGAGATCACGCCGCTGGAGCGGACAACCTATCTCTAGGGTTGGACAGGCGGTAATTTCCCGCTTGTCGCACTGCAAAAACGACAATAGGCTTTTGAAAAAAGCGCGCTATTTGAAACGGCGTCATCATCTGGAACACCGCCACTGGGAGTAATACCGACGATGAGAAAAGCTGCCCTTCTGTCTGCCATCTCCGCACTCGCGGCATCAATGGCACTGTCTGCACAGGCGCAGGACCGCGTGGTCAATGTCTACAACTGGTCCGACTATATCGACGAGTCGATCCTTGAAGCCTTCACCGAAGAGACGGGTATCAAGGTTCAGTACGATGTCTTCGATTCCAACGAAATCCTCGAGACCAAGCTGCTTGCCGGCGGTACGGGCTATGATGTGGTCGTGCCAACGGGCACATTTCTCGCCCGCCAGATCCAGGCCGGCGTGTTCCAGAAGCTGGACAAGTCCAAGCTGACCAATCTCGACAAGATGTGGGAGATGATCGCCGAGCGTACGGAGAAGTATGATCCCGGCAACGAGTACTCGATCAACTACATGTGGGGCACAACCGGCATCGGCTACAATGCCAAGATGGTGGAGGAGCGCCTTGGCACCGACACGATCGACGACTGGGATGTCGTGTTTGATCCCGAGAAGCTTGAAAAGCTGGCGGACTGCGGCGTGCATATGCTCAATGCGCCCGCGGAGATGATCCCCGCCGCGCTCAACTATCTCGGCGAGGATCCCGATGCACGTGATCCCGAAGCGATTGCGAAGGCGGAAGAAGCCCTGCTGGCAATTCGTCCGCATATCCGCAAATTCCACTCCTCCGAATATATCAACGCTCTGGCCAATGGCGACATCTGCCTCGCTGTCGGCTGGTCCGGTGACGTCTTCCAGGCGCGTGACCGTGCCGCGGAGGCGGATCAGGGCGTCGTGGTAAAATACTCGATCCCGCAACAGGGTGCGCAGATGTGGTTTGACCAGATGGCCATCCCTGCCGACGCCCCGCATGTGGAAGAGGCCCACGAATTCATCAACTACATCATGCGCCCCGACGTGATCGCGAAAGCGACCAACTACGTCTACTACGCCAATGGCAACAAGGCCTCCCAGGAACTTCTGGACGAAGAGGTGATCGGTGATCCGGCCGTCTATCCGCCGGAAGACGTGATGGCCAAGCTTTTCACCACCACGCCGCCAAATCCGCGCGAGCAGCGTACCATCACACGCAGCTGGACCAAGGTGACGACAGGCCAGTAATCAGGTGCAATGGGCGGGGCTTCTGGCTCCGCCCTCTCTTCTTGGTTTCTATCGGAGCAGTGAATGACATCGCTTGGCAGCACGCGCAGAACTTTTGCGCCATGGGCGGATGAAAATGCTAAACCCTACATCCGCTTCGAGAATGTGACCAAGCGCTTCGGCGACTTCACTGCCGTCGACAATCTTTCACTCGATATTTACGAGCGGGAGTTCTTCGCGCTTCTTGGCGCGTCGGGCTGCGGCAAGTCCACCTTGCTGCGCATGCTGGGCGGTTTCGAGCAGCCAAGCGAGGGGCGCATCCTGCTGGACGGTCAGGACCTTGCGGGTATCCCGCCATACAAGCGGCCCGTGAACATGATGTTCCAGTCCTATGCACTCTTCCCGCATATGAGTGTTGAAGCCAATATAGCCTTCGGGCTGAAACAGGACGGCATGCCGAAGCCGCAGATCGCCGAGCGCGTGGCGCAGATGCTCAAGCTGGTGAAGCTGGAGCAATTCGCCAAACGCAAGCCGCATCAGCTTTCAGGCGGGCAGCGTCAGCGCGTGGCACTGGCCCGTTCGCTCGCCAAACGCCCCAAGGTGCTGTTGCTCGACGAGCCGCTGGGCGCGCTCGACAAGAAGCTGCGCGAGGAAACACAGTTCGAGCTTGTCGATCTGCAGCAGGATCTCGGCCTCACCTTCATCGTGGTGACCCATGATCAGGAAGAGGCCATGACTATGGCTGACCGCATCGCAATCATGGACAAGGGCCAGGTACTCCAGGTCGCCACCCCACCTGAGATCTATGAGGCACCTGCCTCTCGATTTGTCGCCGACTTCGTGGGTTCCATCAACATGTTCGAGGGCGATGTTGCGCGCAACGGAAGCGAGGGGGTCACGCTGACGGATGAAGCCGGCACGCGCCTCGTCTCCAGCCATGCGCCCGAAGATATCGATGGCCACAGGGCCTGGCTCGCAATACGTCCCGAGAAGATTCGCATCTCCAGCAAGCGGCCCGAAGCCGACAATGTTCTGGAAGGCGAGGTGTGGGACATCGCCTATCTCGGCGACATGACCATCTACAATGTCAAGCTCGATGACGGGCGGATAGTGAAGGCTTCAAGCGTCAACAGCCTGCGCCGGCTGGAAGACCCGCTGACCTGGCATGATCGCGCATTCGTTTCCTTCCCCGCCGATGCCGGCGTCGTGCTGGTGCGCTAGCTCATGAAGAGCCTGACCAGTGCACTCCTCAACCGGGTCGTGATCGCAGTCCCTTATCTGTGGCTGCTGATCTTCTTTCTTGTTCCCTTCTTTATCGTCTTCAAGATTTCGCTGTCGCAGCCCGCGATCGCCATGCCGCCCTACACCCCGACCTTCGACCTGTCGGAGGGGCTGAGCGGGCTTTGGGCGGGCTTGAGCGAGATGTCGTTTTCCAACTATCTCTGGCTCACCGAAGACGCGCTCTACATCAATTCCTATCTCTCGAGTCTCTGGATTGCGGGCGTCTCCACCGTTCTGACGCTTCTGGTGGGTTATCCCATGGCCTATGCGATGGCGCGCGCACCTGAAAATCTGCGTCCGATCCTGCTGATGCTTGTCATCCTGCCTTTCTGGACCAGCTTCCTTATCCGCGTCTATGCCTGGATCGGAATCCTGAAGACGGAAGGCCTGCTCAACCAGTTCCTTCTCTTCATCGGCATCATCGATCAGCCGCTGGTGATCCTGAACACCTCGACCGCGATCTATATCGGTATCGTCTATTCCTATCTGCCCTTCATGGTGCTGCCGCTCTATGCGACCCTGGAGAAGATGGACCAATCGCTGATCGAGGCCGCACAGGATCTCGGTTGTCCGCCATTGAGCTCATTCTGGAAGATCACCTTCCCACTGTCGCTGCCGGGCGTGGTCGCGGGCTGCATGCTCGTCTTTATTCCAGCCGTTGGCGAATTCGTGATCCCGGATCTGCTTGGGGGCTCGCGCACGCTCATGATCGGCAAGACATTGTGGAACGAGTTCTTCGCCAATCGTGACTGGCCCGTGTCGTCGGCCGTAGCCATCGTGCTCCTGCTGATCCTCGTCGTGCCGATTGTCTTCTTCCAGCGTGCTCAGGCGCGCTCGCAGGAAAAGGGAGCCTGATCATGGCCGGCACCTGGGGGCGTTTCAACATCGCAGCACTGGTCCTGGGCTTTGCCTTTCTCTACCTGCCCATCCTGCTGCTGGTCATTTTCTCGTTCAACGAGTCCCGCCTGGTCACTGTATGGGCCGGCTTCTCTACGAAGTGGTACGTGCAGCTCTTCTCCAATCAGGGCCTGATGGATGCCGCCTGGGTGACCGCGCGTGTGGCCTTTTTGTCCGCAAGTATTGCGACCGTGCTCGGCACGATGGCCGCACTTGCGCTCACGCGTTACACGCGTTTTCGTGGACGCCTGCTGTTCTCCGGCATGGTCTTCGCCCCGCTTGTCATGCCTGAAGTCATAACCGGCCTGTCGCTGCTGTTGCTCTTCGTCGCGATCAACTTCGATCGCGGTTTCGCAACGGTGACCATCGCCCACATCACCTTCTCGATGTGTTTCGTTGCCGTGGTGGTGCAGTCGCGTCTGATTTCCTTTGATCGCTCGCTTGAAGAGGCCGCACTCGATCTCGGCGCCACGCCGACGCGGGCCTTTTTCCAGGTCACGCTGCCAGTCATCATGCCCGCTGTCATTTCTGGCTGGATGCTTGCCTTCACGCTTTCCCTAGATGATCTGGTGATCGCGAGCTTCACCTCAGGTCCCGGCGCAACGACGCTGCCGATGAAGATCTACAGCCAGGTCCGGCTCGGCGTGACGCCGGAAATCAATGCAATCTGCACCATCCTGATCGGCATTGTGACGGTAGGCGTGATCGCAGCTTCACTCGTCAACAAGCGCCGCGAGGTGATCCGCCGTCGTGACGAGGCGGCATATGCCTGAGACAGACTGCGGTCTTTGACGCGAGACTGCGCGAGCCGCGTTTACTGCTCGCGTGGCGCATCCGGATTGAAAGCCGCTATGAAGGGAGAGGCCCACGATCCGCCGACAAAGAACATGAGCGGTGCTGCCTCCGGTGTGCGCTCATCCGTTAGCGTGCCATAAAGTGCAAGGCCACGGCCGGCGAAAGGCACCAGGCCGTCCAGTTCCAGCACATGCGATGGAGAACGTGCTTCTGCCGTTTCGATATCCGCCACCCCGCGCCTCACGGTGGCTTTCAGCCGTGCCGTGTCCACGGGCAGGGCACCTTCTGAAATTTCGGAGAGCGCAAAGAAGTCGCCGCGCTCGGAAAGCTGCATGAAACTGGGCAGGTGAATGCCTGGTATCTCACCCTTCCCGAATTCGGCAGTAATGTTGCCGTCGGCCGACGACAGAATTTCGTCCAGCGTCCTGCCGGTGCCCTTGAGCGACAACGAGAAGGACCCGCGCGCGCGGGGCAGAAGCGCACTCACCTGCAGTTTCTGCGCCAGCATGGCCGTGTCCACCTGCTCTCCGCTGAAGCTGACTTCCAGGGTGTCGAACGAGCCTGTCCGGTCCACGCGAAGTCCCATCTGCAGCGATCCACCGAAGGCAGTTGCATCGGAGATGTCAAATGTTGCCAACCCGTCTCGTGACTTCGCAGCCGCGGCGACATTGGCAAGCGCGATCGAGCCGTAAGTCGCGTTGACCACTGAAAAACGCATATCCACGTTGATCCTCTGATCAACGCTTCCTTCCCCGTCCCTGGCTGCGACCGCGACATGACTTGCAGCGAACGTGTTCAGCGTGCTGCGCAGATTGAGTTGATCGAAGGCGAGTGTGCCGCTGATGCTTGGCTCGCCCTGTTCGAACGCGATCTCCAGCAGGCCCTTTGCGGAGCTTTCATCCACGGTCAGTGCTGCATTCTCGAATTTCAGCCGGTCATTCTGGCCGGTCATGCGTGCGGCGATGGATACGGGCCCCACCCGGTTTGCACCCGCAGGAACGCCCTGCATCCATTCCATGACGCGCCCGAGGGAAGGCGTGGAGGCTGACAGGTCGCCGTCGAAAAAGTCGACACCCGAGAGGTTGGCGGTGCCTTTGAAGGAAAGGTTGAGTGGCGAAGATCGCACCGAAAGATCCACAGCCGCGCTGCTGCCGGCCAGCAGCAGTAGCGGTTGTGCGGATGAAACCTGAACATCGACGGCCTCGCCCCGCCAGATCCCTTTCGCATTGAGCGAGGCCTGCCGATTGAGAGCCGGCCAGTCGAGCGTTCCCGAAAGCGAAGTGATCAGTTCCTGCGTGGTGCCGCTCTGGGCGCCGATCACGCGGCCATCCACGAATTCGATGGCACCAAGCGGGTCATCGGGCAGGGCACGTGCTGCAGGCGCCTCGCCATTTTGCGCGACCATCTGCTCGGCCTGCTCGACCGAGCGTGCAAGTCGTCCCCAGTCTCGCGGTGAAGGCAGGTGATAGCCGCGGCGGTCACCATGAAGCCGCACCAGGGGACGGATGAACCGCATCCGGGTGAAGACCACGTCGCCCCGCAAGGCAGCCAGGGCTGAAAGCTCCACCTCCACACGCACCGCCTCGACGACGGGCTGTGGATCGCGGGTGTTCCAGTCGAGCAGCGTTACATCGTTGAGCACGGCACGAAAGGTCGGCCACACTTCGATTTCCGGGGTATCGTCCAGCCGCACACGATAGCCGCTCCAGGAACTCATCTGGTTGGCAATGCCGTCGCGCACGATCTGGGTGGAGGCGATCAGCGGCAGTCCGACCATCAGAAGAAGCGCGATCACGACAACTATGCCGGTTGACCACGCAGCTTTTCTTGCCAGTGACACGCGCGTTTCCTTGTTCGTAAGCCTGCTGCCTGACGAATTTCCGGCACATGGCCCATCGCCCGATATGGCCGCGGATGCGCGATCTTGCCGCCGTGCATCTTGCGGTTCGGTAAACGGTTTATTGCAACATGTGACACTTGTGAAGGAACCCCTCTGTTCCACAGGCGCTTTTGCACCGCTTAGCGGCACATTGAACGTGCTTTGCGCCCATGCCGCATGCGATTGCATCCTTAAGGGCAGCGCGGCATAACCCTCTCAGACAGATCATCGGAGGAGTTGAGAATGCAGTCGTCAAAGCCGCTTTGGGCGCCATCCCAGGACCGTGTTGCCGCATCTGCAATGGCAGATTTCATGCACAAGGCAGCGTCCGCGAGCGGCCGAGACATCTCCACCTATGAAGCGCTTCATGCCTGGTCGGTGGCAGAGCCGGACTGCTTCTGGTCGCTCGTCTGGGACTATTGTGGTGTTCGGGGCGAAAAGGGAAAGACTGTCCTTCAGGATGGCGGACAAATGCCGGGTGCGCGATTTTTCCCTGAGGCAGAGCTGAACTTTGCGGAAAACCTTCTCAAGAAAACCGGTGCCGATGATGCTCTGGTCTTTCGTGGAGAGGACAAGGCGGAGCGGCGCATGAACTGGGACGAACTGCATGCGCTGGTTTCGCGTTTGCAGCAATTTTTCACGGCGGAGGGTGTGCAGAAGGGTGACCGCATTGCAGCCATGATGCCCAACATGCCTGAAACCGTTGCGGCCATGCTGGCAGCAGCTTCGATCGGCGCCATCTGGTCGTCCTGCTCGCCCGATTTCGGCGTGCGCGGCGTCCTCGACCGCTTTGGGCAGATCGAGCCGGTGATCTTCATCGCGCCAGATGGCTACTGGTACAATGGCAAGGCTTTCGACGTTGCCGACAAGACGCGCGAGATCCTCGATCAACTGCCGTCGGTGCGCCGCGCACTCATCGTTGATTATCTGGGCCGTGCGGAGGAGAGCGCAAGCACCATCGGGCGCGCCAGCTCCTTGGACGCGGCCCTTGCCCCATATGAAGAGAAGCCTGTCCGCTTCGAGCCGCTGCCTTTCGATCATCCGCTCTATATTCTCTTTTCATCGGGTACGACCGGCATTCCCAAATGCATTGTCCATTCCGCCGGCGGTACATTGCTGCAGCATGTGAAGGAGCATCGCCTTCACGCGGATATTCGCGAAGGCGACCGCTTCTTCTACTTCACCACCTGCGGCTGGATGATGTGGAACTGGCTCGTCACGGGATTGGCTTCTGGCGCAACCCTTCTGCTTTACGATGGGTCGCCATTTGCGCCCGATGGCAATGTGCTCTTCAATTTTGCCGAAGACGAGGGCATGACCTATTTCGGCACCTCTGCAAAATTCATCGACGCCGTGCGCAAGGCGGAGCTGAAGCCGAAGGATAGTCACGATCTCGGCAAGTTGCGCACCATGTCGTCCACAGGTTCGCCCCTGGCACCTGAAAATTTCCGCTTCGTCTATGAAGGCATCAAGGACGATATCCACCTTGCCTCCATCTCCGGCGGCACGGATATCGTCTCCTGCTTTGTGCTCGGAGTGCCGACACTGCCCGTCTGGACGGGTGAGATACAGGCTGCCGGCCTCGGCATGGCGGTCGATGTCTGGGACGATGACGGCAAGCCCCTGCCATCCGGAAAGGGTGAACTTGTTTGCACCAATCCATTCCCCTCCATGCCGATTGGGTTCTGGAATGATCCGGATGGCAGCAAGTATCGCGCTGCCTATTTCGAGCGCTTTCCGAATGTCTGGTGCCATGGCGACTTCGCCGAGTGGACGGAGCATGGCGGTCTGGTTATCCACGGCCGCTCCGATGCGACACTCAATCCGGGCGGGGTGCGCATCGGTACCGCGGAGATCTACAATCAGGTCGAGCAGATGCCGGAAGTGCTGGAAGCCATTTGCATCGGCCAGGATTGGGAGGATGACGTGCGGGTTGTCCTGTTCGTGCGTATTGTCGAAGGTGCGGTTCTTGATGAAGCGCTGGAGAAGGCAATTCGCACCCGTATCCGCACGGGAGCGAGCCCGCGCCACGTGCCTGCGCGCATTATCGCGGTTGAGGACATCCCGCGCACCAAGTCCGGCAAGATCACCGAGCTTGCGGTACGCGATGTTGTCCATGGGCGCGCAGTGAAGAACAAGGAGGCGCTGGCCAACCCGGAAGCGCTGGAGCTTTACCGCGATCTGCCGCAGCTTGCGCAATGATCATGGTAAACGAAGTCTTGCGCCAAAAATTTACCGAGAGTTCAGACATTTGACCAAATGGTAAAATTCTCACTGTTCCGGCAAGGTCGTATTAGGGTATCAAGTCAATGATCGTGGACAACTTGATGGAACCCCCGACCCCACCGATCCGGTCGGCCACAGGTTTGAGTTTTGACAGCATTACCCCGTTTATTCAGCGCCTCTGCAAGTCAGGGGCGTTTTCTTTTTTCAAGCGAAGGATAGCTCAGGCGTCGCGGTCCTGCATCAGGCGGCCGGACAGCAATATGACCGGCACCATGGCTGTCACCACGATCATCAGTGCTGCAACAGCACCTTCTTCCACGGCACCACGCGAGGCATTCTCGTAGACATGGGTGGCAAGCGTGTTGAAGCCGAATGGCCGCAACAGGATCGTGGCGGAAAGCTCCTTCGCCGTATCGACGAAAACGAGGATTGCCGCAGTTGCGATGGCCGGGCGCACAAGCGGCAGAAGAACGGCGCGCGCACTGCCTGCTGCCGTCTTGCCGAGACTGCGTGCGGCTTCATCGATGTTTGGCGGCAATTTCATCAGGCCTGACTGCACTGCTCCTTCCGCAAGCGCCAGGAAGCGGATGGCGCAACCCAGCACCACCGCAGCCGCGGTGCCCGAAAGAATGAGGCCGCTTGAGATGCCGAACTGGGCCCGCAGGAAGCTGTCAAGCGTGTTGTCGAAGCGCGCCAGTGACAGAAGAAGCCCGAGCGCCAGTATCGTGCCAGGCATCGCATAGCCTGCAGTGGCAATGCGGGTGAGGGCAAGTGTCCAGCGCGAACGGCGCATTCGCAGCGAGAAGATGAGCGCGATGGCCGCGCCCACGGCCACGATTGCGGTTGCCGAAGAGGCCACGACGGTCGTGACGAACGCTTCCACCAATCTTGGATCGGCAAATTGATGAAGCCTGTTCGCCGCGTAGTCGGTGAAGATGTAGAGCGGAATGCCAAAACCGAATGCGAGCGGTGCGCCGGTCGCGACGATGGCGCCCATGCTAGCCCATCTGCCAAGCTTGATGCGCGGTGGGCGCGCCTTCATCTGTGTGGCGCGGGCACTGTGAAAGCGCTGCCGGTGACGTGCGCCTTGCTCCATCACGATCATGAAGATCACGAAGACCAGCATCACCAGTGCAATCTGTGCAGCACCTTCCAGGCTCCCGCGGTTGAGCCAGGTCGAATAGACCGCGAAGGTAAGCGTGTTCACACCGAGATGTTGGACGGCACCGAAATCATTGAGCGTCTCCATCAGGACCAGCGCAACACCGGCAGCGATGGCCGGGCGGGCGACAGGCAGAAGCACGCGCCAGAACACGCGCGATGGTCCCGCACCCAATGTGCGCGCAACGTCGGCGATATTGCGCCCCTGCATGAGAAATACGACGCGCGTGGTCAGATAGACATAGGGATAGGTGACCGAGGCCAGCACAAGAGCCGCGCCCCAGGTGGAGCGGATGTCCGGAAACCAGTAATCGGCAGGCCGCGTGAAGCCGAACCACGCACGGATCATGCTCTGGACAGGGCCCACGAAGTGAAAGAACTCCGCATGGGCGTAAGCCGCAAGATAGGGCGGTACCGCAAGCGGAAGCACCAGAGCCCAGGCCATGAACCGGCGCAACGGAAAGTCATAGGCAACAACCAGCCACGCCGTGGCGACACCGATCACGCTCGTTCCGACCCCGACCATCAGGAGCAGGACGAAGGTGGTCGAAAGCGCGTTTGGAAGAACATATCGCAGGAGATGCGGCCAGTCCTCGCCGCTTGAGGTCAGCGCGACTGCAATGATCGTCAGGATCGGCAACAGGACCACGGCGGCCACCATTCCCGCAGCAACAAGCCCCGCACGGCCTTGGCGTCGTCGGGGCAGGGAAGAGAGCCGCGGCAGGCGCGGATTGTTGACGATCAGGCTGTTCATCGCATCGAAGCACCTGCTGACATGCAAACCGGGCCCAAAGGGCCCGGCGCACGGTAAGAACTATGTGTCAGTCGATCAGCTTTCCGGACCTTCATCAAGGCCAACGCGGTCAACCATTTCGGAGGCTGCCTTGCGATGAGCGGCGATCTCTTCCAATGGCAGGCTGTCCGGCTTGATCTCGCCGAATGACTGCACCATCTCGGAAACTTCCGCTCCCGGCAGAACCGGATATTCGAAATTCTCTTCCGCGTAGATGGACTGTGCCTCGGCGCTTGCCAGGAATTCCATCAGCTTGAGCGCATTTTCGCGGTTTGGCGCATGCTTCGCCATGGCCATGCCGGAGATGTTCACATGCGTGCCGCGTTCTTCGGAGTTCGGGAACAGAACCTTGATGGCGTTCGCCCAGTCTTTCTGCTCCGGCTCTTCCTCATTGGTCAGCATCTTGCCGACATAGTAGGTGTTGCCGATGCCCAGATCGCACTCACCGGAGAAGATGCCCTGTGCCTGTGCGCGGTCATTGCCGTTCGGCTTGCGGGCGAGATTGGCCTTGAGGCCTTTCATCCACTTCTCGGCCTCTTCCTCGCCGTGATGGGCGATCATGGAGGCGAAAAGCGCGATATTGTACATGTGCTGACCGCTGCGCAGGCAGATCTTGCCCTTCCACTTCGGGTCGGCAAGCTCTTCATAGGTGATCGTGTCCTGCTCGACACGATCCTTGGAGGCATAGACCACGCGGCCACGCGTCGTCAGGCCGAACCACTGACCTTCCGGATCGCGGAATTCCGCCGGAATGTTCTCGTTGATGGTCTCGCTGTCGACGGTCTGGGTGATGCCCTTCTCCTCGACATTGATCAGACGGCCGATATCAACAGTCAGGATAACGTCTGCCGGGGAATTCTCGCCTTCAGCGGCGATGCGATCTTCAAGACCCTTGTCGAGGAAGAGAACTTCTGTGGCGATGCCGGTCTTCTCGGTGAAGGCGTCCAGCAGCGGCTGGATCAGGAAAGGCTGACGGTAGGAATAGACATTGACCGTACCTTCTGCCTGAGCAGCGTTGATGCTGAAGCTGCTGACAGTGCCCAAAGCGACCAGTCCGGCAGCAAGCGTCTTGGAAAGCATGCGCATGAATTGACTCCTCTCCAACGGGTCCAAACACCCGTGGTTTAAACTCTCCCGCCATTTGGCGCGGTTGCGAGCCTGCTATCGCTTATATGAGTTAATTGGTCAAGATTTAAGTTTTCATTGGCGCAAGATTAGAATTGTTCAAAAAACCGCGCGCCGATGAAGAGGACGCATCAGTCCGCCAGCACGCGGGCAGGAGGGAAGATGATCTCCACGAGGGTTCCCTCGCCGGGGGTCGAGGTGATGGAGAACTTTGCGCGATTGGCTTCTGTCATTGCACGGGTCAATGGCAGGCCGAGCCCGGTTCCTTCCCCGCGCTTGCGCTTCAGCGAATTGATCTGCTTGAAGGGCTTCAGTGCCTCCTCGATCTCCGCCCCCGTCATGCCGACGCCCGTGTCGCGTACCCGCAGCGCCACGGAGCCATCGTGGCTATAGGCCGTGGAGACGATCACCTGTCCGCCCGCCGGCGTGTAGCGCACCGCATTCGACAGGAGATTGATCGCGATCTGACGCACGCTGCGCGGGTCAGCGATCACATCGGGCAGGCGTGAGGAGAAGCTCGAGCGGATGATCACCCGGTCGCTATTGGCTTGCGGCTGCATCATCGCCACTATCTGCCCAAGCGTCTCATTCAGTGAAACCGGCTCATAATGCATGTCCTGCTGACCGGCCTCGATCTTCGATATGTCGAGCAGGTCGTTGACCAGATCCAGCACGTGATTGCCGGAGCGATTGATGTCGCGCAGATAGTCCCGGTAGCGATCATTGCCGATCGTGCCGAATTTCTCGTCGATCATCAGTTCGGAGAATCCGATGATCGCATTGAGCGGCGTGCGGATCTCGTGGCTCACCCGTGCCAGGAACTCGCTCTTCTGCGAAGAAGCCTGTTCCGCCTGCGCCTTCGCGCGGTTCAGCTCGTCCTCGGTGCGCTTCCAGTGCGTGATGTCACGAAGGACTGCGCAATAGCCGCTCTGGTTGGGCAGGCGCCCGATATTGACGAAGAGCGGAATGAAGCGGCCCTGCGCCTCGCGACCAATCACCTGGCGCCCGTCATTGAGCACGCTTGCAACGCCATTGCCCGAAATTGCGGTCAGATAGTCCTTCACCTGCCGCTGGCTTTCGATCGCGAAAAGCGAGGTGAAGGGTTTGCCCGTGACATTTTCCGCGTCGAAACCGAACAGCGCCTCGGCCGGTCGGTTGATGGAGCGGATCGTGCCGTCATTGGCAATCACACAGATGCCGTCGGTCGCCGTATCGACAATGGCACGCATTTCTTCCAGCCGCGCCTCGAGTTCCCAAACGCGTTCCGGTGAATGCTCGCTCCGCACAGGCCGGATCGGCCAGATTGCCAATGCGAGTGCCTTGCGGCCCTGCCAGGTGATCGACTGCAGATGTGCTTCGACCGGCTCTTCCGTCCCATCCGCGTGGCGGAGCGCCATGGCATGATGGTCTTCACCCGGCTCTGCACTTGCATGGGATTCGCCGAACAGCGCTTCCAGACCGCCCTTGGCTTCCAGTTCGGCAATGTCTTCATAGCCGGTGAGCTTCAGGAATTCGCGGTTGGCGAAGTGAAGCCGTTCGCCCGAATGTACCAGAACTGCAAGCGGCAGTCCCTGAAGCAGCGCTATATCGCTTCCGCGCGCAGGCTCCACCGCGCGGGCGGCATGGGCATAGGCTGAAGGCAGATACGTAACGGTGCGTGAAGGTTCGGCAGCCGGCGGCTGCGGCACAACCGAGCGCTCTTGCTCCTGGTCGTCCGCTCCCATTTCGGCAGCAGGGGCGGCATCACCTTCATCTATCCCCTCGCTCGAGGATGAAGCGAATTCTCGAGGCTCGGCCTCCGCGTCGTGTTGATGAGCGCCATCGTCAACGCCCTCGATATCGTCGGTTTCGATTTCGGATAGGTGGGCCGCGCCCTCAGGCGCTTCAGGCGCCGGGGCCTCATCTTCGGTGTCTTCATGGGGCGCACCGTGCGCTAATTCCGCAGAGACGTTCTCCTCCGCTCCGGCATCCTCTTCAGAGGAACCCGGGAGCGTTTCGTCGTCATCCTGCGCCTGCCCGCTCGCATCTGCACTGTCTGCGACAATGGCGTCATCACCAGCGCTGTCCTGCTCTGGCTCGAAGGCTTCGCTGGAAGGCTCGGAAGCAGTCGCGGATTCCGGTCTGGCCTCCGTCTCCACCGGTGTTTCACCGGCAACATCTTCATGCTGTTCGTTGACGAAAGGCAGGACATTGTCCGCCCGCGTCTCTTCACTGGCCGCTGCCTCATCTTCCGTCGCGCTTGCAGCAGGTTCTTCTCCCGTCCCGCCGGATTCTTCCGCATCTGGCGTGTCGGCTTCAAAATACCAATCGTCGATCTCTTCGCCGGGACGCGCAGTCTCTTCCTCTGCGGTCAGGTCACTCGCCTCACCCTCTGCGCCAGATGCTGTATCGGCGGCATCTTCCGCGTCTTCCTCAATCGGATTGAGGAACACCACACGCCGACGCGTGGGCGCTGCAGGCTCTTCTTCTGTCGCCTGACGGGTTGGCTGTTCCAGCAAGGCCTGGGGATCTGGCGGCGCATCGTGACTGGCTGCCTCTGACGCGTGCTCGTCGCCATCCAGCCCAGCGATATCATCCTTATGGTTTTGCGCTTCAGCTGCAGGCTCTGCATCCGGGAGCAAATCAACCTGTTCCTGAGAGATGCGCTCTGCAACTTCTTGCGGAGAAACGGCTTCCGTATCACCAGCCTCTTGCGCGCGAAGCTTTTCACGCTCGATTAGCGCTGCATTGGCCTTCCGCAGGCGTTCGCCGATTTCCCGAAATGCCGTCCGCTCGCTGGGCGAGAGCCCGCCGTCGCGTGGCGCAACGCTCGCATCAGCTATCCGCACCACCGTGTCACTGTTGCTGTCGCGGGGACGTAGGGCGCTCTCCAATGCCGGCGTCTCACCGGAAAACGGGTCTTCGTCTTCCTCGGAGCCTTCCGACAGGTGCTGATCTTCCCGCTCGTGCTCTTTTTCTTCACCAGTGGGCGCAGGTGAAGGCTTGTCCTCTGGCCACCCAGGCTCGTCCTGGGCTGCTTCAGTCCCGGTTTCGGACTGGAGCCCCGGCACCAGCACAAGACCGATCCCTTCCGGATCGTCGACCGCTTCTGCAAGGCGGGCGATGCCGAAGCCGCGGAAACCCTCGAACACGCGACCCCGGCCATAGACCGGCAAGGCTGCCAGATCGACGGGTATCTTCCGCGAAGTTCCAGCCACGGGCCACAGCACGGTGCGTCCCGACCATGTGTCGCGCCGCTCAAGGAGACGGGCGATCGAACCGTCGCTGTCCAGACCAAACGCGTTGGAGACATCACGGAAACGGCGGCCGATCACATCACTGGCTGTGTCACCCACCGCTTGGCGAAACTCGTCGGATATCGCCGAGAAACGACCTTCCGCATCCGTGCGCCACGCAAAGCGGACGGAGCGGCGAACCCGCTGTTCTTCTGATGGTTGCTGACTTGCAAGCGATGATCCGGAAGGTTCAGCCGGATCTGCCTCAGCTGATTGAACAGCCTCGTCCTGATCTTCGGTCGAAGTGAAAGTTTCAGGAGTTTCGTCCTTCGCTTCGAAAACGTTTCCAGCCTCTGACAAAGATACCGCTTCATCTTGGACGACATCGTCGTCTTCCGCCGAAGGCTCTGCGGATTCCTGCTGTGCTTCACGAATGACCGGAGCGGGCTCGGCTTCGGCGATGGGTGCCGGTCTGGGCGCGGGCAGGGGTGTCCCGTCATCGATAACCAGAAGAAGGCCCAGAAGCGGCTCGTCCGCAATGCAGGCGAGACCCGCCGGATAAAGCCCGCCGCTTCCTGCCAGACGCCGTTTGACGAGGCGGTCATCCTCAGCGCGCACCTCATCCATCAGGCTTGAAAGCAGTGTCTGTGGAAGGCCCAGCGCATCGAAACCGGCAGAGGCTGCAAGAACAGTGCCGCCTTCATCCAGCACGGCAGCAAAGTGGCCGGGTTCACTGAAACCTGAAACGAGTCCCTGAGTGACCGTTTCCCGGTCAACCTCTTCCACGTTCTGTGAGATCAGAACTGCGGGCTCCCCATCGGGCAGGGCGATGCCCGTGGCTTCAAGTTGGATGATCGTGCTTTTCAGGCCGCGGGTAAGGCGCATGGCAACCGGTCGGCTGTTGCCGATACCCGGGAAACCGGCTGCAGCGCGCATCTGGCGCAGTGCCGTCTCGCCAAGCCTTGGCTGTCCACCGATAGCTGCTTCGATGTCGTCATGCCCGAACAGCTTCGCTCCGGAGGCATTGGCCCAGAGAATTTCCGAGAGATCCGGCAGCAGGATTGCGAGCGATTGCCCGTCCACGAGCCGCTGCCGCACCTCGTCGAGAACTGCAATATCCAGAAAGGAATAAGTCGCCGAAGCCATCAATACCGAACCGTTACATCCGCCTGAGTATAACAGAATTAACCGGTCGTTAATAAGGCCATGGCCTGCAAGCGTCCACAAGGCTCAAGCTTGCACACAGCGTAATCCCGGGGCGTGGTTAATCTGTAAAACTTTAATCATCTGGGAAAGGAACTGCTGTCACTGTCGTGGCGACTTCATCCACCTCACACTCTCCTGCTCACGCGAATGATGATCACGCTGCAAATGTTGAAGATCACATGCGCTGATCGTGCAACTGCGATTGCGCAGGAATTTTCCCCTGAGACACTCCGTCGCGGCGACAAGCGGAATCGTCATAACTATATACGCGCCAGAGTTTCGGGCCGGCCCTCCTCCTCCTCCCGCCGGTCCAAAACGTGAAAAGACCGGGCTCCTCCCCCCGGTCTTTTCTTTTTTCAGGACTATCGTGCGGCAGATGAGAATTAGTCGCCTATGGCTCTTGAAAAAGACGCCGATTGCTCGTATTGACCCCAGCGCAGTCACACGAGACGCATGCGGTTGTAGCTCAGTTGGTTAGAGCGCAGGATTGTGGCTCCTGAGGTCGGTGGTTCGAATCCACCCAACCGTACCATTCCGCACCATTCTCCCTCATGTCCTTCCCGTAGTCGTGGCGACCTCCTGCTTCGCGGGCGCTTGCGCAGGCCGTTCTTGGCCTTTGCGGCGTGACCTGCTTTCCCGCAACATCAGCATGGCAGGCGTAACCACCAGCGTCAGCACGGTTGCCACTGCAAGGCCGCCGGCGATCGCGCTGGAAAGCTCCGTCCACCACTGTGTGCTGGGCGCGCCATGGACAATGCTCCGATTGATGAAGTCGATATTGAGCCCGATCACCATCGGCATGAGGCCAAGCGCGGTTGTGAGCGAGGTCAGGACAACGGGCCGCAGACGCTGCGCACCCGTGCGCAAGGCGGCCTCAAGGGGCGACATGCCGGTCTTCTTCAGATCATTGAAGGTATCGATGAGAACGATATTGTTGTTCACGACGATGCCGGCCAGCGCGATCACGCCGATACCGCCCATGACCACGCCGAAGGGACGACCGGTAACGAGAAGGCCAAGCAGCACCCCGGCAACGGAGAATATGATCGCCGACATTACCACGAGCGCCTGATAGAAGCTGTTGAACTGCGTCACCAGGATCGCGAACATCAGCCCGATCGCCGTGATGAATGCGCCGATCAGGAACACCATCGCGTCCTGCTGGTCCTCGGCTTCACCTGCGAAAGACCATGTGACACTGTCGGGAAGATCCATCTGCTGCAGGGCAGCACGCAGTTTCAGAACCTGATCGTTCACCAGTACGCCCGGTGCCACGTCCGACTCGATGGTGATCACGCGCTGCTGATCGATGCGCTTGATCGTGCCGGTGCGTGGTGCGGGTTCCGACTGGACGAAATTGCCGACCGGTATCAGGCCCACCTGCGTGGGAACGCGCAGATTGGACAGTTCTTCAAGGGTACGCTCGCCGGGCGGGAAGCGTACGCGGATATCCACCGCACCCTCGGCGTCATCGGGCCGATAGTCGGCGACGGTGATGCCTTGCGTCAGAAGTTGCACTGCCTGCCCAAGCAGGCTGACATCGGCGCCGAAACGCGCGGCTTCGGACCGGTCCACATTGAGCCGCCATTCAACGCCGGGCAGGGGACGGCTGTCGGTGATGTCGGTGAAACCACCGATCCGAGCCATGGCCTTACGCACCGCTTCAACCGCCTGCTCCTGAACATTGCGGTCACGCGAGCGCAGTTCAAGCTTGACCGGTTTGCCCGCCGTCGGCCCGCCCGACTGTGTCTGCACCTGAACGTCTATGCCCGGGATGGCTGTCATTTCCTCGCGGATCTGCTCGGAAATCTCTGCCGCCGTGCGACGCTCGTCCCAGTCGATGAGTTCAAGCTGGATCGTGCCGATCACTTCCTCGTCCGAACGGTTTGACGACATTGAACGTGCATAGACGCTGCGCACTTCGTCATATTTCATCAGCCGTTCCTCCACCTTGGCCACGAGCGCGTCCCGTTCATAGATGGAGAAATTGTCGCGTGCCCTGATCTGCACCTGCGCGAAATCCGGCTCGACTTCAGGAAAGAAGGTGAGACCGCGGCCAAGGCTGGAATAGGCACTGAAAGCACCCAACAGCATTGCGATCGCCAGAAGCAGTGTGGTGCCGGGCCGCAGGATGGCCCATTCCAGAACGCGCACGTAAAGCCCGGCTGCACCCTTCATGTGCCGCGGATCGCCGATCTCAGCGTGATGAAGCTGCGCCTTCTGTGCCGCCGATTGCGGCTGGCGTCTGCCGATGATGCCGCCCATGACCGGGATGAAGACGAGCGCCATTGCCAGCGACGCACCAAGCGTCAGGATGACCGTGATCGGCAGGAACTTCATGAATTCGCCCACAACACCCGACCAGAACAGAAGCGGGAAGAATACGCTGAGCGTCGTGGCTGTGGAGGCGATGATCGGCCATGCCATGCGCTTTGCCGCGAAGGCATAGGCTGCTTTCGGACCTTGCCCTTCCTGCAGCTTTCGGTCGGCAAGCTCGGTCGTCACGATGGCACCGTCCACCAGCATGCCGACAACCAGAATGAGCGAAAAAAGCACAACGATATTCATCGTGTAACCCATCGCCCATAAAGCCGCTACACCGCTCAGAAACGAGCCGGGAATGGCCAGCCCGACCAGAATGGAGGAGCGAAGCCCAAGCGCCCAGACAATGACGATCATTACCAGGACGATCGCGGCAATCACGTTGGATTCCAGATCGCCGAGCATGGTTTTCACCTGCTCGCTCTCATCCTGCATGTAGTCGATGCGCACCGTGTCGGGCCAGTTGGAGGCTTCTTCCTCGATGGCCGCACGAACCCGCGCAACGGTATCGATGATGTTGGCACCCGAGCGCTTCTTCACCTCAAGCGCGAGTGCGGGCTGTCCGTTGATGCGGGCAAAACTCGACGGGTCCTCGAAGCTGCGCCGCACAGTCGCGACATCCGCGAAGGTGACAACCGTGTCACCGCGCACCTTGACCGGAAGCTCCATCACGTCCTGCAGATCCTCGATCAGCCCCGGCACCTTGAGCACAAGCCGTCCGGCACCGGTCTCGATGGCACCCGCTGCAATCAGACGGTTGTTGCGGTTGATCTGGTTGATGAGCTCGTCAAAGGAGATGTTGTAGGTCTGGAATACGGTCGGATCGATAAGCACTTCCAGAAGCTCGGTGCGCGCACCACCCACATCCACTTCCAGAACGCCGTCCACGCCTTCGATGCGTTGTTCCAGATCATCGGCAAGCGCGTTGAGCGTGCGTTCGGGGACGGGCCCCGAAAGAATGGCAGTCAGGATCGGAAACAGCGCCGTGTTGACCTCGTTCACGCTCGGCTCGGTCGCGTCCTCCGGCAGTTCGGTGCGCGCACGGTCCACCGCCTCACGCACCTTGTCGAGCGCTTCCTCCGAATCGAAGCCCGGCTCGAATTCCAACGTGACGGAGGCGTAGCCTTCTCCCGCACTTCCCTGCATTTCCTTCAGTCCGGAAATCGAGGCAAGCTCCGTTTCAAGGGGCTCGACCAGCAGGCGTTCGCTGTCTTCCGGCGAAATGCCGGACAGTGTCGTCACCACATAGATGGTGGGAATGGGAACCTCGGGCGAACTTTCCTTCGGAATGGCTACATAGGCAAATGCGCCTGCCGCAAGGATGAGCAGGAGCGTCAGCGCCACCACCCGGGCACGCGAGAAGGCGGCGTCGATCAGCGCATTCATTCTGCCGGCTCCGCGCTCTGCGGTGTAGCAGCTTCAACTGCCTCGATATCCAGTTCCCCGGCAGTACGCGGTGCGACCTTTTCGCCCTGATTGACGAAGCCCTGACCGACCGTGATCAGACGGACGGTATCAGGCAGCCCGCGCACCCAGAGCCCGTCGACCTCCGCCCGCACGATCTCGACCTCGTGAAACTCGACAAGATCGTCTTCTGTCACCGTTTTCACCCCGAGCGTGCCATCGGTTCCAAGCGAGAGGATCGCCGGCGATATGAAATGCGCAACCACCTCGCCGGTCGGGATGCGGATCTCGGCACTTATTCCCGCTGCGATATTGCCGTCCGCATTGGGAACGGTGATCTCGGTGCGGAAGGTGCGGGTTTCTGCATTTGCGCTGCTGCCAACAAACACCACTTCGCCCTCGGCGGTTTCGCCGGTGATGAAGCTGACTTCGGCCTTCTGCCCCGGCTTGATGCTGCGCACGGCCTGCTGCGGCACCTGTATGGCAACTGTCAGCGGCGTGTTGTCCACGATGCGCGCAACATCGCTTCCCGCTGCGACATACTCGCCGATGTCGATCTGCAGTTCTTCCAGCCGACCGGCGAAGGGCGCGCGAATGACGGTGTTTTCGACGGCCTCTTCTGCACTTGCCACCTGAGCCTTTGCTGCTGCAAGAGCAGCCTGTGCCTGGCGCACGCGGTCGACTGTTGCCACACCCTTTTCCAGAAGCGTGTTGGCATTGTCATATTCCCGCTGCGCGCGGCTCAGTTCTTCGCGCGCCGTTTCGAGCTGCGCCTCACGCTCTGCCAGCACAAAACGTCCGATCACCGCTCCGGCTTCCAGGAATGCGCCTTTCTCGACCAGAACCTCTGCGATCTCGCCGCCTGTCTCCGCACGGATCGTGGTGTCGCGATCGGGAAGTGCCTGCCCCTCAGCCACAAATATCTGCGGCACAGGTTCCGCCACCGACTGCCGTGTGGCGACCGATACCGGTTTCGGTTCGGCGCGCGTTTCAGGCGGTGCTTCCGGTGCAGGAAAGACAAAGCCGCTCCCCATCCAGAGCACGAGGGCCGCAATCAGACCCAGCGCGATCCATCGCGAGCGTGACGAGCCGCGATCTGCATCGAATTCCAGGCGCTGCGTTTGGGTGTCTGTGACGGGATCAGCCATGATTGCTCCGGTGCGCGAATTTTCGACCTGTGGTTCTACCGGTCAATACGGCAGCATTTCGAAAACCGTTCCCGCCGGACGGCTGTGGGATGCTGCACTCTTTCATGAAGAGACTAAATGTCGGTGAAGACAATGCCTGCAATTGCGGCTTTCTCCAAGGCGGCTGGATTAAGTGGCAGGTAAGCGGCGTCAGACATCCGCTTCAGGGGCGGTTCGAAAGGGAACCGCTTCGCTCCGCATTGGTTGCGTTTCAAGTGATCGTACACAAGCGGAGAAAGCCATGAATCTGGAAAACATGATCTTCCAGGATTGGCAGGGTATTGTCAGGACAATGATCGTTGGCGTGCTGGCTTATGCTTCGCTGGTCATGTTCCTGCGCATTTCCGGAAAGCGTACGCTCGCAAAGCTCAATGCTTTCGACCTTGTGGTCACGGTTGCCCTCGGCTCCACCCTGTCAGCCGTTCTGCTTCAGGAAAGCATCGCCTTGGCGGAAGGTGCGGTCGCGCTCGCCCTTCTGATCCTGATGCAATATCTGGTGACCTTCCTCTCCGTGCGCTCGCAGGGCTTTGCACGCCTGATCCGTTCCGAACCTGCCCTGCTCGCGCACAAGGGTGAATATTGTGCAGCAACGATGAAGCGGCAGCGCATAACCCAGGAAGAGGTGGACAGCGCCATTCGTGCCGGCGGAGCGGCAAGCATCAAGGAGGTCGAGGGCGTCGTGCTGGAAAGCGACGGCACGCTCAGCATACTGACCTCTGCTGCTCCACGAAATCTGCCCGGGAAAGACGGATCCACGCGTGGAACAAGCCGAGATGCGCCTTCGGCTTGAGCAATCTAGAACAGGCTGCCCTGGCGCCCCGCAGGTGGTTTGGGCGCGGCTTTCTTCTGTGGCGCCGGCGCTGACCCTCCGGTTGCGACCGCGCCGGCACGTCCGTCAGCAAACTCGATGGCGATTTCCTGGCCCGGCTTCAATTGCGCAGCCCGCTTGACCGGTACGCCTTCCCCATCCCGCACCAGCGCGAAACCGCGCTCGAGCACGCTCTTGTAGGAAAGCGTGTCGGCAAGGCGCATGACCTGTTGTGAGCGGTTGCGTGCGAGCTCAAGGCGCTGCCCCATCGCGCGGTCCAGCCGCTCGGTCGCCCGCTCGAGCCGCTCGCCGGCATTCTGCAAGCGCAAAAGAGGCTGGCGCGGCGTCACCCGTGCCGCATCACGTTCAAGGCGGGTTCGCTTGGTATTCAGATCCTTGAGGAAGAGCGCGGGGAGGCGGTTCGAACAGTCTACATGCCGCCGCCTTGCATCGCTGATACGTTGATTGAGCGGTGCCAGCGAAAGGCGCACGGCGGATCTGCGTGTTCGCTTGGCACGCAGACTGTTCTGGAAGGCGCTTGCCAGACGATTTGCAAACTCGCCATTGCGCCTGCGCGCCTCCGTCAGCCTCCTGTCGAGCATCGAAAGCGACAGGCGCAGACTGTTATGGCGCAGGCGCTTTGCACGTGTGGAAGCGCTCAGGCCGCGTTCAAGACGACCAGCAGCCTCGTCGAAGCGGCGGCGTGACAGTGCAAAAAGCTGGTCGGGCGAGGGCAGGGCGCGTGCAAGCGCGCGGCTTGCCTGCTTTCGCCGGTCGAGATCGCGCGTGATTGCAGCTTTCAGGCGTGCGGAAAGTCGCGCGAGCCCTGCTTCGAGTTCGGCCTTCACCGGCACGGCCATTTCGGCAGCACCGGTGGGCGTGGGTGCGCGCCGGTCTGCAGCAAGATCGATCAGTGTCCAGTCGGTTTCGTGGCCTACCGCAGAGATAACGGGAATATCTGAAGCCGCGACCGCGCGTACGACCTCCTCGTCATTGAAACCCCAGAGGTCTTCGAGACTGCCGCCGCCGCGCGCAACGATGATGACATCAGGTCGCGGAAAACCAGACGCGATATCGGCCCGGTTGAACCCTTCAACCGCTGCGGAAACCTCTGCTCCTGTTGTCTCGCCCTGCACCCGCACCGGCCAGACCACCACATGGACAGGGAAACGATCCGCGATCCGGTGGATGATGTCGCGAATGACAGCGCCGGTGGGCGAGGTGACCACCCCGATCACCTTGGGCATGAACGGCAGGAGTTGCTTGCGCTCATCGGCAAACAGGCCTTCGGCCGCGAGCTTGCGCTTGCGTTCCTCCAGAAGCGCCATCAATGCACCGGCACCCGCAGGTTCGATGCTCTCGATCACGATCTGGTATTTCGATGAGCCTGGATAGGTCGTCAGCTTGCCCGTTGCGACGATCTCCAGCCCTTCCTGTGGCTTGAATTTCAGTTTGCCGAAGACGCCTTTCCAGACCACGGCCTCAAGGCGCGAGCGCTCGTCCTTGAGTGCGAAATAGCAGTGGCCGGAAGCATGCGGTCCCCGATAGCCCGAAACTTCGCCGCGCACACGCACATGACCGAATTGTTCTTCTACCGTGCGCTTGAGCGCGATGGAAACTTCGCTGACCGAATATTCGGCGACATTGCTGCGGGTATCCGAGGGGGTAAGGCTGCTCATGCGCTGATTTGGGCGATCCCGACCCTCGAGGTCAAGTGCGCAAATGTCACCAACCCGGCAGCAGATGCGCCGGGCGCAGCCGCTTACCGTTACGGTGCCTGTGACCAAGGCTTTCGAAATCGAAAGGCGTGCCGTCGCTTGCAAGTGCAGCCGGGGCGGAAATGTTGTCCAGGCACTCCACGACATGCCGCACCAGCGCCTCCACGATTTCCGTGTCGCCATTGTGTCCGCGCACCAGGCCGATGCAACAGTCCGGGAGAGGTTGAAAACCGTCACGTTCACCAAGCACGCGCATACCCGGCCGCAGCGCGCATTCCGGCAGGACGGCAACCGCCGTGCCGGAGAGAACGGCAGCGGTGATGACCGTAACGGAATAGCTCGTGAACAGGGTCCGGTATTCCCGCCCCATCGCATCCAGCGCTTCATAGGCGTGGCGGCGCCAGGTGCAGGTGGGCCTGCCCACTGCCATGGGGATCGGATCACGCTCATGCGTGGCATGATTGGCCGATGTGACCCACAACAGCGGCTCGCGCCGTACGATCTCGGCAGAGACATCATCAGTCAGCAGCGCCAGATCCACATTTCCCTGCCGCACATGCTGCATCAGATTGGAAGTGGGTTCGCAAAGGACGGAAAGCTCCACCCGCGGATTGGATCGCGCGAAACGCGCCATGATCTCCGGCAGAAACGGCTCGGCATAATCATCAGGCATGCCGATCCGCACGCTGCCTTCAAGTCCCTCTTCGTCAAAAGCCGCAAGCGTTTCGCGGTTCAGCCGCATCATGCGCCGCGCGTAGAGCAGAAGCCGTTCGCCGTCCTCGGTCAGGCGGTTTGTGCGACCACTTTTTTCGAAGAGCGTCTTTCCTACCCGCTCCTCAAGTCGGCGCATCTGCATGGAAACGGCCGATTGCGTGCGATGCACCTGCTCCGCGGCCCGCGTGAAACTGCCCGTGTCCGCAATCGCAAGAAAGGTCGAGAGTTGGTCAAGGTCGAGCGGCGCAGCCATGGATCGGTCCATCAAGAATGTTGATATGAAACATTAGAAACATTCGTTCGACTAATCAATTGGCCAATGACATCTTCAACACATCGAAGAGAAGGCCGAAGCGCGCATGAGGATGCGCCGGCGCTTTCGTGTTTTGGAGCGGAAAAATGAACACGTCAGGAGCAATACGCGTCAGACAGCCCGGGCCTTTGAGCCTCCAGCGCGTCGCAAAAGCGCTTGCTTCTGCATATCGCGCCTGGCTGGGCCGTCGCGCCATGGCAAGTCTCGATGAACTCGAAGACTGGCAGCTTGCCGATATCGGCCTGCAGCGCTGTGACATCGACAGGTTGCGCGGGTTCACCCCGCTGCGCGATCCGACGGTGGAACTTCACGAGCGGCGTGTTGTTGCCGCAAACATCACCCGTCGCCACGACTGATCAGCGCCGACCTTTTCCCGCAGGCATCACTCCCATCACACCGGTCTCCCCCCGGTTTGCCTGCTCTTGCCCGGCTCTTCCCCGAGCCGGGCTTTTTTGTGGGGGAGCCGACTTCACCGGCCGGAGCCGATCATGTTGCGCAGGGCACCAGCGCCAGCCTCCACAGCCCTGTCGGTCATGGCGCTCGGCAGCGGAATGACTTTGCGTGCGGCTTCCTTGGCGACCGTCTCCGCGGCATCAACAGCCATATCCGCGCCTTTTTCCTTCATGGCTTCCAGGGCTTCCCCCACAGCCGCTTCAGGATCATGTACCGCTTCCATCGCCTTTTTTGCGAGATCGGTGCCGTTTCCTGCTGCATCAAGACCTGGCCGTAGCGCTTCCTGAACGGCCTTGCTTGCTGCCTCTGTAGCATTCCCGTGAAAGCGGCCGGGCGAATAGTCGCCCGCCTCGTAAAGCTGCTTCATGGCGGAGTCGGAGACCAGCGGCTTCGGATTTGTAAGCCGGTCGGTGTATTTCTGCAGTTTCTGCGAGGTTTCGCCCAGCCCGGCACCGGTGATGCCATAGCCGGAGGTTTGCGTGGCCTCGGAAAGATTGCTCCAGCTACGCGTGAACGCTTCTTTCGCTTCCGTCCAGGTCACGGCAGCATTGTCGAGAATGTCGTCCAGCGGCACCATGGCCTCTGCGGTCTTGTTCTTCAAGGTGTCGTAGATCCGCGTTGCCGTCGCCCCGGCCTTCTCGGCGTAATCGCCTGCCAGAAGCTTGGCATCGCCGAGCAGTTCGGCCAGATCGGGTGCAATCTCATTGACCTTGGCAACCAGCCGGTCCTGCTTGCCCGAGGCGATGTTCTGCCCGGTGACTTCGGATTTCTCACAGCCGCTGATCAATAGAATGGCTGCAACGGAGGCCGTTAGAACGAAAATTTTACGCATGACGCAATCCTCTCAAATCACAAGCGATATGAGCGGGGCGGGTCATGCGGGCGAGGTGAGGAGCGGTAACAGGTGCAGCCACAAGCCTTGCTCGCGTAAGCCTGCCCGCCCGTCTACTTACTGTCTGCCCGAATATCGTGGGCTGACTACAATCTATGAGAGAGAAATTAGAATATAATGAGGAGCTTGGATTGCATTCTAATCAACAGATCAGACGCTGTGTAACTCACTCCTGCTCATCCGCATCGTCGGTGGTGGGACCCGGAATCGTGTAAGCGCCGTTCAGCCAGCGATTGAGATCCACATCCTTGCAGCGCTTTGAACAGAAGGGATATGTCTCACGCGCCGAAGGCTGCCCGCATTCGGGGCAAGCGCGGCGCGGACGCAGTGGCGTTACTTTTTGAGTATCAGCCATTGAGGTGCCTCATATTCGGAACCGGCAATTGATCTATCTGAGGGGGCGGAACAGACCGGCCAGCTCAGCTCTCCGGTAGCGCGTCTTCATCCGCCTGCTGCACCCAGCGCGGCGAAACGTCGAACCCTTCACCGCCCAGCAGGGCGGTCGTCTCGTAAAGCGGCAGTCCGACGACATTCGTATAGGAGCCGACCAGCTTCACGATGAAGCTTCCCGCAATGCCCTGTATCGCATATCCGCCTGCCTTGCCGCGCCATTCGCCACTTGCAAGATAATGCTCAAGCTCCTGCCGCGAGAGACGCTTGAAGCGCACACGGCTTTCCACCAGACGCTGGCGCAGCTTGCCTTCGGGCGTGAAGACGCTGATGCCGGTGAACACCCGATGAGAACGGCCCGACAAGAGCCGCAGGCAGTTCGATGCATCGTCCAGCGTTTCCGCCTTCGGCAGGATGCGCCGCCCGACCGAAACGACCGTGTCGGCTGCCAGCAGGAACGAATCCGCTGCCTCGCCGTCCTTGCGCAGCCGCTCCATGGCTTTCTCGGCCTTGGCACGCGACAGCCTTTTGGCAAGCGAGCGTGGATGCTCGGCCTTGATCGGTGTCTCGTCGATATTGGCAGGCAACAGCCGGTCGGGTTCGATACCGGCCTGCTGAAGCAGTTCCACGCGCCGCGGCGAAGCCGAAGCAAGAACAAGTTTCTTCTTGGCACTCATTGCAGCGGCACTCGAGCCGGAACTACTTGAAACGATAGGTGATGCGACCCTTGGTGAGGTCGTATGGCGTCATTTCCACAAGCACCTTGTCACCGGTCAGTACGCGAATGCGGTTCTTGCGCATGCGCCCGGCAGTATGTGCAATGATCTCGTGCTCGTTTTCCAGCTTCACGCGAAACATGGCGTTCGGCAGCAATTCGGTGACAACACCGGGAAATTCGAGAATGTCTTCTTTCGGCATCCGATACCTTCTTTGATGGATGAGTTGCGGTCACGAGACAGGAGAAACTGGCTGTTTGACCAGCCGATCAGCCCCGTGACCCCGCAAAGTCGCGCGGAACCTACTCCATCTCCCCCCATTTGTGAACACGCTTGTTAGGAAGCCGGCGGCAGAGCCGTTCCGAAGCGTCGTGATATACGTTCGGCAAGGCTTTCGCGCACATCCCGATAGGCCGCAAGTATCTGTTCACGCCGGCCATCCACCACCGAGGGATCAAGGGTCGGCCAATACTCCACCTCCACCGAATGGGAGCGCGTCAATTCAAGCGCCTGATGATGGGCTTCCGGTGCCAGGGTGACGATGAGGTCGAAATAATCGTCTTCAAGTTCGTCCATCGAGTGCGGCTGGTGGCTGCCAAGCGTCAGGCCCACTTCGTCCAGTACCGCATCCACGAAGGGATCACGCGCGCCGGGCCGCACTCCGGCAGAGGCGATATAGACACTTGGCGGAAGCAGCTTGCGCGCGATCACTTCCGCCATGGGCGAGCGGATACTGTTCATGCTGCACAGAAACAGGATGGAGCCGGGCAGGCGTGGCGGCGATGAGGGTGCCGGTTCTCGCGCGGTAGTCCCCCCGGAATCCTTCTTGTCGCCCGCGTCCTCCTCCACGGTCATCGCTGCTAGCCTCGCCAGTGTAGAACGCAGACAAGCGTGAAGAGACGGCGGGCGGTGTCGAAATCCACCTCGATCTTTCCGTCGAGGCGGTCTTTCAGAAGCTGGGAGCCTTCATTGTGCAATCCCCGTCGTCCCATATCGATGGCCTCGATCTGTCGCGGCGTCGCGGAGCGGATTGCTTCGTAATAGCTCTCGCAGATCATGAAATAGTCCTTCACGATCTTCTTGAATGGCGTCAGCGAGAGAATATGAGTGACGACATCCTCACCGCTTTCGCGGCTGATGGCGAAGACCAGCCGCGCATCCACGAGAGAAATCCGCAGCTTGTATGGTCCGGATCCCTCATCGCCCACCGGCTGGAACGAGTTCTCCTCCACCAGGTCGAAAATCGCGACCGCGCGTTCGTGCTCGATGTCAGGGGCAGCGCGTCCGACCGTCTCATCTAGTTCGACATCGACCAGACGCGCGGTATCGGATGCATTCTCGCCCATGATGCGTCCTTCTACAGATTGAGGCGGATCGACACCGAACGGGCATGGCCGTCCAGCCCTTCGGATTCGGCGATGGCGATAGCAGCCGGTCCAAGCTCGCGCAGCTGATCAGGCCCAAGCTTCAGGATCGACATGCGCTTGACGAAGTCATGAACCGAAAGCCCGGATGAGAAACGCGCCGAGCGCGCGGTGGGCAGCACGTGGTTGGAGCCGCCCACATAGTCGCCGATGACCTCCGGCGTGTGCCGACCAAGGAAGACCGCGCCCGCATGCTGGATGCGCTGAAGCAGCGCTTCACCTGCATCGTCATCAAGCGCCAGTTCCAGATGCTCTGGCGCAATGCGATCAATGAGCGGAAGCGCTTCTTCGATCGTGTTCACGAGGATCGTGGCACCAAAATCCTTCCAGCTTGGCCGTGCGATCTCTTCACGAGACAGTTGGCTGAGCTGGCGGTCCACCGCCTCTTCCACGCTTGCCCCGAAGTCTTCGTCATCGGTGATGAGGATCGACTGCGCGGCCTGGTCATGCTCGGCCTGCGCCAGAAGATCGGCAGCAATCCAGTCCGGATTGTTGTTCGCATCAGCCACGACGAGAACTTCCGACGGCCCCGCAATCATGTCGATGCCGACCTTGCCGAAAACCTGTCGCTTTGCGGCAGCCACATAGGCGTTGCCCGGGCCCACGATCTTGTCCACCGGCGCGATCGTATCCGTGCCATAGGCAAGTGCGGCCACGGCCTGCGCCCCGCCAATGCGGTAGATTTCATCCACGCCTGCAATGTCGGCTGCAACCAGCACCAGCGGATTGAGCGCGCCATCGGGCGTGGGAACAACCATCGCAATGCGCTCGACACCCGCAACGCGCGCAGGCACCGCATTCATCAGTACGGAAGAAGGATAGCTTGCCATGCCGCCCGGCACGTAAAGCCCGACTGCGGAAATTGCGGTCCAACGCCAGCCGAGCTCGGCCCCGATCTTGTCGCTATAGCGCTTGTCTTCGGGTACCTGGCGGCGGTGATGCGCCTCGATGCGCTCGCGCGCAAGCCTCAAGGCCTCGACGGTTGCGGGATCCGCCTTTTCATAAGCCTGCGCGATCTCTTCCGAGGTGACCCGCAACTCCGACGAATCAAGGTCGAAACGATCGAACTTGCGCGTCAGCTCGATAACTGCCTCGTCGCCGCGGCGGCGCACATCGGCGATGATCTCGCGCACCGTGTCATCCACCTCCTGCGAGACCTCGCGCTTGGTGGTCAAAAACGCAGCGAAACGCTCTTCGAAACCCGCGTCTGATGTCTTCAGTTTGATCGGCATTGGCTCACGCTCCGTGGTTCGGGCGCGATTGGGTGGACCATGCCGCTGCACTGTCGGCAAGCCGTGCCTCGACACATTCCACATCAAGCTGGATGGCCGCATCGCCGGAGAAGATCAGCTCTATTGTGCCGGCTGGCGCTTCGTCTTCGGCAAAGCCGATCGTCAGTAGCGACAGAACGTCCTCGGATTTCGCCTGCGAGATGCCAAAGGCACGCACGGCCAGAACCCGGTCGAAATGCAGGAAGGAGAGGCGTCTTTCATGCGGTGTGCGGCGGAAGAGACCGGGCTTTTCCTTTTCCCAGACAAAGCGGTTCATCTGCAGCGCGAACCGTTTTTCCTTTTTCAGGAAGCGGATATCGCTGACCTTCAGGACCGCATCCTGCACATGGGCTGAAATCACCGAAAGATCCTCTTCATCAAGCGCGATCAGTTTCAATGATTCCATGACCCTCAACTTTCATGTTCGGCAGGTTCCGGGCAGTGTTCCGCCCGGAAGATAAGGCAAAATTTCGGTCGGTCTAGCCGCTGATGCGCTCGATCTCGGCGCCACAGCCTGAAAGCTTCTCTTCCAGGCGTTCAAATCCTCGGTCAAGGTGATAGACGCGATTGACCTCGGTTTCTCCCTCGGCAACGAGGCCGGCAATCACCAGAGAGACCGAAGCGCGAAGATCCGTTGCCATAACGGGTGCACCCTTCAGTCGCTCGACACCTTCGACAATGGCCGTCTGGCCCGAAAGCGAGATGCGCGCACCAAGACGCGCCAGCTCCTGCACATGCATGAAGCGGTTCTCGAAGATCGTCTCGGTAATGCGCGACTGGCCCTTGGCCTTGGTCATGAGCGCCATGAACTGGGCCTGAAGATCGGTCGGGAAACCGGGGAAGGGGTCCGTCTCCACATCAACGGCCTGAATGCCCGCACCATTGCGACGCACGCGAATGCCGGTATTGGTGCGGGTGATCTCCGTGCCCGTGCGCTCCAGCGTCTCAAGCGCGGATTCCAGCAGATCCGGACGTGCACCTTCCAGAAGAACGTCACCACCCGTCATGGCAACAGCCATGGCATAGGTGCCCGTCTCGATGCGGTCGGGAATGATGCGGTGACGCGCGCCCGAAAGCGAGGTCACACCTTCAATCGTGATGGTGGATGTACCGGCACCCGAAATCTTGGCACCCATGGCATTCAGGCATTCGGCCAGGTTCACCACTTCCGGTTCGCGTGCCGCGTTCTCAAGAATGGTGTCGCCCTTGGCAAGAGCTGCGGCCATCATCAGCACATGGGTGGCGCCGACCGACACCTTCGGGAACTCGTAACGCGCGCCGATCAGCCCCTTCGGCGCGGTGGCATGCGCATAGCCGCCCTCGATCTCGATATTCGCGCCGAGCGCCCTCAGCCCTTCGATGAAGAGATCAACCGGACGCGTGCCGATGGCGCAACCGCCCGGCAGCGAAACCTTCGCTTCACCCATACGCGCCAGAAGCGGCCCGATCACCCAGAAGCTCGCACGCATCTTGGAGACGAGTTCATAAGGGGCGGTCGTGTCGACAATGCTGCGCGCGGTGAAGTGGATCGTGCGCGAATAGCCCTTGTCCTGGTTCTCGCGGCGGCCATTGACCATATAGTCCGTACCGTGATTGCCGAGAATGCGGATAAGCTGCTCGACATCGGCCAGATGCGGCACATTCTCAAGCGTCAGCGTGTCGTCGGTCAAAAGCGATGCGATCATCAGCGGCAGTGCCGCGTTCTTCGCGCCGGACACCGGAATGGTGCCATTAAGGGTGTTGCCCCCCCTTATGCGAATGCGATCCATTGAGTTCTCTTTCCCGGGTCTATCATGTCCCGGCTTCTGGGGTTCTGGTGTGGCAGACCGGTCTAGAGCAAGCGCGGCCCGCGTTCAAGAAAATGCGTCACTTCTCCCCATCAGCCCTTTTCATTAGCTGTTGGAGATGGTTTCGCGCGTGCAGCGCTGATTCCCTCGTCCCGGTCATCGGCTGCACCAGCACGCCGGGAACGCGCCTGTGCCTTGCGCCGTGCGAGATTGGCACGCAACTCCTCCGCCAACCGCCTCTTGCGCGGGTCCTGCGCACCCTGATCCGGATTGTCTTTTCCACTCATGATGGTCCTCAATTCTCCCTTGTGCAGGATCATCCTTTCGAAGCTTTAAAAAGAAGATTTCCCAACTTCGCAATTCATTGCAATGAACCGCTTGCGCTTCGCCAAGCGATATGGCAGAACCCCGCCGACTTCGAGGCGCTGCCGTAGCTCAGGGGTAGAGCACTCCCTTGGTAAGGGAGAGGTCGAGAGTTCAAATCTCTCCGGCAGCACCATCATTTCTCAAGTCATTTCAGCATCTTAGCATGTTCCGGCCATTATAGCCAACTGGCATGCAGTGGAGAACATTGGTAGTACACAGCGGTTTTATCCGTGGAAAATCCGTGGACTCTCACCCTGCCTTGTTCCTCTTTCGTTTCGGTGTCGGCAGAAGATTCGCTTTCATGCTTTCCTCCGAAACCACGACATGCTCATAACGCGCCGCTGATTTCAGATCCTTCCAGCGTCCCGTGCCAACCAATCCCCGTGTATCCAGACCGGCATAGCGCCGCATCCACGTCGCCCATGTGTGCGAGAATGTGTGGAAGGTGACGAATGCCACGTCCTCACCCGCCTTCGCCTTCACGCGCTTGAGCAGGTTGTAGAGATGGCCGTTCTTCCTGAACCGGAAAACCGTCTGCTTCCCGCGTTCCATGCCTCGTGGCAGGTTCGCCAATGCCGTGACCACTATCGGCGGAAGGTGAACCGCTCTCGGCTCGTCATTCTTGGTTTCCTCGAAGAAGGCGAAGGATTCAGCCAGTGCCAGCCGGTCGCATGTCAGCTTGAGCGCATCGCTCAATCGGCAACCAGTGTAGCAAAGGAAGATCAGGAACGCGGCAAATTCCTCGTCTATCTTCTCCGCTGCCGCGAATATACGTTCGGCCTGCTCTGGCTGTAGCCAGTCAAGGCGCTGCTTGCCCTGCGCACCTTTCGGTCGCCTCAGACGCATCTCAACGCCTGCATGGCGAAGGATGGCAGAGACAGGCGTGTAAACCTGTCGGTTGCGCGTGGCAGCACTTGCGTTCGGGTACAGCAAGGCCGCTGCGCTGTCTATCGTCTGCTGGTCGAGGTCTTTCAGGAGCGTTTCACCAAGCACGGCGATAAGCCCCTTCCATTGCCTGCGTTCCTCGTCATACTCGCCAATGAAGCGACGTTCGCCTCCTGCGCTCATGTATGAGATTGCCGCGCTCAAGAAGGTAGGTTCCTGCTTTAGCTGTCTGCGGGATTGAAGTTCACCACGTTCGATTGCCTCTCGCTTGGCCTTGATGATCTGCCGCGCGACGGCTTTGTTAGAAGTGCCTGTGCTTTCGTCCACATAGCACCCGAGGTAGGTGCCCCTGATGTAGTAGTTCGGCGTTTTCCCTGGCTTTGGGTCAATGAGTTTAAGCGGCATTGTTCTTCCATTCTCAAGCCCTGCCGGATTGCTGCGATATCGTCTGGCGTGAACAGCTTCCGGCGTCCGTTCGGGTAGTAGTAGGGATGGCGCTTGATGATATCTTGAAAGGCGCGGCGGGACACGCCTAATGCCTCTGCCGCCTCTTCCATTGTTAGGGGTTTCGGGATTGCGCTCATTCGGCCTTCCCCTCTGTTGCCCGTTCGTTCAATACGATACGAAGCTGTTCGGCTTTTCCGTTATTCCCTGTGGCTTGGCATATTTTGATCGCATTCAGCAGATGTAGATAAGACATATCTCGCATGTCGATCACGTAACCTCCTGACTGTCGCCATTTGAAATTGCCGCTCCTGGACTGAAAACCTCGCTTACGGGGTTTGCCGGTGGTCGGAATGTCAAACATGCGAAAGTCATTCCAATCTGATGTGCCGCCCATCACTCGCTCCCTCCCTTTAATGAACGGATGGCGGTGGCGATTGCCAAGGACGCATCAAGCTGCCCTGTCTCATGGTAATCTCTCTGCTCGTCATCCCAGCCCTTAGCGGCCACAAGTGGGTTCGTGCTGTACTGGTCAGCCACCTGCGCAGCCTTCTCCAATGTCTCCGCGTCCAGTTCTCCGGGCGCTAGGATGCGGTAGCCGTGAGGCAATGGATCATCCGGCACAACGTCTTGATGAATGGCTTGCATGCGCCAAGGTTCAACGCTTGCTTCGCGCTCCGCTTCCTCCTTGGTATAGCGGCCAGCCTCAGACTTTTTAGTGGTGTAACCTAACGAGTTGGGTCGGTAGTAATAACCGCCTTTTCTGATTAGATATTCAGCCTTCATCCTTCCCCTCCCTGAGCGGCTTCGAGGGCGTATTCGAGCAGAGTGCGTGCCTGAGCCTTGGTGATCGAAAGGCCGTCGAGTTCACCTTCTATGGCGGCAACCAACCGCTCCACCGCTTCCTCTGTCACCTTGGGGGCAGGGGAGGTGTATAGCGGATATTCGCCCAAGGGGAGTTTCTTGATAAGCTCGTCCCACCCTCGAATAGACCCTGACCGCCTTCCATTGCACATGGCGCTTTCAAACACAGAAAGCACCGCTACAGGCTCTGTTACCTTGGGGGTAGGAGAACCACACACCACGGCTTCAATAACGTCATATGCAGCGCGGGCCTGCTCTGCTGTCTCGTAAGAAACGGTTATCGTGTCTTCGTTGAGAATGAGCAGCGCATCGCATTCTGTCACCTTGGGGGCAGGCTCTAGGGCGGAGAGGATGCGCTTTTCGTAATCAGCCTGCGCTAGAGCTTTGGCTTCCTCTAGTGTTGGGCGGACCTCCTTTAGAGTTGGGACTACGTACCCTCTATTTTGATGCATAACCCAATAGCAGAAGTCTGCGAATCTCGCTGTCGGGCGTCCGATATGACGCCAACCTCCTTCTACTTCCCACTCAAGCGGCTTCACCTTCACGTTCATCGTCCCACTACCTCGCCTGTTCTCGTATCGACCACTTCGCCGGAAATCTTCTTCTTCAAATGCGGAGGGCCAAAGCTGGATTTGCGTTTCATTGCTCCGGTGTGCTTGTCGCGCATCCGGTCTGACTTGCGGATCATGCGAACGTCGCGGGTGGTCTTCTCGCGATGACAGTTTTTGCAGAGCCATTGTCCATTCGCGGGCGTAGCCTCGCCTCCAAGCTCGGAGGGAAGGATATGGTCAACCTCGCCTTCACCTGCTTTAAGCTTGGCGCTGCATCGCTCACAGCATCCGCCTGCACGCTCGATGATCTGGCGCTTGACCTTGCGGGAGAACTCCAGGCGCTTACCCACTACTCGCTCCCTTCTCATTGGCTTCGAGGGCGGCGCTCATAGCGGCGATCCGTTCGCCCTTCTCCGTTAGCCACTTCTCTGCTGCTTCGGCTCGCTTGGCGTTCTCGTTTGCGGCATTGCGCATGAATTCAATTTCATCTTCCGCTGCATCGATTAGCATCTCAGCCTTTTTCAATTTCGTGTGCAGGCGTTCGATCTCGCATGCGGCTTCTTTGCACACCGGCTTGTCCTGTGCTCGAAGCCGTTCAATCAGGTCTTCGATCATAGATACACCTCACTCAGATTCCCGGCCCGCACCTGTTCGGCTTGTGTGGTAAGCAGTTCAAGGCGGCGCTTGCCGAACTCAATGTCGCGCCTGATCTGTTCAAGTCGACTCTCAATCAATTTGAGCATGGTCTCGGCATCACGATCCGCGCCTTTGCGTAAGTAGATCGGTCCGGACGAATTGTTTGGGTGCCGCATGTCGATAATGTCTTCGGGGCGGTAATAGTGAATGTTCCACTCCCTGATTTCGACAAGATCATCCTTGTTCCCGAGCAAGGTCAGGGAAACGGAAGCGGGGTCCAGAACCTTATTGTCGGACCCATGCCAATAGGTGTCCATCAGCTTGCCGTTGGTCACGACAGCCAACTGCGAACAGCAGTGATAGGACTGGTAGGGGCCGCACTGCGCATCGCGTTCTGCATCTGCCCAGCGCCAGAAATAAATGTTCCCTTCCTTCAGGTCTTCGCTCATGTTGTCCTTGCGCTTCATCTCTCGCACTTCCGCCTGTAGCTGCTGTGTCTTGCGCTCCCGTGCTTCTGCATATGGATCTGATGGTGCGCGGCGAATGTAGCCTGTGACGCTGAGTGTCTTTGTCATGCTGCTATCCCTCGTGTCCAATTCTCGTACTCGGTTACGAGATTGCGGAACTCACGGGCTGCATCCTCGTCATGGTCCAGATGGATGCGGCTTTCCACACCGCACCGCTGGCGAAGTCGGATGGCGGCTTGTTCAGGATTGTTCGCACCTATGAAGCGTTGGAACGCGCCTTCCCCGCATAGAATGCCTGCCTTCTGAGCGTTCTTGCCGCCCTTGAAGTTCTCATTCTTCCCGTCTTCGAGAAGAGCGACTGCAACCCATAAGTCACGGTCAGGCATGGGCGCACCTAACAGGTTCAATACTTCGCCCTGCTGCTCCAACGGTACTTCCAGAACGACTTGCAAAACCTTCCTGCCTTTCACCGGCTTCCAGTCTGCGTAGCGTGCTCGTATTGCCCTCGGTGCGCCCTGCATTGTCTTTACCCCGCCATGAGATAGTCGGTTACGTTGTCGTCTTCGATTGGTGGCGGATTGCTCTCGTCATAGCCCGCACTCGAAGGCTGTGATTTCTCCGCGTACCCGTTGACATTGCCGTCAAGGATGCGAGACCACTCAGGCGACTGCGCAATGAAGTCTTTCATCTTGTCGCTGAGCTTGTTGTATTCTGCCTGCTCAAAGAACTTGGGTTCTAGAGCGACATAAACAGTCTCGTTCTCCTGTTCGGGGAGAGTGATCCCCTTCATGGGCGCGCCGATGCTGTCGATTGCAGCGAAGACATCACCCTCATGGTTTTCGCGATGGACAACCGTAATGGTGCAGGTCTTGCCAAGGACGTTGCGGATATCAAAGCCGCCCGGCCCAAGGTCGGATTCCTGAAATTTCTTGCCGCGCCATGCTTCCAAATGTTTGCGCAGCGTGGACTTCTCGTGCATTGACCACGTATAGCGCTTGGAGATAGTGAAGGGGCGACCATCATCCATGCGTTCGCCGGGTATCTCAAACGAGAGCATCACGAGGCGCTTTAAGCCCTTGCTCTCGCCCTGATACTTCTGCTCGTGACTTCCAAGGTCCACGAAGCGGAAGCAACGTGCGGTATGCGTTCCCTGCGGGCAGGGGTCAAATTTCGGTGCTTCGTCTTTCGGTACGTACATCTTTTCAGTTCCTTTTTGATGTCCTGTTCACTTCACCCTGATCGACAGGGTGTCATCACCAAGAGCCAGTTCAGCGCCTGGGATTTGTTCGCCAGACATGAGCGCTTGTTTCAGCGCGGTCTTGTCGGCCTTCCGCTCAAGCTTGTAGAAGCCCTGCGGGAGTTGTTCGGTGTCGGTCACTTCCACCTTTGGAAGCGGCTTGCGAATGGATAAGGTCGCCTCTGGCAACGTAAGCTTGTCGAGGTTTGCGGACTCCATGACGCTCTGGATAAGAGCCTTCATGGCGTCGGCTTTCTTCTCGAAACGAGCGCGACGCACCTTCAAGTCTTCTTCACGGCTCTTGATAGCCTCAGCCATGGAAGCGGCTTCCTGCCGTGCGTTCAGCGCCTTGCCGACCACGCGGTTCAGATCCGTTTCGCCTTCCAGCATGTCGGCGCGAAGGTCTTCATCGCCTGCCAGTTCTGGATAGTCGCTAATGATGCGGGTAATCTCGTGCTTGAGATATGCCGCATCCACGTATAGGGCGCTCATGCTGCGGCCCTCCTGCTGTAGTGCTTGAAGTTCTTCCAGTAGCGGATAGCGCGGCGCATCCATTCGCGGTGCGCGTTAGGCTTTCCCCAGCGGAGGAGGACACGGGCAAAGCGGCGGCATTCCAGGGCGGCCTGCTTTGCGTCCTCTGCCATGAAGCGTTCGATCTTACTCATGGCCGACCTCGCTGTCTGAAATCTCCTGTAAATGGCGACCGTCAGAACAGCCGCATTCACCAGCCCCGACACACTCGCCAATTGAGAAGCCATACGGCCTATCGTTGCAGGGGCGCGGACAATTTGCCTCAGCGAGATAGCCCTTAGCCTTCTCCAGCTTCGCTATTAGACCAGCTTCACGGGCTTCTGAGGCGGCAAGAGCGCGTAGGAAAGGAGCCGCTACGTTGATTGTGATCGCCTCGCGCGTTACCTCGTCGTCAATGAGGCTGGCGTTCTGAGATGCTGTTGCTGCATTATCGATCAGACGCGGTATACCCCTTGCTCGTGCATTTATGTTGCTCATGGCTCACCTCGCTGCGATAGGAACGGTGGACTCAATCGCGCCTGTCACAACGACAAGGGCAATGAGGAAGGACACCAAGAGGGCGGTGGGGATTCTCTGGCTTGCGAGACAGTCAAGCATTGGACTTCTCCATTTCCTTGCGTAGCTCTTGAGCTAGCTGTGTCTGTCCTGCGACGGTTGCCGCGATGATGTGACGAACGAGGCGGTCTAGGGCTTGGGAGGTCATGGCTTCTCCCCGCTCGGAGCATCGTCTTGTCGCGCCAATTGCTCGATCCGATCCGCCGCCGTCCAAAGGGTGTAGTTGAGAGTGTCGAATGGGAACGGCTGCCGCTGTCCGTCTTTCGCGTAAGACCTCAGAGCCTCGATAAGACGACGATCTTCTTTGCTGAGGGGTTCACTCATGACGCGACCCTCCACCGGCCATCAGGGTTGTTACCCCCGCCTATCCAGTAGATGCCTTCTTCTGCGAGAACCCGTGCCAGAAGCGCGTCATCTTCTTCCGCCTGCTTCTGAATGGCTTGACCAACTTGCGCCATGAGCGGGTCAGCTTCCCCGCCTAGCATCGAGATGTAATTGGACGGCTCGCGATAACCGGACACGTCTACAAGAACATCATCGACAGACAGGCATGGTTCGCCATTGTCCCAATCAAGTGAAAGTTCCAGGTCGCACGCATAGTCAGGGAGCCATACGCTTCCGGCTGCTGTGCGCAGGTCTGCTTCGTAGGTGACGCGCATCACTCGCCCTCCGGAAACATGGAGAGGAATGCGGCAACGTGCCGGTTTCCTTGGTAGAACTTGTACGAGATACCGCACTTACCGAATAATTCCTCTAGCGCAGTTTCCACCTCTCCCCGCGTCGGTCCCTTCATGCGCGCAAGAATTTGGGTGCGGACTTCTCGGCTTTCATGAAGCGAACAGGCGGTCCGGTACTTCACCAGCAACGCCTCATCGCTCAACCGCTTCTGTGCTGGTGGGGCGACGGGGTGGGAGAGGGACGACATGGTGGTTGCTCCGACCGACGCATAATTGCCGCCATCCGCCAGCACCACGCGGGTGACGGCACGACCGCAGTCATCGACATACCCCACAGGGTTCACACCCTCCGCGATCCACTCGCTTATCGGCTTGAACTGGCTCATGACTGTTCTCCTGTGGCTTTGGAGAGAGATTCGAGCCTGTACTGCCGTTCCATCTCTTCCATTTCGTGCTGGTAGCGAGATTCTGCCTCTTGCTCCTGCTGCTGCGCTTCGCTCTGGTGCTGCATGCAGGGCCAGCACAAACCCCAATCAGGGTCTCCCTCGGGCCAGATTTTTGCCCCGCAGCTTGAGCAGCACGCTTCAGTCCATCCTGGTTCTAGCCACCACATGCTCATTGCTCTGTCCTCTCGTTTGCTGTTGAGGGTTAGGACGCGAGGAAATAGTCGGTGACTGTGCAACCAGCCTCTGTGCGGCCCACCGTCTTCCCGTACAGGGCGCGGCTCCCTCTGAACTCCCAGTTCGACGTGTAGGGGTACTTGTCCGTTACGATGCGCGGCAGAACATCCAGCTTCTGCTCGTTGATCTGCTTGAAGAACTCGTCTCGCGTGACCTGTTTCATTGCGTCGTCCTCTCGTGTCGTTGTTGAGAGGAACCATACCACTCTGGCATTGCATGTCAATACCAATCTGGTATAGATAGACGTATGACTGAAAAAAAATCTCCCGACGATCCGCTAAAAGCTAACTTCTACCGGCGCAGAGACGCATGGATTGACCATGTTCTGACTGTTAATGACCTAAGCCCTATGGCCCGTGTGGTGGGTGTCTGGATTGCCCGGCGCATCAACTACCGGAAGGGCCATATGTGGTACAAGATCGAGACCATGGCCAAGAAGTTCGAGGTCACGCCGCGCACGATCATTCGGGCCGTGAAGGAACTCGAAGGCTACCGCGCCGACAAAAAGACCGGCGAGGTGACGCAAACTGGCGAGCAGCTTCTATTGGTGAAGCGAGACAGCCAGAGAGGCAAAAACACTGCCGTCAACAAATACGAGATCATTGCCCCTTGGGACATGGTGACAGAATTGTCATCTCCCCAAGGTGACAAAAATGTCAGACTAATTCCCAAAGGGCACAATACCCAAAGGTTATACTCTGATGGGTATATAGAGCACTGAGAGGGGAGTTTTATATAACTAGGGCTCTCGAAGCTTTTTCGCATAACTGGGGTGAACCACCATGGCTACCTCAGCAGCCCACTCAACAGGTTCATCCCTAAGAACCTCACCAATGATGGATTCGAGGTCAAAAAGGCCCGGTTTGCTGCCTCTCAAAAGCCGCTTCACCAAAACGCGGCCATCCGGCAGACCCACCACGCAAACATGGCCAAGCATGTGATCCTGCGGTGGGTCAAATCGGCGCTCGTATAGGATCAGGCTGCCATTGGGTGCATACATACCCATGGAGTGCCCCGAAACTTCGACAGCGACTTCCCTGCCAGTCGATCCGACCGGTGCCAGGATTTCGCCAAAGGGTCCATGATCAGTATCGTGCATAACTTCTCCTCCGGTTGAAGCTCCAACGGAGCCAACTATCGGAAGGCGAACGTTATTGGCCGGTGAATCCGGGAAAAGTATCTGTACGGCAGTTGTCTTGAGGTGTGGGGCCAGTCGCTTCGCCCATTCTACAGACAGCTTCCTTTCGTCCGTCTCAAGCCGTTGGATTTGCGGCTGAGAGGTTCCGGCAAGCTTAGCAAGGTCTCCTTGGCTGAGGCCCAAAGCCTCGCGCAATTCCCTGAGCGTGTTCATGGCATCCCGTTAGCCCCACCTGCGGGAAAGCGCAAAAACCAAGTTGGTATTTTTTGGGGTTGCAATCTCATACCAGTCTGGTATTGTCGCTTCATCATGAAGCTAAAACAGTATCTCGAAACGACAGGAACATCGCAGGCAACTCTGGCTGACGCTCTCAGGATCAGCCAAGCAGCCATTAGCCGGTATGTCCGTGGCGAGCGTTTCCCTGACCGCAACATGATCTTGAAGATCCAGCGGGCCACCAAGGGGAAGGTCAAGCCTCGTGACTGGTTCGAGGAAGAAGGGGAAGCCGCATGAGTGTCCATGCGTATCCGCGCTGCGCCTCCTACCTCACGGCAATGGGCGTAAAGATCGATGATCGTTCCATGACTGATTACTGGTTCGCCGTCATTCTTGGCGACCGGCTTCCCGAGGGTGCATTGAAGCGAGCCGGAGTGGATTTCAGCAATCGCGAAGACACCGGCATTCTCGGACGCATCGAGGCGGCGCTGACCAGCCGTAAGGTGAAGCGTCAGAAGCAGGACCACGGGCTGAGCCATGCCGAGTGTGAGAGCCTGAAAGCATTCTTCGGCTCGCGTGGTGTGAAGGCATTGAGGCTCAAGAGCGGCGAAGATTTCTGGCACGCGGCACATTGCATGTGGCCGTCTCATTTTCGCGCGGGCCTCAAAGGTGATTTGCGCCCGCTCCATCAGGTGCTCAAGAGCATGACGAAGAAGGAACGCCGCACGGCTGACCTGTCGCGTCTCCCTGCCGAGTGGAGGGCAGCATGACATACGCTGACGCTATCACCTTCACCGACCTATTGGCCTTCGCCTTCATCACCATCGTTGCATTCATAGCGCGGAGGAACGCGGCATGAGCAACCTCTCCAAGAGCATGTTCATCAATGAAGCTGCCTATCAGGAGGCGCTTGCTGAGGAACGCGGCACGACGAAAGCGCAGCATTTCCTTATGAAGGCGGCTTTGTACTTCGAGCAGCGCCCGACCAAAGGCGAGGACAGCGCACATTGGGCGAATGTCTACAACGCGAAGAACTGCCGCGAGGTCGCGGAGCAGTACGGCTATCTGCTGGAAGCGCTTCACGAATGCGCCGAATACTTCGACCGCTTCGCTGACGCGGAGTTCACGCAGGACGGGCCAAATCCGAACGTGGAAATGACTCTGCTCCAAAGCGTCACCCGCGCAATCGACAAAGCAGAGGGCCGCTAACATGACCCTCTCACCAGCCAACACGAATAACCGTGGCCACCTCCCCACGGTTGACCGCGCACCGGGGGCTTTCCTCCCGGCCTCCGGTGCCACTTCTTCCACTGCCGAACGTGTTTCAAGCGGGAAAGCAAGGTCACTCCGCCTTGTTATCGGCAGTATCCGAGCAGGTGGAGAAACCGCATTGCAGCGGGTTTCCAATGCAGATGCGGGGGCGACCCCAATCCGTGATGACCGACCGGCCTGCTCGGAATTGTATTCGCCGTGGACCGTCAGCAAAGCGAGGTACTGGTGATGAGCGCCATCATTGAAATTGAACGGACCCATGCGACCGCTTCCGGTGAGCGCTTCCGCGTCTGGCACGAAGGCGAAATCCTCGTGAAGTCGTGCCGCGAGCCTCTTTGCGATGGAGCGCGTGCCTTGGTCGCCAAGGGTGTAACCGGTCGCGTTCAAATGCGCCGCAAGGGTTCCGACCAGATCGACATGCAAGGGCTTATCGCCGTTCTCGCCACGCAGACGGTTACGGAAGGTCAGAGCAGCGGCCCGCGCTTCACCAAGTGGTTTCAGCATTGGGCTTCGGAGGCAGGATAATGGCTTGGCTTGTCGCATACCTCTACCTCGCGTGTGGGTCCGCGCTGGCTGTAGCCGCTATGGTGAACAGCGTCAGGCGGGATGAACCTTTGCCTGTGTGGGAGCGGCTGGCGATTCTGATTGTTGGCCCGCTCCTTCTGCCCTTGGCCGCGATCCTAGCGGTTATCGACATCCTCCAAGATTGGAGGGCATGACATGAACTCTCTCATTGCAATTTGCGGCGGCAAGCCTGAGCGCAGGGAGGCGGCTAAGACGAGGACGGGGATATCCGCCTCCCTGCACAAACGCGCCGAGGGCATAGCGCGTATTCTGAATCTCTTCGGGCCTTTGTTTTGGGACGCCCGAAACCCCACCCCTACTACGCGAGCGCATGTCAAGCTTTTCCAGGAGCCGTTTCGCGTCCGCAGAGTAGTCAATCACTGCTGTCGTCCTTTCCTTGCTGCTGTTTCCGATGACTGGAAACGTAGCGGATTGGAATTTCACGATGACGGAAAACCAGAGGCGCGACCGAGAAATTTCACGGCGCGAGCCGGAAATCATGCGTGCTGAGTTGATTGCCGACGAGATGGCCTCAGCCGTCCGCCTGTTAGGTGGAGACGGCACGGCCAAAGAGCAGAATTGGCGGGCTTCCCGCATTACCGGCCTATCACAGACGGTAATCGAGCGGCTGCGCTGGAAGAAGATCAAGCGAATACCGGCTGACATAGCGGACACGGTTCGCGAAGCGGTTGAGAAGCACAACGAAAAGGGGTTGGCCCGTGCGAGACACGAAGCACTCATCCACCAGAGGCGGGCGGAATTCTTCGCCGCTCAACTGGAGGCAATCAATTCTGATTTTTATCGGGCGGAAATTGCTGGCCTACGGGGGCAGGCTACAGGGCTGGGGTATGGCGCTGATTAAGATGGCGGAGAAAGACGAATGAAGCAGGAAGTCATCATCATCAAGGAAGGCGTGGTTCAAAGCCTTGTACGCGATGTAGGGACGTTTGCAACGTTTCTCACTCTCATTGGCGTGGGTGTTCTCTTGGAGAGCAGTGCCATGCAGTGGGCCGGCGTTATCATCGGCTTCTTCGTCATCGCGGTTCGCGCAACCGGCCATGCAAAACGCCACACCATGACAATCGAGCAAGCCCGCGCCCGCTTGGACGAACTCGCCCGATAATCTCAAAAGGGGTTGGGGAACATGAGCTACTTCAACAAGCATCATCCCACATCAAGAGAGATAGGTGTTTGCCTTTGTGCGCCACCTGTTCTGTTCGCGGTGCTTTACGGCCTCTGCTGGCTCGCGGGGTGGGTGTGAGATGCTGACGGTCGAACTCCCCATGCCTCCGTCAATCTGGAAGCTATACAACGGCTTTGGAAACAAGCGCCGCAAGTCAAAGCTATACAAGCAGTGGATAGATGAAGCTGGCTGGTTCCTCATTCAGCAACGCAATGCAGGCGGGAAGCACAAGCAGATCAAGGGCGACATTGCCGTGGAGTTCGAGGCTTACCGGCCTGCCGGCAAGAAGGCAGACATTGATAACCTGCTGAAAGCGAGCCTGGATCTTCTGACTACGACGGGAACGATTTGCGACGATAGCCAAGTGGTCGAGTTGACCGCCCGATGGGTGGATGAAGGCCCGCCTTGTGTCATCCGCATCCGTAGAACAGAGGCGATGGCAGCATGAACCGCATCCCTCACGAGCAAATGGCCTTCCGCTTACAGCGCATGATCTGGAGCAAGGAAACATGGCTCCGCGACCACGGGACAAAGCGCCCTCGACATGAAGTTGAAGATCAAGAGGCAAACCTAGCCGCACTCAAGCAAGCCTCTGCTGACTATGAGCATGCGGCAAAACGGGACAAGGACAAGGCAGCATGAAGAAGTGGCTCTATGAATTTTACGAAAGTTCGGTTCCGGCCCTCGTCGCCATTTTTGGCGGTATCCTGATGGCAATTGGCTTCGAGGTTGAGGGTGCGGTTCCTAGCATCTTTTGGATTTTCCTTGGTGGCCTGTGCATCACGCACGGCGTTGAAACCTCCGCAGTTCGTGCGAGAGCGAAGGTTGAGGCTCGCATCTGTGGGCAACTGATGAACCTGTTCATGGACGAGCGCGATATCAATGTGACGGTTACGCGTGAGGGCGAGCAATGAGCGAAGACGCATTCGAAATCTTTTGGGCCAACTACCCGCGCCGCGTGGCGAAGGGCAATGCTCGCAAGGCATTCGAAAAGGCTATCAAGAAAACAACGCTGTGCCAGATGTTGAAAGCCATTGCGGAATATCAGGCGCACAAGCCTGCATGGATGGACTTCAAACATCCCGCGACATGGCTCAACTCAGAAGGGTGGGAAGACGAGTGGGAGCCACAGCGCCCGAACAACCTCCTTTCCGCCAGCAATTCAATCCTACAGCGCCTGGAGCGTGAAAGTGAACACGAACGACAGAAAACAATCTCTCAAAGCGATAGCGGTGATGCTTCATTCCTTCCCTCCACAGAATGGCATTGATCCAGAGATGCAGCTTACGAGCTTTCTGGAATGCGTGGATGAATACAGCTTTGAGGCAGTCCATGAAGCTTGCCTGCGATACCGCAAGGGCGAGGTTGTCGGGCATGACGCACGCTTTGCACCTTCAACAGCCCAATTCACCCAGCAGGTGAAGGAGCGGCAAAGCTACATCGACTTTCGCAAGATCAAGGCAGCAGAGAAGTTGCCGCAACCAGCGCAGGGAAGGCGTCCAGCACGTCATTTCCTGACGAGATGGGAAAACGGCGAATTTCAGAAAGAACAAAAAGGGCAGGGAGCATGAACATGTGGCGTACCAATTACGATGGACAAAGGAACTACGTGCAATCGCAACAGGTGATTGGGGCGACTGGGAAGAGCGCGAACTACAGCTACGCAGAGCGCAAGAGGATGGCGCAAGCGGTAAAGGTGGGCGCACCGGTAAGCGAAGTAGCAGCAGAGTACGGGACGAGCGTCCCTTACGTTCTCGCACAGGTAAAGTGGCATGAGGACGCGCTGAGGCAGCGACGGATTCAGGCGAAGATTGAGCGGGAGCGGGACAAGGCAGCGCGGGCGGTAGCCAATGTGATCGACCTACGACCACACAAGCCCGTTCCAGAGCCTCTTAAATCAGCCGTAGGGCGCGAACTAGGCATCATGAAGCTATCGGACGGGGTAAGCCCCTCCATGCCTTACGTGGCGTTTCTACACGGCAGCTAACCAGATCCAAGCGGCGGGGATACGAGAAGATGGGATTGGATATTTTAGCTTACAGCGCAATCGAGAAGATTGATTGTGTGTTTAACGAGGACGGCGAGCCAATTGACTCGGAGACTAGGGAGCCTTTGGATTGCGACTGTTATATCCAACTTTACGTGAATAATTCCTTCCCTGGTCGCGCGGACGAGATTGAAAATAAGGGCGTCTATTCTTTCCGCGACAGCGTCGGTTTCCGCGCGGGATCATATGGTGGGTATAACAATTGGCGGGATGATCTGGCAAAGATCGCAGGGTGGCCGTTGGGTGAGTATGAGCAATACGGAGAACGGCGGGCTAGTCATTGCATCGAGTGCTGGAATGGAGCAAATGGCCCTTTCTCCGAGCTAATCAACTTCTCGGACTGCGAAGGCGTGATCGGCGCATCTGTATCGCAGAAGTTGGCGTCTGATTTCAAAGAATACCAGACCATGGCAGACGCGCACCCTGATGCGTATTTCCGCGAAAAATACGCCGAGTGGAGAAGGGCGTTTGAACTCGCGTCAGATTCGGGATGCGTGAAATTTTCCTAAGCGGCGGGGATACGAGGGCAATGACCAAGGCAAGAACGCGAGCGGCAAAGCGAAGGGCAGGGCGTCCACGCAAGGAATGTGTACGCACTCCATCGGGCCAGCCCTCACGGGCGAAAGAGCATGACACCGAATATAAGCTCATGATGGAAGCAGCCACATGGAAGCGCAGGCAGATATGGGTTGAGCCTGAATTGGATGATGACGGCAAGGTGAAGGTGCCGGGATACTGGAAGACCGATCCAAAGCTTCCATGGGACAAGGCACGGCTCCAGGAATACGGCTCGGTTATCCATGCATGGCACTATGCAAGCCGCAACCATCGCTCAGAATGGCCGGACGCTGGCAAGTTCACTCAACAGCACCTGAACACGGCGGAGCAAATCCAGCAGTGCTATCAGGCGTACAAAGGCGCTATGGCGATAAAGCAAGGACGCTCGGTTACAGATGACAGCCCACGCGGTGGAGTGGATGGAGCAGACCCATTTGCTCCAGAGCGTGAGGAGCGTGATTTGCGGGCAATCGAGAATTGGAAGGCCATTCGGCATGAAATCCTCAAGAGCGGTCCATTCGGCATGATGGCTGTTCAAACTGTCGTTCTGGATAACAAGGAAGTGCCTAGTCTTATCGGTGATTTGCGGCTGGCATTAAACGCAGTTGCGCGGTTGTGGGAAAGAAGGAGAGCGGCATGATTGACCCATACACTCCAAAGACTATACGTGCCTACGGCCTGAATATTCAGGGCGGGACGCTGTATGTATCCGACGAAGGAGAGTGTTACGTCAATTGCAGGCTGGAGGGGGTTGTTATTAAAGCGCACCCTGACGCAAGCGACGTATTCGAGGACTGCCTTCTTGTCGATTGTCGTGGTGTTGAAGAGCGTCTTTTAAGGAGGAGCAAGATTACCTCCACCTCTTGACATGTTATACCAGAACAGGTATAAGCGCAATTAATGCAGTCTAGGTGATTTGCGCTTAGGCTAGAGAGTTTCTGCCAACGGCAGTGTGAGTTGCGGTGTCACATTGGGCTTTGCCTAGGAGGTCTTCGCTTGAAGGCTGCACCGCAAACAGTTGCGAGGCTGCGCAAGAAAACGCACAGCGCATTAGAAGCCGGATTGAAGGCTTGAGGGTAAAGTTAAGGGCATAAGCAGGCGGGGAGTTTCGGGCATAGCCCCTTCTCGTGAATGTGCATCTGCGGGGCCTGCGTTAGCCTTCGATCCGCAAGGCGGGAGTAGCGTCCCGCCCTCGCAAGCAGAGCGGGTTTGTACCGAAGCGGCGATGCCGTCCACGTTCCCGTCCGAAGCCTACCGGTGACGACCTTAAGGGTCGCACGGAGATTAAAACGGGTTGGTGACTACGGGGAAAGACCCGTCCTTTCCAATTCACAGACAGCCCCTCCGTCTGAACATCACAGAAGCCTCGTAGCGAAGAAGCAGGCGAGAGCGGGCTACCTAATCAGGACGGCAAAAGCTACTGTCATCGAGATGAAGGCTTGGGAGTAAGCCGCGCGCTAGCAACGCGGCGAACCTGGATGCATCGGCCCCTATAGCCGACCGACCTTCCGTCCTGACACGAACGCTGCCAACAAGGTGCATACATGGATTTCGACAAGGTAAGTGAAGAGATGGGGCCGATCAGCCCAAAGCTTGTTCGCATCCTAAGCACTGCCAAGCGCGAGCGTGACAATATTGAGCGCTCCGACCACATGAGGCCATTTCTCGTGCCCTGCGGGTTTGCGTTTGCGGTGATTGTTCTGATGGCTGCGCTTCTCGCGCTCCAAGCCGCTCAATGACAAGGTGCATACATGACCGCGAAGCCTTATTCGGTGAAGTCTCAGGGGGGCGGCCTCAGCATAAAGGAACGCTACCAACAGTTCCGAGAAGCAAAGGCACAAGCTGTTCGAGAGATTGAGCAGCACGACCCAAAGATGGCGGCCGCTGCACGCCGTCTCCTTTCAGTCCCGCACAAGGGCGTAGCCGCTCAGTGACAATGCAAATGCATTACGGGAAATGATGATGGCTGACTGGCGTTACACGCACCCCGATTTCACGAAGATGGAAGTCGGTGTGGACTTCGCAGACGCTAAGAGCGACATGCTCGCGATTGTCCAGGTCAATGGCGGATCAATAGACCCGGCAACGTTGATCGTCTCGACGGTAGGGAAGCGCTACGCCAGAGCGCAGGCATTTAGGGCGCTTCAATCAGCCTTGGCCTCTGGCGAGCTGCACTTGGATATGAATATGCACTACGCGCTTCCCGAAACAGACCCAGGCTTCAAACCATAGGCAAGAGACAATGAACCCGTCGCTCGCCTGCAAGGTGAGGAATGCTATCGCAAAGATGCAGACGCATCGCATCACTGTGAGCAGCGCGTCAGGCCCAAATCTATGGTGCTGGCGTATCTACGGAGTGTTCAAGCCTCATTTCCGGTTCGCCGTTGTGGATTGGACAAGAACGCGTCTCTATTCGGACAAGTCGAAAGAATGGCGCAGGCTAATGCTTTTTAATGTCACGGTATACGAGCGTGGCAGAGAATGGAGTGGGTTGCCAAATGCCAGCAGGTAGGCCGACAATCTTTAGCCAAGAGGTTGCAGACGAGTTTTGCAACCGCGTCATTGGCGGGCGTTCGGTGCAGTCTGTATGCGAAGATGAGGATATGCCTGCCAGCACGACAATCTATCGTTGGCGGCAGGAAAACGCAGAATTTCGGGACAAACTGGCACAGGCACGCGAAGAGCGACTGGAATCCTACGCGGCTCGAATGATCGCGCTCGGTGATCGGGTCATCAATGAAGATGGCTTCGACCCTCAGCGCTGTAATGCGGCAGTCAATGCAATCGACAAGGCGGCGCGCCTACAGGCTCCGAAGCAGCGTATCGAGATGACCGGCAAGGATGGCGGCGCAATCGAGACGAAAGACATCTCCGACCGCGATCTAGCCAAGGCCGTCGCTGCTCTCATGGCAAAGGGCTTGAAGAGTGGAGGCGATTGACCTCACTCAGATTGAGGCACTGATTCAACGCCTCTCTGATGACGATAGGAAAGAACTGGAGAAGCTTGCCGCTCAAGAGTTGAGCAAGCCATTCGTCCCAAATCCCGGCCCGCAGACAGAAGCGCTCAATAGTGAGGCGGACATTCTGCTTTATGGTGGTGCGGCTGGTGGTGGTAAGTCAGCGCTAGAGATTGGCGCATGGTTCCGTGACCACCATTCAGGCTTGGTTCTGCGCCGGGAAGCCACGCAGCTTGATGGTCTGATAGAGTTCTGCAAGCAGGTAGGCGAGCCGCACCACGGCAAGTTTGTTGGTGGTAGCGAGAACGTCTTCAAGCGCCACGATGGAGGCAGGCTCAAGTTTGCCGGTTTGAACCAGCCGGATGATTGGCGCAAGCACGCTGGTAATGCTCGCGACTTCATGGCGTTCGATGAGGCAGGCGAATTTCTAAGGGAGCAGGTCTTTTCACTGATCGGCTGGCTTCGCTCCACAAGGCAAGGTCAGCGGTGTCGTGTCATCCTCGGTTCCAACCCGCCTCGTGGTGGTGATGGCGAATGGATGATCGAGGAATTCGCGCCTTGGCTTGATCCGCTGCATCCAGACCCTGCAGCTCCTGGTGAGCTACGGTGGGCGATTGTTGTGTCTGGCGTAACGGAGTGGGTGGAAGGTCCGGGCAAGTACGAACGCGGTGGTGAAGAGTACACCGCCATGTCGCGCACATTCATTCCGGCGCGTCTGGATGATAACCCTTATCTGAAAGATACGAATTATCGCGCGGTCTTGCAGGGGCTTCCTGAGCCGCTTCGTTCGCAGCTTCTATACGGCGACTTTCTTGCAGGACGTGAGGACCACGAATGGCAGGTTATCCCGTCTGCCTGGGTGGAAGCCGCACAAGAGCGCTGGCGCAATGCTCCTGATGTGCGTCGCAGAATGCTCGCGTTGTCTGCTGATATCGCGATGGGGGGGAAGGATAACCTTGTCATTGGCAGCATGCATGAGGGGAACTGGTTTTCCGAGTTCGAGCGTCATAAGGGCGTGGACGTAAAAGACCCGATAGACATTGCAGCAAAGATGCTGCGCTTGCGTCGCGATGATGCAGACGTTTCAGTGGATCTGACGGGTGGTTGGGGTTCCGGCCCGCGCAGCTACCTCATCAACCATCACAATATAGACTGTGCGGGCATCGTTTATTCGGAAGCCTCTGGCGCTCGCACAAGAGATGGCCGCTTTGGCTTCAAGAATCGCCGTGCTGAAATGTGGTGGCAGTTCAGGGAGGCATTGGACCCGGAAGGCGGTGCCAATGAAAAGATCATGCTCCCGCCATCCACGCGACTCAAGGCCGAATTGACAACGCCGCGATGGGAATTGCGCGGTAGCGATATCCTGATCGAGAGCAAGGAAGACATCAAGAAGCGCATTGGCGGGTCTACCGACGAGGCTGACGTTGCTGTGCAGCTTTGGCATCGTCGCGAATATGCGGCGCATAAGGCAGTCACGAAAGCACCTCCTGGCGGATGGGATCATGTCGAGCCTGATGACAATTTGCTGGACAACTGGTGAAACCTGAAATCCGCCCTGCAACGCCACGTGATATCTGTTTCGTGGCTGCGAATATCCGAGAGCAAGACAAGCGAGAGATTGAAGCTTCTGCCGTGCTTTCGAGCATGACGGAAGCGGCCATGCTGTCCTGGTACGGTTCACAAGGCTTTTGCTGGACGGTCTGGCTTAATGGTCAGCCGCAAGCAGCCTTTGGCGTTGGGTACGGTTCTGCGCTTCAACCGCATATCCGCTCGGCATGGGCTTGGGGGACAGACAGGTTCAAGCGCTGTGTGCCTGCAATATCGCGCTTCTGCGTGAAGGAATGGCCGTCAAGGCTGATTGGTGAAGGCGTGACCCGTGTCGAGGTCCGCTCCCTGCAAGATCATGACATTGCGCACCGTTGGCTTGCTGGCCTGAGAGCCAAGCGAGAAGCGGTGATGGAGAATTACGGCGTTCACGGCGAGACTTTCGAACTGTGGGCGTGGTTAGCGAAGGATTGGCAAGATGGAACTGGAACGCATTAGCGCTCTCGTTAGTGTGGTCGTATGCGGTGCGCTCTACAGCGCAGGCATCTTCACGGCAGGGCTGGTTTATGGTGCGCCTATGGCTGTGGCCTTCTCGATTGCCACAGTGGCTTGCGGCTACATCGGTTCAACCCTTTCGACCTTCGCCCTTTCCGGGCGTGCAGTGAAGCCTGCTTTCATTGCCTTTTTTCTGTATGGCGGCTTCGCCTTTGGCGCTGCCTCCGCAATCGCTCTAGCAATGGGAGTGTAACCATGTGCTTCAACTTCAAAACCCCTGATGTACCGAAAGCTCCTCCGGTGCCTTCTGCCTCCAGCGAGGAAGCAAAGCGCCGCAGGGCAAACGAGGTTGCTGCCAATGAAGCAGCCAAGGGCCGCTCTGCTACCATCATCACTTCGCCGCTCGGTGATCCGAGTTATGGCCAGAATGTCCGCCGCACGCAGCTTGGTGGCCTTTAATGGGTATTGTCGATGACCTGATGCGGTTGCAGTCTGAACTGGCCGCAGAGCGCACGCATTGGGAATCGGCATGGCGTGATTGCGTCGAACTGTGCCTGCCCTTTGCCTCGCATCGCTATGACTTTAGCGGGGGTAGCACGTCCGCGTCCCTGTCAGGGTTGCAGCAGAATGCACCGCAGGCCGCCCGTCGCTCTCGTGAGATATACGACGCAACGGCAGTATGGGCTGGTGAGCGCCTGACCGCAGGCATGGAAAGCCTGATTGCTCCGAGAGCGCAGAAATGGCACGGCTTCAATCTGGATGATCCGTTCGGGGCTGAGCCGAATGACGTTGAAGAGGAATGGCTCGATAAGCTGCGCGATTACCACTTCGCTGCACGCTATGACACACGATCCAACTTCGCGCTAGCCAATCAGAAGGCTATTCGCTCCAGTGTCATTCTTGGTACGGGCATTCTGTATCAGGAAGAGAATGTTGGCCGGAAAGGCATTGATCCGGTCAAGGTGCCGTTCTTCTATCGCCATGTCCCGGTAATCGAGTGCTATCTCGGCATTGACGCGTTTGACGATGTGGACCGCTGCATTCGTGTCTGCGAGTTCACGGCACGCTCTGCCGTTGCTTATTTCGGGTCCGACAAGGTTTCTCAGAAGGTTCGGGACGCTGCCGAGAACATCAAGGACAGCGAGACGAAATTCACCTTCATGCATGCTGTGCTGCCACGCGAGGAAGCAGGCGAGTTCAGCAGCAAGACAAAGGACCGCCTCTTTGCATCCTTCTGGGTGGAAGTAGACACAAAGCACCTTGTCTCGCATTCTGGCTTTTTCAGCTTCCCCTACCATGTGATGTGGTGGGATCAAGTGGACAATTCGCCTTACGGTCAGTCTGCACCGATGGCGATCATATCCGATATCAAGATGCTGCAAGCCATGTCGAAATCGGCTGTGCAGGCATCCCAGATGATGGTGAAGCCGCCTCTGGCAACCATGTCTGGCATGTATAACAAGCGCCTGAACCTTAATCCCGGCGCGGTCAATGGCGGCTTTCTGGACGATAGCGGACGCATGAAGGCCGCACCAATCGTCACCAACCAGAACCCTTCCTTGCTTGAAAACCTGCTTGAAGTGAAGCGGGCAGGCATTCGCGAAAGCATGTATGTCAATCTGTTCCAGGTACTCATTCAGAACCCGCAGCAGACGGCAACGGAAGCGCTGATCAAGGCCAATGAAAAGGGCGAACTGCTCGGCCCTGCCGGTGCGAAGATCGAGGCGGGCCTTGCAAGGGCCGTAGACCGCGAAGTTGATATCGTCCAGCGCAAAGGTGCCTTTGAGGCCGGTTCGCCTCTGGAACCTCCTGCATCACTGCAAAACAAGGCCATTGGCGTTCGCTTTACCGGCCCGCTTGCGCGCCTGCGTCGTATGCAGGAATTGCAGGGCGTTGAAAGCGTCATCGGCATTGCCAGTGGTCTAGGCCAGTACGACCAGAGTGTTCTGGATCGCATAGATACGGACGAGACGCTTGAGCTTGTGCGAGAGATCCGCGGCGCACCGCGCAAGATGTTCCGCACCGATGAAGAGGTCGCGCAAATCCGCGCTGACCGTGCGCAGCAGATGGAGCAGCAGGCCGCACTCACTGCGATGGAGCAGATGAGCAACACGGCCAAGAACGCAACGCCTGCCATTCAGGCAGCAATGGGCCGTCAATGACGTGGCGCTCGGTGGCAACACAAGCCGCGCGGCCACGCGGTCATGAGGCGGTCGAGAAGCTTTCCAAGGCTTACCTGGACGTATTCGGTCGCGAGGATGAGGCAACGCAACTGGTGTTGGCCGATCTCGCGGAGTTCTGCGGCTTTTACAAGGTCGCGCCTCCGGGAACGCCTGCCGAGACACTGCTCTATGAGCAAGGTTTGAGAGCCGCCTTCGGGCGGCTTTTTCATTTCCTGAGCCTCCCGCCTGAGCGGCTGAAGGATCTGGAAGAAGCCGCGAGGCGAGAAGCCCTCGCAAACGAGGAAGAAGGAATCATTTGATGTCAGACGAGAATGGGCTTCCGGCAACGGAAACAACCGCTCACGACACGACCGTTATCACTGATGAAGGATCAAGCGGCGATATCGGGATCAAGGTGGCTGGCCCTCTGAACGAGGATAACCGCGCTCTGATCGAAGCGAAGAAGTGGGCAAGTGAAGATGGCGCAATCGATCTGAACAAGATCGCTGAGGGCTATCGCAATCTCGAAACCCACGCGAGTAAATCCCTCCGTGTTCCAGGTGAAGACGCCACGCCGGAGGATTGGAACGCGTTCTATTCGAAATTGGGAAGACCGGAGAAGCCAGAAGGCTACGAGCTTAAGCTCAACAGCGAGACGGTCCCGGAAGACTTTCCATATGACGAGGCGAGCGCGGTAGAGTTCCGCAATTGGGCGCACGAGGCGGGCCTTACCCCTCACCAAGCCCAAAAGCTGCATGACAAGTTCGTGGAATATCAGGCTGGCCAGTTCGGTTCCGTCAAGGAGCAGGCTGTCCAGAAGGAAGCCGGTGCGCATCGGGAAATCATCCAGCAGTGGGGTGATCCTGAATCGCAGGGCTACAAGCAGAACCTCGAATTTGCCACGCGTGCCATCAGCCAGCTTGGCTTGAAAGACGCGCTTGTCGAAAGCGGTGTGCTTTCGCAGGACGGCGCGCTCCGCAATGCCAAGTTCGCCTCAGCAATGGCGAAGGTCGGCAAGGAACTTTACTCCGAGGACGTGTTCGCCAATGCGGCGACCGGCATGCTCTCCAATCCCTTTAGCGACGGTTCGAACTTCAACCTGACCAAGCAGGGCCATCTCCTTCGCAGTGATCCGGGAAAAGCCAAGGCATTGATCCGCGCAGCGGGCAAGAGGCCGGAAGATTACGGTCTTTAAAGCCGAGGCGAGCCATTTTGAAAAGGAATGAACAATGGCTGTAACTCGTCTCACGGACGTTATCGTCCCAGAGGTATTTTACCCCTACATGGTCAAGGAGACCATGGAGAAGTCTGCAATCTTCCAGTCTGGCATTCTTCGCCAGGACGGTAGCCTTGCAAGCTTCCTTGGTGGTGGCGGTCGTACCGTCAATGTGCCGTTCTGGAAGGATCTGGACAACACCGAGTCCAACGTCGCCAACGACAATCCGGCCTCCACGGCAACTCCTGGCAAGATCACGGCGGACAAGGACGTTGCTCTTCGCCAGATTCGCACTTACGGCTGGTCTTCGGCCAAGCTCACGGCGGAACTGGCCGGTGATGATCCGCAGCGCCGCATTGCTGAACGCGTGTCCGCTTACTGGATCCGTCAGTTCCAGCGCATTCTGACCAACACGCTCAAGGGTGTGTTCGAGGACAACATTGCCAACGACTCGGCTGACATGGTTCACACCATCGGCACCGATGCGGCTGGCTCTGCAACGGCTGCGGAGATCATCTCTGCCGAGGCCATCCTCGACACCAAGCAGACCATGGGCGATGCGGCTGATGAGCTTGACTCCCTCATCATGCACTCTGCGGCCTTCACCCGCCTCCAGAAGCTAAACCTGATCGACTATATCCCGGACAGTGAGGGCAAGGTTCGTTTCCCGACCTATCTGGGCTATCGCGTCATCGTTGATGACAACGTGACCGTGGTCGCTGGCACCAACCGCAGCATGTACTGGACGTATCTTGTTGCGAATGGCGCTCTGGGTTGGGCTGAGGTTCCTGTCGCTACGCCGGTTGAAACCGACCACAAGCCTGCACAGGGCAATGGTATGGGCGTTGATGAGCTGTGGGTTCGCCGTCAGTTCGTCATGCATCCTTACGGCATCAAGTGGACCGATACCACGGTCACTGATGAATTCCCGACATTCGCGGAACTGGCCACGGCTGGCAACTGGGATCGCGTCTATCCTGAGCGCAAGCAGATCGGTCTGGCACTTCTTCGCCACAACCTCTGACCTCTCTAGGCGGGCGGCTTCGGTCGCCCGTTCCTCTTTTCGGAGTTAGGCATGACCAAGAACACAAAAGCGGAAGCGCCACAGAAAAAGCGTGGCACGACGCTGGTTGATATCAATGCGGAATCCCGCGCGACAGAGATGGCGCTACAGAAGCGCCGCGAGGAACTGGCCAAGCCGTTTCTCGATGCTGTCGCCAAGGATACGATGGTTGGCGGTGAGGAAGTCGCACGCCGTCTCGGTGGCACGATCTACACGATCATGAAGGGCGCACCGCTTGCCGGTCAGAAGCCCAAGCCCCTGCGTCCGATTGTCGGGCCAAGCAAGGCCGCTGAGTAATGACCTATTCGCCGCCCCAGGTTGCTTGGCTTGTGGCCCGCAACCGTCGCCGCCGTGTGGCTGAGACGCTGGAAATCAGCGGAACGCCGGTCACGACTGCCACGCAGGGAATGCCCTATGCAGGCTTTACCGTGACAAGTTCGGGCGGCGAGGGCGAGCATTCCTATTCAATCGCTTCCGGCGCTCTGCCTACGGGCATAAACCTGAATGCCTCGACCGGAGAAGTTTCCGGCACACCGACTGTCACCGGCACCTTCGCAGATATCGTAATCCGCGTGACGGATGCAGTCGGCAACACGGCAGACCTTGCCCCTTTTACATTAACGGTGTCCTAGAATGGCCTCAGCCACCGATATTGCCAATCTTGCGCTCGATATCTTGAAGGAAGCGCCCATCAACTCGATTGATGAGGATCGCCCGACCGCTCGACTGATCAAGCGCAATTTCGACGTGGAGCGTGATGCTCTGCTCGAATATGCGGATTGGAACTTTGCCATGAAGCGCTCTGCCCTTCCGGCGGACGCAGAGGCACCGGCCTTCGGTTGGGATCACGCCTATACGTTACCAGCAGACTGCCTGCGCCTCATGCCGCTAACGGCAGACGGCACCACCGAGGGCATTCCCGTTGATCACGAGATTGAAGGCGGTCGCATTCTTACCAACCAGACCGGCCCGCTTCTGATCCGTTACGTCTATCGGTGCGACAAGTACGGGACATATCCAGCCACCTTCACGCTTGCCCTTGCGGCTCGTCTGGCGCGCAAAATGGCGCACTGGATGACCGGCAAAAACTCTTATGTGCAGGTTGCACAGCAGCTTTATCGCGAGACGATGGAAGAGGCTTGGCAGTCTGACGCTGTACAAGGCACATGGCCGCGTGCGGCTGACAATGAATGGGTGAATGCTCGATGAGCTTCTATCTCATTCAATCAACCTTCAATCGCGGTGAAATCTCCCCCCTGCTTGGGAGCCGTGCTGATGTTGATTTCTGGCGTCAGTCGCTCTTCTATTGCCGCAATTTCCAGATCCTCACGCATGGCGGCTTGCGCCGTCGCTCCGGCTCCCGCTTCGTAACGGAAGTGGATAGCAGCGCACAGATCACGCGCCTGTTCCCATTTTCCTTCTCCGAGACGCAAAGCTATGTCCTGGAATTGAGTGGTTCGGGCTATCTGCGTTTTCTCGCCAATCGTGGCGTTGTGCAAAGCGGTGGCTCGCCTTACCGCATCAGCCATTCCTATGCGGGTTCTGACCTGTTCCGCCTGAGCTATGCGCAGTTCAATGATGTGGCATATTTCGCGCACAAGAACTATACGCCTCAAAAGCTTCTGCGCTCGGCTGAAACGAATTGGAGCATATCGGCAGCAGTCTTTGAGGATGGTCCGTATCTCGACAGGAACACGACTGCCACCACGTTAGAGCCATCCGCGACAGGTGGTGCCGTCCCCAAGATGACGGGCGCAACCACGCCGTCTGGCACTGTCAGCGGCACAGCACCCACTACCGGTGCGCTATGGCAGTTGTTTGATCGCGATGACGGTCAAGTCGTCAACTGGAACAGCTTGCCGGTTGATGTTCAGTATAACTTTGGCGGCTCGTCAAAGGTCGTTGATGGCTATTGGATTCTTGGCCCGAAATCTTCGGTAGGTGCCGCGCCTACGTCCTGGGTGTTTCAGGGGTACAACGGAACGGACTGGATCACGCTCGATAGCGTTTCCGGGGAAACCGGTTGGACGGGCGGCGAATACCGTTATTTCAACTTCCAGAACGAAACCGCTTATCAGGCATACCGCTTCCAATTCAAGGGCAATAACGGCCTGTCGAGCGGCACGCTGCTGGCGATGTATGAAATAGCACTGCATGAACGGGCTGCGAACCAGACGCCCTTTAACCTTACCGCGTCCTCCACGGCGGGGATCAATAACGGTGCAGGTTTCAGCGCATCAGACGTAGGGCGCAGCATCCGCTTCCTCGGTGCCGATGGCCGCTGGAATTGGATGAAGATCACCTCGTTCGTGTCATCGACCACGGTGAAGGTGATACTGCACGATCAAGCCCTGCCAGATGTGACGCCAAGCCTCAATTGGTCGCTTGGCGCATTTGCAAGCAGCACGGGCTGGCCTGCCGCTGTGACGCTTTACAACGAACGTTTGATGTGGGCGCGCACGTCTGAGAAGCCGGTTACAGTCTACGGCTCCAAGCAGGGCAACTTTGAAGACTATGGTGTGAGTGATCCGCTTCGGGAAACGGACGGCATCAACATCACGCTTCTGTCTTCCAACATGAATGAAATCCTCTGGATCGTTGATGACGAGGATCTGATTACCGGCTCTGCCAAGCAGGTTCGCACGGTCGGGCCTTCGGATATCACGCAGTCGTTTTCCGCAACCAACATCACGCAGCGCAAGGGGCCAAACTCCGGTGCCTCGCATGTCCAGCCTATCTCCATTGGCGGTGTGGTGCTGTATGTCGGTGCAGGCGGCACGAAAATCCGTGAGCTGGTGCTTGGTGAGCAGAATCGTTACGTCGCGCCAGAACTGTCCCTGATTGGTGAGCACTACTTCAAGGACGGGATTGTCGATTGGGCCTTTTCGGAAAAGCCTGATCCGATCATCTATGCCGTGACCGGCGACGGGCTGCTCGTTGCCATTACCTATGACCGAGAGCAGCGCGTTCTCGGTTTCTCGCGTCATGACTTCGGTGGCTTTGTCGAAAGCGTCGCCGTCATCCCCGGTACGGAACCGGGACATGATGACGTGTATCTCGTGATAAAGCGCACCATTAATGGTGCAACCAAGCGCTATGTTGAGGTCATGGAGAACGCATTCGATCCGCAGTCTGATGCGGTCGAGGATGCTTTCTTTGTTGATTGCGGCCTGTCCTATAGCGGGGCAGCAACCATGACGATTACCGGCCTTTCGCACTTGGAAGGTGAGAGCGTCGTTGCCTTGGCAGACGGGAACGTTGTCGAGGGGCTGACTGTCGCATCGGGCCAGATCACGCTGCCCTATGCAGCCTCCAAGGTTCATGTCGGTCTGGCGATGAAGTCGCGGGCGGTCACTGTGCCGATATCCGGGCCTCAGCAGGACGGCACGCTCTTTGGACGCCGCAAGACGAATCTCTCGGCATATGTCGATGTGTATGGAAGCGGAGCGCTCCAGATGGGCGCTTATGCCGGTGACAGGTGGACGCCTGCACTGACGGACGTGCTGCTTGCCACGGGGGACGAGTTGTTTGGCAACAAGGTCGAACTGCAAACCGGCTTCAAGCGGGCTGACATTGAAGGAAGCTGGACGGAAGGTGACGGTCAAATCGTCATGGAAACCGACAAGCCGCTTCCTCTGATTATCCGTTCGCTGATGCTGCAAAATGAATCGGAGCCGTAACCATGTGCTTGATGGCCGTTGGCGGGATTATCAGTGGCGTTGTGTCGGCTGTAGGCACAATGGCGAGTGCTGCGGCACAGTCTGCCAGCTACAAGGCGCAGGCTCAATATGCGCAGCGACAGAGCATCCTTGAGCAGCAGAAAGGCGCACTTGAGGCAAACCAGCAGGCAAGGGCAAATGATCGCCGCTTGTCGGGTATGCGCTCGGCCTATCTGTCATCCGGTATTGACCTGGCCGGGTCTGCGGCTGACGTGATCGAAGAGAGCGCAACGGAAGCCTCGATGGACGAACAGGCAATCAAATTTGGCGCTCAAATTCGGTCTGATAACTATGCCTTCGAAAGCCGCTTGGCTCGCACCAATGCAAGTAATGCAATGGCTGGTGGCGCTATCGGTGCGCTTGGTTCTGTCGTGAATGGCTTTACGCAACAGAGCAGCTTCAACCAGCAGCGCACCATGATCCGCAACCCCTATCAGGGATAGGCGCTTTAAATGGCAGTCATTCGACCTATTCAGTCTCAGCGCACCATTGACGTAGGCGGGGTTCCCAATACCCGCGTTGACGGTTCGGTGGGGCAGGGGCTACAGCAGTTGGGTTCTGCCATCGGGCAGGCAACCAATGCGCAGCAAGACCTGGAATTGCGCCGTGAGCGTATGCGTATGCAGACGGCAGAGTTCCGCGCCGATCAGGAGTTTCGCCGCTTCGGCGATCACTTCGCGCTGGATTATGCCAAGACGCAGCAGGACATAGACCCGTCCGGTGAAGGCTTTACGGAAGCCGTCTCCAAGCAGTTCAACGCCAAGGCTGACGAGTTCCTGCGCACGGTGCCGGAAAGCCTGCGTCCCAAGGTTTCCGAACTGGTGGCAACGCAGCGTGAAAGCTTCATCAACAAGGCTGCGGCACAAGAGGTTGACCAGCGTCATAGCTGGTTCCGTCAAGGGATTACTGAGAGCCAAGAGAAGCTACAGACACAGGTATTCAACGATCCCTCATTGTTCGAGGCTGCGTTGGAAGATGGCGCACGGGCTATAGAGCTATCCGGCCTGCCTACTACCGAGAAGCAGGCACTTCTTGAAGCATGGAAAAGCACTCTTGCACTTACGCTCGGAGAGCGCGAAGTGCGTGATGCCGAACAGAACCCAGAAGCCGCCGTGAACGCAGCGGCCCGCCTTGGTGTGCGTGGCGCTGTGGACGGTGATATGGGTGCTTATCGGGATGCGATAGCCTCCATCGAGAGCAAGGGGAGCGGCGATTACGCAGCTATTGGCCCGCGCCACAAAAAAATGGGTCGTGCCCTTGGACGCTATCAGATCATGGAAGCCAATATCGGCCCGTGGTCACGTGAGGCTCTTGGCCGTGAGGTCACGCCAGAAGAGTTTATGGCGAACCCGCAAATTCAGGACGCTATATTTGACCACAAATTCGGCGGTTACGTTAAGCGCTTCGGCCCGGAAGGTGCCGCGCAAGCTTGGTTCGCCGGTCCCGGCGGTGTTGGCAAAACCAGCCGCAAAGATGTGCTGGGGACTGATGTTGGTTCTTATGGCCGCAGGTTTGTCAAGGCTCTTGGCAAGGTAGCCGAAGAGTCTGAGCCAGACCCACGTTATTCCAGCCTTCCACTTGAAAAGCGCCTGGAATTATTCGACCGCACACAAAATGCGGCGGAGCGGGGGAAGGCGGCAATCAGCGCTACCCTCAAGGCACAGTATGACCAGCACAAAGGCTCGCTCGAACTCGGCATTGAAACCGGCGACGTGGCAAGCGAACTGACCATCCTGCAAGACGAAATCCTCTCCGACGCGCACAAGGCCGATCTTCTCAAGTCCTATCGCTCGAAGAACGAGGAACGCATTGCCACGGCTGATGCGCTTGCCAAGTTCGAAGCCGGTGCGCTGCGTGTCGATCCGTATGACAGCAAGGGCAAGAATACGGTCGATAATGTCTTCAAGGAGATGGCTAAGACCGTTCCCGTTGAAGACCTGCAAAGCACGGCGGAAGAGATTGTCCGTCAGACGGGCGTTGTGCCGCAAGCTGCGCTTAATGCCATTCGTGGCGGTCTGGAAAGCCAGAACATCGCGGAAGTGGCAGCAGCGGCACAGTCCGCACAGCGCCTTGCTTCGGTCGATCCTGCTGCCTTGTCTCGTCGTGATGGCGGGAAGGCTGTGCAGGACGCAGCGGATGATTTCAGCTATTTCGTCAATCGCCTGAACCTTTCACCGGAGCAGGCAGCGCAGCGCTTGCTTGATCAGCGTGACCCTCAGAAACAGCGTGACCGCAAGGCGCTTGAGCCTCTGGTAAAGGATTTCATCAAGGAACGGCAGGATGATGATCTTGCCTCTATCTTTGACGAAAGCTTTGCAGGGTGGCGTTCCAATCCTGAGATTGGTTTCACGCCTGCGCAGGAAGCGGGCATCAAGGCCGAATATATCGCCATTGCGGAAGATGAGTTCTATCGCTCCGGTGGTGATGCAGAGGTTGCGCAGAACCGCGCCGTTGAGCGCATGAAGCGGCTTTATGGCACAACCGAGGTTACGGGCCGCAAGGTGGTGATGAAACACCCGCCTGAACGCTACTGGCCTGCAATGGTAAAGAGCAACATCAACCGCAGCAAGTCGCTCCATTGGACCAAGCAGCAGCTCAAGCGTGACCTGTCTGAGTTTGCGCCAGACATTGATATGGACAAGGTGCAGCTAGTTACCACGCCGCAGACCGACGCAATGGTCAAGCGCGGTGAAATGCCCGCCTATGGCGTTCTGTATCAGGATGCGGATGGGGTATGGCAGACCATCCCCGGCAAGCTGTGGCGTCCTGATCCTTCGGCAGAGAAGGAGCGTGCGCAGATCGAGCAGAGCGCGGAAGAGCGCGAATCTCAGCGCCGCATGGATCGCGCCATCTTTAGCCAAGGTCAGCAGCGCATCAACGCGCAGGATCGCGAGGCAGGACGCAATCGTGAAACCACACTGGATAGCTACTTGGGTGGACCGGTGGAGCCTCCCAAGCCTTCCCGCGTCACGCCTCCGACACAGCAAGAGCAATTGCAGGAGCAGAGGCAAGACCTGATGAACGGCAAGACTGACCGCTTCCCCGCGCCTAATCCAGCAAGGTTTGGTGGCTAATGCCTTTTCTTGAAGAGCGGGTAACGCCGCAGAACCTCGCCAATATTGCTGCACCAGAACGTGTGGAGCAGGCGGACCCGTCGCTTGGCGATACGCTCGGCGCAGCCTTCCGCACGCAAAACACGATTGGCTCCTTCATGGCCTCTCGTGGCATGGCTGATCCTTATGAGATAGAAGAAGGGTTCAACGCCATCGACTATGTGAAGGATGATCCCGACTTCGCGCCTTACGTGGAAGAGTTCGCGGGCATCTTCAACAAGCGAGCAGCAGAGGCAAAGAAACTGCAAATCAAGCAGGAGCAGCAGGACCGGCGCACACTCGATGCAGCAGGGGCAAGCGGCATCATTGCCGAAATGGCGGCTGGCGTGTTTGACTTGCCGACACTACTCATTCCCGGCTCAGTCGTGACAGTGGGTGCGCGCACGACTGGTTCGCTGGCCCTTGGCGTTGCCGGTGCGGCTGCACTAGATGCGGGCGTGTCCGAGGCTGCTCTACAGGCCACGCAGGCCACGCGTACGGCAGGCGAGACTGCGTTGAACATTGGCGGCTCTGTCGTGCTTGGTGGGGCGCTTGGTGCGCTTGCCGGTCGCTATCTTCTGCCAGCCGAGCAGGTTGCTCTGTCGCGCAAGGTGGAAGCGCAGGAGCAAGGCTTTGAAGAGTTCGATCAGGCTTTCATCAATACGGGTGCGGCATCGGCTGGTGCGGCGGCTCGTGACAAGGGAGCCGTGACGCTCAAGGATGAGAGCCTTATCAAGCGCCTCCCCGGCATCAATCGCCAAGACCCATTGATCCGCCTCCAGCTTTCCCCTCTCGAAAGCGGGCGGCAGACGGTGCGCGGGCTGGCAGAAACGCCGCTTGAATATGCCGAGAACGCGCGTGGCGTTGCGACAGAAAAGGGTGGCTCGGTTGAAACCCGTGTGAAGATGTGGAACGCGCCGATGGCAAAGGCCGTGCGCGAGATTGATACCTTCTATGCAAGGTACTTCCACGGCACGCCTGAGCCGTCCTCTTGGCAGCGTCGCCTGTCTCCTGCATTGTCCGAACTGGACCGTAGGCGAGGCGGGCAGAAACTCACTTATAAGGAGTTCAAGGAAGAGGTTGGCCGCGCTGCATATTCAGGCGAGGCGCACGAGATACCGGAAGTCGCGCAGGCTGCTAAGGTTTATCGCGAGATTGACGAGCAGTTGAAGAAGGCTGCTATCGAGGCGCGTCTTTTCCCGGTAGACATTGCGGTTGCTGGCGATATCTCTCACAGGTTCCGCGTCTACAATCGCGAGATGATCATTGCAAGGCGCGGTGACTTCACGCAGCGTCTCGTTGACTACTTCAAATCCAAGCAGGAAGCAGCGGGTTTCCGTGCGGAAGAGTTGCGTGTCGGCAGCAAGATTATCCAGGCTGATAAGGTGCGCTCACGCTTCGAGCAGGCATTCTCCCGCCTGGATAGCCTGGAGCAGCGTCTGGAAGGCCGTTCTGCGGTACGACAGCGCAAGCAGGCCGATATAGAAGCCAATAGGCAGACGCGCTTTGATGTGATGCGCGAGCGTGCGCCTGATCCAGTCGTGAAGGCACTGCGCGGCGCAGATGAAACCGCGACCATGATTGATGTGGTCAAGGATGCGCGCAAGGCTGAGCGCTCTGCCAACCGCAAACAATCTTACGCCGAACGCTATCCGGTGCTTGGTACGATCCGTAGCAAGGGCGGTGTGCGTGTCGGCTCTAAGCTTGACAGCGAACTGCGCTCTATGGGCGTTACGCCTAAGACGCATCCCGGACTGTTCAAGAAGAATGGCGGTCTCGGCGATATTGACAACTTCGTCAAAAGCGAAGACCCGATCTTTGACAATCTGCCGGATGATGGTGCGGGCTATGTCGATAGCAATGCTCTGCATAACGCCATCCGTGAGGAACTGGCAGGCAACCCGCTCAAGACTGCTGAGCAGGTAGCAGCGGAAGAAATCAACGAGAACCTTTCAGAGGTAGCCGAGCAGTGGCTTGAGAGTGTAGGGCTTGGGTCGAACGCTACTGTCAAGGAAGTCCGCGATTATATCCGCCGTATTCTTGGTGCTGAAAAGGATCTGGATGGGCTTGATGCGCGTATCTCACGCCTCGAAAGCGAACTGGAAGATTTTGACAAGGCAACCGATGCGCTGCGCAATGAGCGCGATATCAGTGCCTCGGAAGCTAAGGTTATCGCGGATGAACTGAATGAGCTTGAGGAAAGCCTTGCAGAAGTTGGCGATCTGGCGAATGCCTCGCCGCGCATTTCGCAAATGGTGGACCTTGCTCGCACAAAGCGCGACCTTTTCAAAGCCAAGCTGGAGCAGCGCAAGCTTCGCAATCGTGTCGAGGCCATTGAGCGACTAGCGACAGACGGCAAGGCTACGGACGAGATGCTTGCCGAAATGGCCGCAAAGCGCGTGGACCTGGAGCGTTTGGCTGAGAATATCGGCAAGCTAAGCAGCAAAGCTGACACGCTCGAAAAGACCGCGCCAAAAGCCGCTGACTTGGAAAAGGCCGAAGAGTTCGCGGACCTCTCAGAAGACGAAATCATGTCGATGGTTGACGAGGTGGTTGATACCATCCTTGGCAATGCAGAAGGTCGCATTCCTTACGATATCGTTGCTGGTCCGCGTGGCGCGCTCAAGGATCGCGTTCTCAAGATCGAGAGTGCGAAGATTCACGAGTTCCTGGAAAACGATATTGAAACCGTCCTGCGTATGCAGATGCGTACAATGGCTCCAGATATCGAGCTTGCCAAGAAATTCGGATCGGTGGATCTGAAAGAAGAAATTCGCAAGGTCAATGACGAGGCCAATGCGAAGATCAGGAACGCCAAGACGGAGAAGGAGCGCAAGGCTCTTGAGAAGGAGCGAAAGGCAGCTATCCGCGATATCGAGGGCATCCGTGACCGTATTCGCGGCACCTATGCCATGCCGTCCGATCCATCTTCGCTGGTGGTGCGCGCGAACCGTGTAGCACGCAATCTGAACTATGTGCGCCTGCTCGGTGGTATGACGATTTCAGCCCTGCCGGATATGGCAAAGGTGGTGTTTACGCATGGTCTGACCAGCACGTTCAAGGATGGGTTTTTGCCACTGATCCGCAATTTCAAGGCTGTCCGTCTTGCAGCGGATGAAGTGAAGACCGCAGGCACGGCGCTTGATATGGTGCTTGATACCCGCACCATGGCGATTGCCGATATCATGGACGAGTTCGGGCGGCACTCGAAATTTGAACGCGGTCTGTCTGCCCTGTCTTCGAAGTTCGGCCTTGTGTCTCTCATGGCACCGTGGAACGCGGCCATGAAGCAATTCGCGGGCATGGTCACAATGACCAATGTGCTGCGCGCTTCCGAGCAACTGGCAAAGGGTTCTGCACCTCAAGACGTGGTGCGCAAGCTGGCTGCATCCGGCATTGACGCAGACATGGCCGGTCGCATTGCCTTCGAGTTCAAGAAGCATGGCGACAGGCAAGGCAATGTGTGGCTGGCACAGACCGGCGATTGGACGGATCGCGAAGCCGCTGAGGCTTTCCGTGCCGCTATCGTCCGTGACGTGGATCGCATCATTGTCACACCGGGGCAGGACAAGCCGCTGTGGATGAGTACCGAACTCGGCAAGACGGTTGGGCAGTTCAAGAGCTTCCTTGTGTCATCGACGCAGCGCACGCTCCTTGCGGGTTTGCAGCAGCGTGACGCGGCAGTCCTGAACGGCACGATTGCCATGCTCGGCCTTGGTGCTATGGCGCACGCATTGAAGGAAATCACGGCAGGGCGCGAATTGCCGGATGAACCGCAAGTGTGGGCTGTGAACGCACTCGACCGCTCCGGCCTGACGGGCTGGCTCATGGAAGTGAATGCCATCTCGGAAAAGGCCACACGAGGGCGTGTAGGCTTCTCAGCACTCACTGGTGAGCAGGTAACGCGTTACGCCTCCAGAAACGTCTATGGCGCGTTCCTCGGCCCGTCTGCGGACGCTGTGGCCGATATCTTCCAGGTGTCGGGTTCTATCTTCGCAGGTGATACGACTAAATCAGACTTGCGCAAGGCGCGTCAGTTGCTTCCAGCGCAGAATTTGTTCTACATTAGGGAGATGCTGAATGCCGTTGAAGAGGGCGCAGGCGAGGCATTGAACTTACCCGATACACGGAGAAACTGATGCTCTCTGGCGTGATCGGCATAACCGGCGCTCTCTTGCTTATTGGTTGTGCCACGTCTTTTGAAGATGGAAAGGGCGCTCGTTTCGCGGCCTTTCTGTTTGGTGCGGTGGCGTGCTTCGCCGTCGCTGTCATGTCTGTAACGAAAACACCTGACTTCCTGCTGCAAGAATGCGACCGATATTCTCGGTTTGCTAACTCCTGTTAACGGCAGGCTGGTCCTGGGTCGCGCACCTCAACAATAGGTGACTGTGGTGACGCAGCGCCTCTCTCCTTCGCGATGAAGGTAAACCGGCATTGCATACTGGTGCCGTTATACATGCGATCAAAGAAGAAGGTGTAGGCCACGCGCTCGCTATCCAGGCGAACGCGGGATTCCGGCTGGCCGTTCTGCACAATGGCCTCACCAATAGGAACGCCAATATAGTTTTGCATGGCTGCATAATTGCCAGCCGCGCAGCCTGATACGGCAACTGCCGCAAACAACGCTAATAGCTTCATACGGTTCCTCCGAGAAGCAGAACTCAACTTCAAAAACTGACCGAATGCAAGCCTCGCCACAAGCGGGGCTTTTTCTATTGGAGCAAAGCCCCATGACGGTATCCGTTCCCGGTGATCTCATTCGCACCTATGCAGGCGATGGAAGCACCACGGCCTTTTCCTATCCCGTGCGCTTTGATGAAGATGACGAGTTGATCGTCATTCTGCGCGATAGCGACGGCAACGACACGGTAAAGGCGCTTGGCTCTGACTATACCGTTTCGGGCGAAGGTAACGACGCGGGTGGGACCGTGACCTTCACCACTGCACCGGCCTCCAGCGTGACTGTGGTCATCTACCGTTCCACGGAAGAAACGCAGGTCGTGGATCTGGAGAATGCCAGCCGCAACGACGCTGGTGCGGTTGAACTCCAGTTGGACCGCATGGTGCGAATGATCCAGGATCATAGCGCAGAACTTGGCCGCACAGCGAAAGCGCCTCCAGGGAAAGCCGGTCCAGCGCTGCCGGATTCGCAGGACGGAAGCCCTCTGGTGTGGGATGGTGTAAACCTTGCAAACGGACCTGCTCCTGAAGAGGGGCGACTGTTGGGCTGGCATAACGGCGCACTTACTAACCGTGACGTTGTGACACTTCCGAATGCTCCAGCAGGCGCTACCGGTCTTGATGTGCTGGCTGCGGAGACGGCTGACGATGCGCGAGATACCCTAGCCGTTGGAACGCACGTTACCACACGCACGGCGTTGAAGGCGCTCGATACGACGAAAGACACTGTTGCCTATCTTACGGAAGAAGGGCGCGAAGGTCAGTTCGTCTGGCGTGCAGGTGACTACTCAGTAGAGGTGGCCTCCGATACGCAGGAAGGTATCTACGTAAAAGCTGATGCTATCTCGGCAGCAAGCGGCGTATGGGTTCGTGCGGGGGGGTGGGCCGTAGAAGGATCGGATATCCGGTGGTTCGGTGCTGTTTGCGATGGCGTATCCGATGATACGGTCGCACTCCAGGCATGCGCCGAGCGCGGTGGAACTTACAAGGTGCCGATTGGCGTAACGCGAACGACTGCACCGATCATACCAGCCCGCCCATGCGTGTTCTACGGGCTTGGTGTGATCCCGATCATCGACCTTGTTGACGCGTCCCCGAGCGGCGGAGCGCACACACGCGGACCCGGCTCCTGGTTCCACTTTGATCATGCAGGGGTTGGCTTTGATGTTGATGGCACGAACGCCGTTACAGACTCCGTCGCCTTCATCGCCAAGGGGTGCGGTTCCTTCAGAAGCCAGCCGACGCCCACAGAAGCAGCCTTTACCCCCGGTGACTTCGACTGGGATCTTCGTTTTACTGATTGCGATGTGACGTTGGAGTGGTTTTGCCTAAACTCCACGCGATTCTTGCATGCGCGGCTCTCTAGGGCGGGTCGTATTCGGGTGGACGCGCGAGGACAACCCCTTCTGCGAGGTATCGATATCGATCAAATATATGATGTCTCGGAGGTGACGGCACACTTCTGGGCGTTCTGGTCTCTCGCGGATACGGTCACTGCCTACACGAAAGCTAATTTGCGTCCTCTGATCACAGGCCGGGTAGATGGGCTAGTAATCCCGCGTTACTTCTCGATTTATGCCGAGATTGCTTGGCACATCGTTGATAACGGTTTTGGTTCGATCACCAGTGGTAGTGTCAACTACGCATATCTAGACCTCTGCGGGCGCGCTATCCTGATCGATAGCAGCGTTACCACCGGGTCGATTGCAATTGATTACCTTAACTGCTACGGACTATCGACAGAAAACTCCACAGGTATCCTTGTCCTGAGTTCCAACTTCGATATGGATGTTGGGCGCGGCTATTTCAGTACGCACCGACAGCAGGCGCTGTACATCGCTGGTACCGGGAACACAGTTCGCATCGGGCGACCATCTTTTACGGATTACGGTTTTGCCAACGCCAGCACGCCGGGGGTCGTGGTCGAGGCAGGCAATACGCTCATTCTGGATGGCCGAGTGCAGGATTCTCCTTTGGCGGGGCGCACCCTATTCTCGGCACACGATGGCGTAGTCGATAGCCCTGACTATTACAAGACATATGTCCCGTCCACCCTCGACACGGGGGGGGGAACTGGCTTTGTCTTCGGGACCACTGCGTTCGCCTATCGTGTGCAGGGCGAGTGGGTTGATGTTACGTTTGATATTACGGTGACTAACGTGGGGTCAGGTGGGGGCAGCGTCAGGTTTTCGCTGCCATTGGCGCAAGACGGCGTAGCCGTTGGTACGGCTACGGAGATTCTGACGAGCGGTTCCCTGCTGAACGCGAAAGCGACCACCGGAGATAATTTAGTCCGTATTACCACACCAGTAGATGCCTTCCCGGCTGTAAATGGAAGCCGGATCATTGGGAGCATTCGCTATAGCCGTTCATAGCCGACGATTAGCCCAACCCTGAACCCCATCAACCATAAGCTCTGGCGCGCCTTCGTCGGAAAGCCGATATATCGCTGGTCGCTCGATTTCGAGTGTCCATTCGGCTGGCGAGAGCAGGTCAATCAGCACCCCTTCGATTTCGCGGGAGTGTGTACCGATAACCATGCGGCGAACGTGCCGGTTGATATCGCTGAGGCTACCACGCACTAAGTCCAATTCGCCACCTTGGATGTCAATGTGGAGCAAATCGATTGGTGAGCCAGCAGTAAGGTCTGCAACAGTGATTGTTTCTAGGGTGTGGTGGCTCTTCCCGCTGGCGGCATTCATCGCCCGTCGCCAGCCCGCGCTGAAAATCGGGCTGGCTCCCCAATCGTATCCAGACCTACCGGCATTGGGGAATAGCGCCTTTCCATGCTTTGAAGCCGCAATACCGTGGACAATACGATACTCTGATGGCGCGAAGCCGTTGGCCTCAAGTGCTTCTTTGGCGAACTGGACATGACCGGAGTCACCTTCGACGCCGATAAGTTCCACCGATAAACCCGAGCGTTTGGCGGCTACACCAGTGCAATTTAACCAGCAGCCCCATCCGCAGCCTAGCTCGACGGCTCTGAAGCTCTCGCGTGCGGTATCAACCGCTCGAAGTACAGCCGCCCATTCGGCCAGATCCGCGTGCCAATTAGCGGGGATGGGTATCGGGTGGACCTGGCCCTCTTGGCCGTCCAGTATGCCTGGAAAGAATTTAGGGTCGATGCGCACGCCGAGAAAATTGGTCACGTAACGCTGATCCGGCTTGATATCGTTGGCCGCATGCCGCTGGACAACCTTCTTCGGATCGAAAGTAGCAGAGCAATTGGCGAACAACGCACCGTAGTCAGGAGCCCACATAAGTGCAACCTCGGGAAGATCGGAACTTCTTCACCCTTAAAGATTGATTCGACCTGACGCAAGTCGTCCATTGGTGGTGTTGGGCGATTTTGTCTGACCTTTGCTCCGCCGCTTCTGAAGCGGAGAAATCTAATAGGCCGCACGGCATCTGACGTAGCGGGTATTCGTATTGAGGCGCTTTCATGAAACGCACTCTCGGCCATCTCTCCCGGCTCTAATCCGCTGACGCTCTAACCCACATCTGAAACGGAGAAATCCAATGGACCGCAACTTCGCGCGGGCGCTTCCGCTCGTCATGAAGCATGAGGGCGGCTGGGCAGACCATCCTGCCGATCCCGGTGGCGCCACCATGAAGGGCGTCACGCTTCACACCTTCCGCCGCTACGTGAAGGCCGATGCGACCAAGGATGATTTGCGCGCCATCACGAATGAGCAGATCGCCACGGTCTATTACCGGCACTATTGGGCCGCGGTGAATGCCCAAGCTCTGCCCTCTGGCGTCGACTATGCCGTCTTCGACTTCGCTGTGAACTCCGGTCCCAGCCGTGCGGCGAAATACCTGCAGAGGATTGTCAGCACCACAGTTGATGGCCGGGTCGGACCCAAGACGCTGCAAGCTGTCGAGGCGATGGATCCGAGCGAGATCATCATCAAGCTCTGCAACGCTCGCATGGCCTTCTTGCGCAAGCTGAAGCACTGGCCAACTTTCGGCAATGGCTGGACCCGCCGTGTCTCCGAGGTGCGTCAGGATGCGCTGAACATGGTCGGGCGTCCTGCTGACGTGAAGCGCATTCCTGTGCCTGTCGAGAAGCCGGTGGTGAAAGACCCTGAAAATCTCGACAAGCCCATGGCGAAAAGCAAGACGGTCTGGATGTGGCTCACAACGGCCATCGGTGCGCCGCTCGCTGCCCTGGCTGATCTGGATTGGCGGGTGCAGCTCGTCATTGTCGCGGTCATCGTCGGCTTCGCGATCTACGCCATCAAGCGCAGGCATGATCTGGCGAAGGTCTATCGCGATCTGAAAGCAGAGTTCGGAGAGGCTTGATGTTTGGCCTCTCCATTGGCGCATGGCTTCGTGTCGGTGCCGTTCTGGCTGTGGTGGGACTTCTGACCTTCACCCACTGGAACGCTTACCAGCGGGGCCGCATGGCGGTTCTGCAGCGCCTTCAATCCGACCGCATTTCAATCCTCAAAGATGGAAAGGCCATCGACTATGAAGCTCTCAATGCTGATGACGCTGGCTTGTGTGCCCTTCTTGGCGGGTGCGAGCTGCCAGAGCACGAGCCTCGCTGAGCCATGCGACGTTCTCGTGCCGATCCATCCCCAGCCGGCAACCAATGCTTATCTGGTGCAGAACGATCGACCGGCAGCCGTGGCCATAGCGCAGCATCGTGGCCGGTATCAGAAATATGGGTGCCGCCCATGATCCTCGCGCACATCAAGCAGTCTCTTCGAGAGACCTTTCCAGTCCGGGCATCGGAATGGGCGCTTGCCCTGATGCTTCTGAACTGGTCGCTGATCCTTGTCCTCAATCCCGATCTCTTTGCAGATGGTGCCAGCTATCGGCCTCTTGCTGCGATGATGAAGCAGGATACCTGGGCGCTGCTTTGTCTGGTGGCCGGGGCAGGGCGTCTGATCTTTCTTGCCATCAACGGGGCGTGGCGGCGATCCCCGCATCTGAGGGCGCTGGGGGCATTCATAGCCTGCCTGTTCTGGTTTCAGATCACGGTGGGCTTCGCGCAGGCCGGCACATGGAGCACTGGCCTTGCGGTCTATCCGGTTCTGCTCCTGCTCGACAGCTACAATGTAATGCGCGCTGTCACCGATGCCGCCGCAAGCGATCAACGTCATCAGGAGCGGGCGCGCAATGGAAATAAGCACTGAGGTCTGGATCGCCGGGGCCTATGGCCTCATCGTCCTGCTCGCTGCTGCAGGGCGCTATCTCAATCAGAGGAAACAGCCACCGCCGCGCGATGACGCCTATGTCACCGCTGCCTCACTTGGCTTCATAGAGAAGGACATGGCCCGCCGATTGGTCGAGGCTGCCGAGGGCATCAACGCCTCCATGAGCATCCTTGCCGACCGGAAGCAGAACGAATTGCAGGAGACGCTTGATAAGCTGGTGCAGACGTTGACCAAGCGCCCGCCATGACACATCAGATCCATTGACGATCGATCCGCCCCGCTGGCCTTTTAGCTGGTGGGGCGGCTTTTCTGCGTTTACGGGCCTGCTCCGATCCGATATCAGCCCAGCCCATGAGCATGTCGGTGAGAACCCTGCAGGACTGTCTTGATCTGGATGTCGGTATCTGGGGGCACTGCACGCGCCCGAACTGCGGGAACAGCGTGCGTCTCGACATTCACAAGCTCATTGAGCGGTATGGAGCTGACTACAGCTATATCGGTGATGACCGGCTGAGGAATGCCCTGCGGTGCAATCGGTGCGGTCACAAAGGCGGCTCGATCACCATTTCGCAGATGTATTCAGCTAGTGCAGGTCGGTAGGGCTCTTGGCGCTGTGATCGCCCATCAGCCGGCGAAACTCTTCCACTTCCTTCCGCGCCTCGTCCCGCTCACCATCGGTGAGGTCTTCCCACTCTCTGCCAGGGAATAGGTCTAGGGCTGCAAGGCGGGCTGCTTCTTCGTTGAATGGGTCAGTCATTCGGCGGCTCTGGAAGAGGTTGCCAGTGGGTGATGTGGCTCAGGTCTTCGTACTGCCCTCGTTGCCCGTTCCACCACCTTCCTGACTCGTAAGAACTCACTTGGCCTATGACGCACATCTCGGCGTAGCGGTTAGGTGTCCGAGGCTTCCACCACATCAATATCCATTCATCCCTTGGCGCTGTGTCTATAGGCTTCCAATCCATCGTTCTTCTCTTTCGTTGAATGGGTCAGTCTGCCGCATCATCATCTTCGACCGTTGGTACCGCTTCCCACTCGGAACGCCCTGAATAGCTGTTCGGGTGGTGGCTATTCGGTTGGATGTACGTCACCCGAAACTCTTGCTGCAATTCCCCCTTGTACCAGCGCAGATTGCCGGTAGGGGTTTTCCCTACGTAAATCGGTTGGTGCAACTCTAGATGCTTTACTTCATCAGCCATTCCCATATCCCCAATCCGATAGCAGCCAAGATGACCGCTATTATAACATAGCCATAGGCGTTTTCAGTCAGTCCGGCGAAGCGCATTAGGTGGTTCCCGGCGGCTGAGGGAGAGGCATCCAGTGAGTAGGTTCGGGAGCGGCGTCCCAGTCGTCTATCCAAAACTGCCAATGTTGAAGACCTTCCTCCCACCAGCATTCAAAGCACTGGTAGTATTTGCCTGGGCTGTACGCGAGAAAGTGCGTCCCATCCTTCGGGACAGTCTTAATCGGTCGCCATTCACTCATTTCATCACCTCGTGAAAAATCCGTGGAGTAGGGCATTCCCGCCCTGCAAGCTGTTGATATTCCTCAACCCTGTAATCCCTTGGTAAGGGAGAGGTCGAGAGTTCAAATCTCTCCGGCAGCACCAGCAAATCTCCCCGAATTTCTTTGCACATTGCCTTCATTCTTGCTCGCGCACGCGCTTGATATGTGACGCAGGCCTGACATCATGCGCCGAATTCACTAGTTTGCGCGCATCATTGTCATGAGTTTGTTCCTGATGTCCGCGACTTCTCCTATTCCTGCCTCTGTTTTTGTCATTTGCCGTGATGCAGAGGAGACGATTGCTCTTTGTCTGCGCTCAGTCGCTGATTTCGATGACATTGTGGTGGTTGATTCCGGCTCGACGGACCGGACACTGGAGGTTTTGAAAGAGCTGGAATCGGGAGGGCTGCCCATACGCCTTTTCCATCGTGACTGGCCGGGCTACGCAGCGCAGAAACAGTTCGCGCTCGAGCAATGCCGCCACGACTGGTGCCTCAGCCTGGACGCTGATGAAGAGATTGATGAGCCTATGCGCAAGGCCATCGCCGATCTCATGGCAAGTGGCCCCGCGCAAAAGGGCTATGATCTGTTGCGCCGTGAATGGATCGCCGGCTACGGCCACGCCCATCGCTGGGTTGCCCATACGCGCATGTTGCGATTTTTTGATCGGCGCGCAGGCGGTTTCGACCTCTCGCAGAGCGTCCATGAAAGTGTTTCGGTGAGTGGCCCCACGGGGGTTCTGAAGCAAGGCTTCATTCTCCACAATGCGTGGATGACGCCCGAGCAACATGCGCAAAAGCAGATAGCCTATTCATCGCTGAAAGTGCAGCAGCGCCTGGAGCGCGGCAAGAAGGCGTTGCCGATCAAGATGGCATTCTCGCCACTGGAATATTTCTTCCGCTCCTATGTGCTGCGCCGATACTTCCTGTGTGGCTGGGGCGGCCTTGCCGCGTCGCTGCTCGACGGCAGCTATGCGTTCCAGACCGAGTGGAAACATTGGCTGGCCGAACGCGAGGTGGCGATCTGAAACGACCTTCCGGAAAAGGGTCCCAAAGCCTCGCCTGCCAGCGTCGAAACACGTGACAAACGAGGCTTTGGGCTAAGCCGACCCGGGGGGCGGGAGGGTCGACTTGGCGGACGCGTCGGGCAGGGTTTGTACTGCCGTCTGCGAAACTTGTTGAGGCATGCTGGTGAACGCCCCTGGTGGATCGACTTCAGCTTGTGTGGTGGCAGCTGGAGCCGGTGATACTTGTAACGCTGAGTTGTATTCTCTGCGTTCGTTGTAAGGCTGTTCTACGCAGGCACATGCTTTATGAGCGAATAGCAATACGGTGATATTGGACTTTTTTCTCGAAAAAATTCGGAAGATCATGCTCTGCTGCGGAACGGGCGAAAGTTTTCGTAAAGAGATGGTTGATAAACTTAAACGTGTATTCTAGTTCTTGAAGCGCAGGTGATTTCCTCTAGCCACATCGCCATCGGGTGGCTGGAACTTGTAGGCCCATTTCGGGCAGTAGTCGTACATGTACCGCGCCGAATTTTACGACGGCGAGTAACAGTCTCATTTTGATAAATGAATTTGGAGAGCTGCCGTGCTGAACGGTAATATTTCGCCCTTGCCCGCTCAAATGACCTGTCGACCGGCTCGTTTCATCCGCAAGCGCACTCATCCCGCACGACCTGGCCCGGTTTCCGCCTGAGCGGGGACCATCAGGCGTTCAACTGCGCATCCGGGGGGCATCCTGAACCGGAGAGCGATCTGTGTCACATCTGATTTCGAGAGTGCAGACCTCAGCGCGGATTGACCTTTCAGTTCCTTTGCGCACCTTGCTCTTGAGTGCTTCGGCGCTGTTGCTGACATCCTGCGGGGCATCGTTCCCCGCGCTTGGAGACAAGCCCGGGATTCTTGACGAGCTCGATGAAAGCCCGCCTGTGGGCAAGCCGAAGGTCGAGACGCTTTCCCCGGATCTGTACGTGCCGGAGCCGCTGGAGAAGGAGAAACAGGGTGCCGACGCCGGGCCAGCGACAGATCCGTTCACAGTTGGCACGACCCGCCGCCCAACTTTCTCCGCCACATCTCAAGGGTTCACGCGGGCCATTAAGCAGGCGCTTTCGATAAACCCGCAGGTGCGCGCACGCATCTCCGAGCTCGCAGGCGCCGGCATCAATGCCGAGATCGCACGGCAGGCCTATTTCCCCACCCTCAACAGTTCCGCCGGCATGGGCACGCGCAGCGACTACGATTATGAGGTGACCCTGTCCCAGCCATTGTTCGACTGGGGGCACACCCACGCCGGAATCACCGGTGCGGATGCCGCAAAAAGGGCCGCGATTGCCGCGCTGCGTGCCGCAGAAGAGCAGGCGGCGCTCGATGCCGCACGCGCGCAGATCAATGTGGAGCGCCACGCGGAGCTTGTGGAGGTGGCGCAAAGAAACGTCGCCGTGCATGACCGCTTCCTGGATCTGGCGACCGTGCGATCAGAAGGAGGTGTCGTGGACGAAACCGAGGCGCGTCTGGCGGCGGTTCGTCTTGGTGGAGCCCGCTCCGAGTTGGAGGAGGCGCATGGCGCATTGCGCGATGCACGCAGCATCTATCGCACGCAAATCGGGATGGAGAGCCGCTCTACGGTTCGCGTTCCTCGCCTTGGCCTTAAGGTCACCAGCGACACCGATATCGAGGCTCTCGTCGCACATGCTCCGGCAGTGCAGGCCGCGCTGGAGCGCGAGGCGGAAGCCCGGCAAAGCGTGAAGCTTGCCAAGGCGGAGCTGCTTCCACGGCTGAGCGCCGAAGCCGTCTACGGCGCCACCGAAGGGTCAAGTTCGGACAAGGCAGGCGTGGGTCTGCGCATAACCGGGCCAAGCATTACGGGTTTGAGCAATCTCAAACGCGTGGATGCAGCAGGCATGGCCGCCGAAACCGCCCGCTGGACCGCAGAGGCGGAGAAGCGTGAGGCGACCGCGCAGCTGCGTGCCCTTCGTGACCGTGCCCCCACGCTTGCGCATCAGCAGCGCATTTACGGCATCCAGCTTGAAGAGGCGCAGGAGCTTCGCGCGCTTTACGAGGAGCAGTTTAAGATCGGCGAGCGCACGCTGGTGGATCTGGTGACGGTACAGGCCGACATCGTGCGCCTTGAGCGCAGCCGCGTGAATGCCCGCTACGACATTCTAGACCTCGAATATACCGCTGCCGGCGCACTCGGTCAGCTTCTTCCGACACTTGGACTTAACCCAGGGGAGCAGACGCGATGAGTTTTGCACCGGAAATCACGACCCTTTTGTCTGCTGCCACACGCAAGGACGGAGCACCGAAAACACGCGACACATTGCTTGATGGGCTGCTTGTCCTGTGCCGTCTCTACAATCGCCCGGCGACGTCCGGCGAGCTGACTGCCGGCCTGCCGCTGACCGACGGCAAGCTGACGCTGGGCGTTCTTCCGCGTGCAGCCGCGCGTGCCGACCTTTCCGTGCGTGTGCGCAGCGGCGTGACACTTTCCACCATCGACAAGGCCCTGTTGCCGGTTCTTATCGTGCGCGTGGATGGCACCACCTGTCTTCTCACCTCCATTGAGGGCGAGAAGGGCAGGATCATCATGCCCGAAATGGAGGTGCGCCAGCATGAGGTGAAGCTCGCCGAACTGCAGAAGATCATGGCCGGTCCGGTCATCTTCGCAGCACCGGTCACGCGCAGCGACAGCCGCGCCGACGATTTCAACATTTCGGCAGGCAGGCACTGGTTCTGGAGCCAGGTCGCCCGCCTGAAGATGAGTTTCTTTGAAGTTGCTGCCGCCGCAGCGCTTGCCAATTTCCTCGCACTTGGTGCGGCACTCTTCTCGCGCCAGGTTTTCGACCGGGTCATCCCCAATCAGGCCTTCGCGACCCTGTGGGTGCTGACCATCGGGGTTGGCATTGCAATCGTGCTGGAGGCCATTGCCCGCATCGCCCGCGCACAGCTGATGGATGTGGCAGGCAAGCGGCTGGATGTGCGCCTGTCCTCCCACATCTTCGAGCGCGCACTCGGTATGCGGCTGGAAGTCAGGCCCAAATCCACGGGCTCCTTCGTCAATCAGGTGCGCGAATTCGATTCCGTACGGGAGTTCTTCACCTCCACCACGATCGGCGCGATCAGCGACATTCCCTTCGTCATCCTGTTTGTCGGCATCATCTGGTTGATCGGGGGGCCGGTCGCCTATGTGCTGATCGCCGCCATTCCCCTGATCGTGCTGCCGGGCGTCATCGCCCAGTGGCCGCTGGAGAAATATTCCCGCCTCAACATGAAGGAAGGCTCCATCCGCAACGGGTTGCTCGTCGAGGCCATGACGGGGGCCGAAACAGTCAAATCGATCAATGCCGAAAGCCGCTTCCAGCGCTTGTGGGAGGAGTATACCGCGCTGCTTGCGGTCAATTCGGCCAGGATGCGCCGCCTCACCAACACCTTGCAATTCAGCGCCGTTGGCGTGCAGCAGGCTGCCTATGTCATGGTCACGGTCGTTGCGGTCTATCAGATACATTCCGGGGAGATGAGCGTCGGGGGGCTTCTGGCCTGCACGATCCTGTCCTCGCGCGCCATTGCACCGCTGACCCAGCTTTCGGGCATTCTGGGCCGCTGGCAGCAGATGCGAGTCGCGCTGTCGGGCATCGGCGCGATCATGGCAGCACCGGTGGATCGCCCGCAGGATCGGAAATTCGTGCATCGCCCACGGCTGAAGGGCGGCTTCCAGCTTGAAGATGTCGCCTTCCGCTATGACGAGCACAGCGAGGCGGCCCTGCAGGTGCCCGCACTCTCCTTCGAGCCGGGTTCGGCCACGGCCATTCTGGGCACCAATGGCTCCGGCAAGTCGACATTGTTGAAGATGCTGGCAGGCCTCTACCATCCTGCAAGTGGGCGGATGCTGGTGGATGGTACCGATATCCGCCAGATCGATCCGGTCGATCTGCGCCGCGCCATCGCCTATCTGCAGCAGGATGTGCGCCTCTTCTTCGGCACGCTGCGCGAAAACCTCAATCTCGGCCTTGAAGATCGCGAGGACGAGGAACTCATCGAGGCGCTCGAATTTGTCGGCGCTGAAAGTCTCGTGCGCGACCATCCCCTGGGGCTTGACCGGCCGATAGGCGAGGGCGGTTCGGGCGTCTCCGGCGGCCAGCGTCAATCCGTCGGTCTTGCCCGCCTGTGGCTGCGCGACCCGCGCATCGTGCTTCTGGATGAGCCCACGGCTGCCATGGACCACGCGCTGGAGACACGCGTCATCAACCGCATGCGCGAATGGCTCGTGGGTCGCACCCTGGTCGTTGCCACGCACCGCCAGCCGGTTCTGGCGCTGGTGGAACGCGCGGTGGTGATGAACCACGGCAAACCCGCAGCCGCAGGGCCGCTCGAAGGCGTGCTGGCCGCACTTTCCGGCAACAAGGGCAAGAGCGATGACTGACACAACCGCCGTGGAAACGGCCCCGGTCTGGATGAAGGCCGAAGCGAGCTTCCTTGAAGAGGCTGGCACGCACCGCACCGTCCTGCGCTTCATTGCCGTGTCGCTTGCGATCTTCTTCGCCTGGGCGGCCTTCGCGCCACTCGAAGAGGTAACGCGCGGCCCCGGCAAGGTCGCGCCCTTGAGCCGCGGGCAGATCATCCAGTCACTTGAAGGCGGCATATTGCGTTCCATCGAGGTGATGGAGGGTGAGGAGGTGAATGCAGGTCAGGTGCTGGCCGTGCTGGAAGACACCAGCTTCCGCTCCGCCTTTCAGGACCTGCAGGGCCAGACGCTTGCCCTGCGCGCCAGCCTGTCGCGCCTGCAGGCCGAACTTTCTCAGGCAAACACCGTCACCTTCGACGAGGACGTGATGGAGCAGGAGGTGCTGGTTGGCATCGAGCGCGACCTCTTCATCTCGCGCCGCCGCAAGTTCAACGAGGCCATACAATCACTGACGGAACGTCTGGCGCTGTCGGAAAGCCAGTTGGCATTGGTAAAGCCCCTGGTGGCCCGCGGCGCTGCAAGCCGGGTCGAAGCCATCAGGCTGGAACGTGAAGTGGCTGATCTGCGCGGCCAGCTCGACGATGTCGAGAATGTTTATTTCCAGGAGATCAATGACGAGATCGCCCGCAAATCCGCCGAACTCGCCTCGCTCAACCAGCAACTTGCACAAAAGGAAGACGCGCTCACCCGCACCGTTTTGCGTTCGCCCGTACGCGGCATCGTGAAGGATTTGGCTGTCACCACGAAAGGCGGCGTGGTGAAGGCGGGCGAGACCATCATGGAAATCGTGCCGCTTGACGACCAGCTCTATGTCGAGGCCGAAATCCGCCCCTCGGACGTCGCCTTCCTCTATCCCGGCCTCCCGGCATCGGTGCACATAACCGCCTATGACTACACCAAATACGGCGCGCTCAAGGGCGAACTCGTCTTCATAAGCGCGGATACGATCATCGACGAGACGCGCCGCGACGCCGAACCCTATTACCGCGTGCGGGTGCTGACCGAGAAAGCCGCCCTGGAAGGTCCTGACGGCCCGCTGCCGATCAAGCCCGGCATGATCGCGGAAGTGAACATCCAGACCGGCGGAAAGACGGTGCTCGAATATCTGGTCAAGCCGCTGATGCAGGGTCAGCTCGCCTTGAGCGAACGGTAAGGCCGCCGCCCACGGCCTGGCCAAGCCGCAAAAAAACCGCCGGTCGCCCGGCGGTTTTTCATCCTGATGAGGCTGCAGTCGAAAAAAGCTATTCCGCCGCTTCGAGAAAGAACCACCCCGGCTGTTCCCGCCGCGCCGAAAAATAGGGATGCTCACGCTTGCACTCCGCCAGCAGATCAAGATCCACCGGTCCATGGCGCACAAGAGCCTCGTCTAGTTGTTCTTCACAAATGCCGAGCCCCGCAAAATCATCGAGGATTCTCAGCATGATCGTTTTGTCGGTCAAAGGTCTGATAGGCAAAGCAATATCTCGCGCAAGAAGATCCAACGCGGTTGAAACACGCAAGAACTGAAGCACCGAGATTGGCTTGGTGGAGGTGTTATGGGGAAATTATGGGGGGACGTCCCGAAGCTCCCCTCTGAGACGAATAAAGCCAGCGAAACACGGGGAAGTCGTGAATATGGCGCGCCCGAAAGGATTCGAACCTCTGACCCCCAGATTCGTAGTCTGGTGCTCTATCCAGCTGAGCTACGGGCGCGCTTGCTGCCTTAGCAGCGGATCGGCTGGTCTCGCCAGCGATCGATGGCGCTTTCCTAACGAGGGAAAACGGCAAAAGCAAGCACTGATGTGACAATTTTCTGAATTCGCTCACATGGAATTTTGCAGTGCGGAATTCTGCGCTTGCCTACTTGGCCGCAACTGCGCCCGTCGGCTGGATTTCCGCCTCGCCGGTGGGCAATTCGATGGCGAAGATGGTGCTGCCGGGAATGCTTTCCACAAGCTCCAGCGTGCCGCCATGGGCGCGCACGAGTTCGTGGGCGATGGCCAAGCCCAGCCCCGTCCCACCGCTTTTCGCAGCACCCTTGAAGGCTGCGAAGAGGTTCTTGCGTGCGCGGGTCGGGAGGCCAGGACCCGTGTCGCTGACAAGGATCGTTACCATTCCCGGCCGGTACTGGCTGGCGATTGAAAGAGCACGCACGGTGGCGCTGTCGCTGTCCGCACCCATGGCCTGCACGGCATTGCGGCTGAGATTGGCAAGCACGCGGAACAGCTGATCGGGGTCGGCGCGTATTTCCAGGTCCGGCTCGACCTGATTCTCGAGCGCGATCTCGCCATCGGCTTCCACCGGCAGGGTGGCCAGAACATCGTCTACCAGCGTGCGCAGCCGCACCCGCCGCAGGCGCGGCGGCTCTTCCTGGGTGCGCCCATAGGCCAACACGCCTTCCGAATAGGAAACCGCGCGGTCGAGCGTGCGCAGTAGCCGCGGCGTCAGCGACTGCACGGTCGGGTCCTCGATGGTCGCAAGCCTGTCAGAGATCAGATGGGCCGAAGCCAGCATGTTGCGCATGTCATGATTGATCTTGGAGACGGCAAGGCCGAGATCAGCCAGCCGCTTGCGTTCGCCAAGCGTGTTGAGAAGCGTGCGCTGCATCTGCGCAAGCTCCCGCTCGGCAATGCCGATCTCGTCGTCGCGATCCTCCGGGCGGATTACGCGTGAAGGATCGTCGGGCGCCTGCCCGAAGGCAAGCATCGAGCGTGTCATGGCACGGATCGGCCTTATCATCACGCGGTTGATGGCGGCAAAGACAAGCGTTGCGGTGAATATCGAAATGAGCAGCGACAAGAGCCCGACATTGCGTGCATAGGTCAGCATCGCGCCGCGCAAGGGGGCGTCCGGCATGATGACCTCAAATTCCCGCCCGCCTTCACCCACTTCGCCAAAAACGCGCAACATGCGGTTGCCGCCGAAAAGCAGCGTGGAGAAAGCCTGGCCGATTGCATCCACCGGGCCAACGGCATCGAGATCCACATGCATGTCGACTTCCGGCGGCATCTGGCTGACGACGAGCAGGCGGGCGACACCTTCCTCGCGTACTGCAATGGCCTTGGCGCCCGTCGCCATCAAGATGTCGTTACTGGCTTCCCGTGTCAGGCTGTCGGCTTCGCCGCGCAGAAGCACCACACCCACGGCGGCGACAGTGCGCAGGCGCTGCCCCATCCATTGCTGGCCGAAATTGGCAACCGAAGGAATGAAGATCAGCACTTCCGCGACCATTACGAAAAGAATGGTCAGGACAAGGAGCTTCAGCGAAAGTCCGCGGGTCAGCGGCACGGCAGGCGTGTCGGTGTCACTTTCGGTTTCGGTTTCCCGGGCGGGTTGAAGAACCATGAGCCTCACTCTGCCAAAGTCCGGCAGCGTGCTTTCACTGCCGTTCCTTCACCCAAATAGCCGTAGAAACCTGATCAGTCCACGCACCACCGGGCTGCCTGTCTTGTCGCTATAATAGGATATTGCGGCGCGTTTGCCGATTTCCGACATGGTGGGATATGGCGCGACATAGCCGGTGATGTCGGAAACCTTCAGTCCCTTGGCAATTGCAAGCGCCCACATATTCATCATCTCGCCGGCACCCGCACCCAGAATGGTCACGCCGATGATGCGCCCGCCCTTGCCGGTCACGATCTTGATGAGGCCGGTCGTCTTGCGTTCGGCCTGCGCCCGGTCATTTTCCGCATATGGCCAGCGCAGCACCTTGTTCAGCTTGCCCTCATCCCGCGCCTGATCCTCAGTCAGGCCGATATGGGCCAGTTCCGGGTCGGTATAGGTGACCCAGGGCAGAATGTGCCGTTTTTCCCGCGCGGGGAGCCGGAAGAGGATTGCGCGGATGACAAGGCCCGCGTGATAGTTGGCCACATGGGTAAACTGCAGCCCGCCGGCGGCATCGCCAATGGCATAGACGCGCGAATTGGTGGAGCGCAGTTTGTCATTGACCTTCACGCCCGAGCGATCATGCTCCACGCCGGCTTTTTCGAGATCGAGCGCTTGCAGATTGGGGCGTCGGCCGGTCGCGACAAGCAGCGTGCTGCCGTCGATCGCCGCATCGCCTTCCGCGCCTGAAACATGCACGCGGATCTGGCCTTCATCCCGCTTCTCCAGCCTTGCAACCTTGGTGTGCTCGCGGATATCGATCCCTTCCGCCTTCAGCCGGTCGATCAGAAGACGCGCCATTTCCGGATCGTCCTTGCCGAGCGCCTTGTCGGCTTCCACCACGGTCACGCGTGCGCCCAGCCTGCGATGCGCCTGCGCCATTTCAAGCCCGATTGGCCCGCCTCCGGCAATGATCAGATGTTCGGGCAGGGTGCTGCGTGAGAAGATGGTCTCGTTGGTGAAATACTCGACCTCATCCAGCCCTTCGATGGGCGGCACCATGGGGGAAGAACCCGTGGCGATGACAAAGCGGCGCGCGCGGATCTTGTGAGGACCCGCCTGCACCATGCGCTCGTCGACAAAACGCGCTTCCTCCTCGATCACCTGCACGCCAAGCGAGGTAAAGCGCTCGACCGAGTCATTGGGAGCTATCGCAGCAATGACATCATGCACATGCGCCATCACGGCAGCAAAATCCACGTCAGGATCGGCATTGGCGATGCCGAAGGACGCGCCGTTGCGCATCGCCTGCGCATGCTTGCCCGCCGCAAGCAACGCCTTGGAAGGCACGCAACCGTAATTGAGGCAGTCGCCACCCATCTTGTGACGCTCGATCAACACGACCGACACACCAAATTGCGCAGCCGCGGCAGCAACGGTCAGTCCCCCGGAGCCTGCGCCGATCACGCATATGTCGGGTTTCAGCACGGTATCGGACATCAGTCGCCTTTCCTTTGGCTGCGCAGTTTCTTGATTGCCACGGAAAGTGCGGCGACACAGGCAAGTGCGGCGAAGGCGATGGTGATCTGCGGGGTGACGAGGTCTCCCACCGACAGGGTTTCACCGCTGGCAGATGCAGAAAGGATGACGCTGTCGAGACCGCGGCCAAGATAGGCAAAGGCGAAGGTGCCGGGCAGGATGCCAAGCGCGGTCGCCAGAACATATGTCTTCAGGCGCACGTCGAAGAAGGCCGGCGCGATATTGGCAACCCAGAAGGGCACGACCGGGGCCAGCCGCAATATGAGAAGATATTCGAAGGCTCCGTCCTCGAAGCCCGCGGCAAGCTTGTTTGCAACGCCGCCGAGCTTTTGGCGAAGCGTATCACGAAATGCCGTGCGCGCCGCGATGAAGATGGCTGTCGCGCCAAGGGTTGCCGCAAGAACCACGATGAAGCCGCCATAGACCCACCCGAACAGAAAGCCCGCGGCGACAGTCATCGCTGAGGCTGCAGGAAAGGAGAGGGCTACGGCTGTGGCATAGATAATGAAGAAACCAAGTGCGGAGAAAAGTGGCTGACTGGCCACGAATGCCTTCAGGCTGTCCCGGCTTTCACCGAGCGCGGAAAGGCTCAGATATTCATGGAGCCCGAAGGCATAAGAGGTGACGAGAAGCGCTGCCACGAGGCCGAGCGGCAGAAAGCGCGTCAGGCTGCTGCCTTGCCCCTTGCTTGATTTCGCATCTGTCATCGTCATGCCTTTGCCTTGCCCCTCGGGTCCAGACAGCCGTGGCTGCATCACATCTACATGGACCTGTTTCAGGAGCGGGGCAATGAGCCCATGGAGGGTCTCACTGGCATTTGAGCGCCGGCGCATCATGCTTCAATTGGCCGTGAGCGGCATGTCAGCAACGAAAAAAGGCCCGCGCGAGGCGGGCCTTTCCAGTGATCGGTGATGCTTTCCGGTTCAGCGGCGGTCGATCGACCATGCACCAGGGCCGAATGCTGCCAGTACCAGGAAGCCGCCTGCGATCGCGACATTCTTCATGAACATGATCGATTGCGTCTGATCGGCAAAATCGAAATGGGCAACAAATCCCGAAGCGATGGTGAAGGCCGCAAGTGCGAGTGCTGCGATGCGGGTCTTGAAGCCAAAGACAATGGCAAGGCCGCCCAATAGTTCAAGCAGCGCAACCAGCCATGCCGTGATCATCGGCATGGGAAGTCCGATGCTGCCGAAATAGCCGGCGGTGCCACCGATATTGGTGAGCTTGGTGAAACCCGACATGACGAAGATGATGGCCAGAAGAATGCGGCCGATAAGTACGAGAAGATTGGTCTGCATGGTGCGTGATCCTTTGAAAGAAGCTGTCGGCGCGGTGAAATACAGATTCGCGCAGGAGTTGGAAATATCTGTAACGGTGAACGATCTGTCGCTGAAAAACGGGTGATGGACCAAAAAGTCCGGGAACCATCAAACGGGGCTGGGCATTTGAAAGGCAAGAGCACGCGCCGTGTCAACCGGACGTGGCGGTACAGGGCACAGGTTAGGTTTTTCCGGTTTCCCGCCTGGCCAGGGGAATGGCTCCCACCCTTGTCCCGTCCGGCGCGTGTTCCCTTCCTCCCCCGGTGCGCGCCCACTCCTCGAGTTTCGGAGTGGGCGCTTCCGTTTCTACTTGGGCGCGATCATCAGTTCGGGACGAACCAGGCGATCATAGTCCTCTTCCGACACATGACCGCTTTTCAGGGCCTCCTCGCGCAGCGTCGTTCCGTTCTTGTGCGCCGACTTGGCAATTGCCGCGGCATTGTCATAGCCGATGGCCGGCGCAAGGGCGGTGACCAGCATAAGCGAGCGCTTCATCAGATCGGCAATGCGTTCCTCATCTGCCTCGATGCCCTTCACGCAATTGTCCGTAAAGGAGCGCATCGCGTCGGTCAGGATGCGGATCGACTGCAGAACGGCATTGGCCACGACCGGCTTGAACACGTTCAGCTCGAAATGCCCCTGGCTGGAGGCGACCGAAACCGTCGTCTGGTTGCCCATCACTTGCGTCGCAACCATGGTCAGAGCCTCGGCCTGGGTGGGATTGACCTTGCCCGGCATGATGGAGGAGCCCGGTTCGTTTTCCGGCAGCTTCAGTTCGCCGAGGCCCGAGCGAGGGCCCGAGCCCAGGAAGCGGATATCGTTGGCAATCTTGAAGAGATCGGCGGCCAGCGCGTTGAGTGCGCCGTGGAAGGCGTTCAGCGCTCCGTGGCTGGCGAGCGCCTCGAATTTGTTCTCCGCCGTGCGGAAAGGCAGGCCAGTGATCTCTGCTACCTTGTCGGCAAACTTCTGGTCGAAGCCCACCGGCGCGTTCAGGCCGGTGCCCACAGCCGTGCCGCCCTGCGCCAGTGCATAGACATCGCCCATCGCATGCTCGATGCGCTTGGCCGAAAGCTTGAGTGCAGCCACATAGCCGGAAAATTCCTGGCCCAGCGTCAGCGGGGTTGCATCCTGCGTATGCGTGCGTCCGATCTTCACGATCTTGTCGAAGGCCTTGGCCTTCTCGTCCAGCGCATCCGTCAGATATTCAAGGGCGGGCAGAAGCTCGGCGGAGGCTTCACGCGCTGCGGCGATATGCATGGCTGTCGGGAACGTGTCGTTTGACGACTGGCCCATATTCACGTGGTCGTTGGGGTGGACCGGCTTCTTGGAGCCCATCTCGCCGCCAAGCATCTCGATGGCGCGGTTGGAGATCACCTCATTGGTGTTCATGTTGGACTGCGTGCCCGAACCGGTCTGCCAGACCGAAAGCGGGAAATGGTCGTCATGCTTGCCTTCGACCACTTCCCTTGCAGCCGCAACCATGGCTTCGCCGATCTTTGGATCCAGTTTGCCCAGGGCGATGTTCACCTCGGCGGCGGCCTGCTTGACGATACCCAGTGCGCGTACCAGCGGAACGGGCATCTTTTCGGTGCCGATCTTGAAATTGCCGAGCGAACGTTGCGTCTGCGCACCCCAATAGCGGGTTGCATCCACCTCGAGCGGGCCAAAGGTATCGGTCTCGGTACGTGTCTTCGCCATGCGAACAAGCTCCACTGCGTTAAGCGCGCCGCGTTGCACTGCCGGGACTTGTTTCTCCGAGGCGAAGCGGCTGCGCGGGTCAGATATTCCGCGCGGGTTTAATGACCTGTACGCCTGCCATTTGCAATGGCTCCAGCCGCTTCCAACCGATTGAAACATACCCATTATGTGTTTCGCACAAACAAGAAAGGGCGGCCCGTAGGGACCACCCTTTTCTCGAAGAACTTTTGACTGTCGGTTACTCTAGCGGGTCTGGATGAAGCTCGGCACCTGCCGGTCATTTGTGTCGCTGGCGGCAAAACCTTGTGCTGCGGAAAAGCGCGGCTTGCCCTGTGCCGTGACGGAGCTGGTGGTCTCCTGGGAGACACCGGTTTCGTTGTAGGCCGTGCCGGGGAAATTGTCCTGAACGGTCATGCGAATGTCGAAGGCAGAAGCGCTGCCCACGGCGAAGGTTGAGGCGATGGCGGTCGCGATGATCAGCTTGCGCATGGTGCTCTCTCTCTTCCTGAATGTGGCTGGTTGGGGGAAGAAGGGCGGCATCACATGCCGCCCTCTTCGGAGTAGTACCTGTGAGATGACGCGATTAGCGTGCGATCACGAAAGAAGGGACCGGACGGTCGTTGGAGTCGCTGGCTGCAAAGCCCTGGGCTGCGGAGAAGCCTGCGGTGACATTGCCGGCGCCAACGCTGGCGGTCGTCTCGTAGGAAACACCGGTGTTTGCTTCGGTGTTGTAGACAGGAGCCTGGTTCTGGTCGCTGTCGTAGAAGTTCAGGGAAGCTGCGGAAGCGCCGGAAACGGCGAGCGTGGAAGCAACTGCGGTGAGGATAAGGATATTACGCATTTTCATACTCCGATTGTTGTGGCGGCGTCTTGGGAGGCGTCGCTCGTTGAACAACCGGGATGTACGAAGTCGTGCTGGCACCTTAAATGCCGTGAATGGTGAACGCTTTGTCGCCTAAAGAAGCCCTTTAAATCACCCCCTGACACATCGTTGTCAGCAGCTTGACCTATGGGAATGCTAAACCCTTGTGTTTATTGACTATAACATCCCTGTGACCACTGCGTGACAAGCCCAATTCTTTCGGAAAATTAATGAAATGGGTCATTTTTCATGCACTCACGTAAAGTTGCGAGGGCCTGCGAAAGCATGAAGAATTTTTAATGATGCAATTTTGCGGGGTTATTGCGCTTCCCACTGCCGGCTTTGTGCCGGAGTCACCGTCTGTCGCAGCTGCAACTTTCTGAAGAACGGTGGTCGAATCTGTCGATCGCTGCACGCTTGGACGTCGCGCAGGGCAGGCGCGATCCTTAGGCAACCATAGGCATAAAAGAAAAGGGCGCCCCGAGGGACGCCCTTCCTGATGGTTTGTGATGGAGGCTGGCTTAGAAGCCCATGCCGCCCATGCCACCCATGCCGCCCATGTCGGGAGCAGGTGCGCCGCCGTCCTTCTTCGGAAGTTCAGCAACCATGGCTTCGGTGGTGATCAGCAGGCCTGCAACGGAAGCTGCGTCCTGCAGGGCGGTGCGTACGACCTTCATCGGGTCGACAATGCCCATCTTGATCATGTCGCCATATTCGCCGGTCTGGGCGTTGTAGCCGAAGGTGACCTCGGCGTTCTCGAGAATCTTGCCGACAACGATGGACGCCTCTTCACCGGCATTGGTGACGATCTGGCGTGCCGGAGCCTGAACGGCGCGGCGAACGATGTTGATGCCGGCTTCCTGATCCGGGTTTTCGCCCGTTGCGCTGATCTGGACGGAAGCGCGCAGCAGAGCCGTACCACCGCCAGGAACGATGCCTTCCTCGACAGCAGCGCGGGTTGCGTTCAGGGCGTCGTCGACGCGGTCCTTGCGCTCCTTCACTTCCACTTCGGTCGAACCACCGACGCGGATCACGGCAACACCGCCGGCGAGCTTTGCAAGGCGCTCCTGCAGCTTCTCGCGGTCGTAGTCGGAAGAGGTCTCTTCGATCTGCTGCTTGATCTGCGCAACGCGACCTTCGATCTCTGCCTTATGGCCAGCACCATCAACGATGGTGGTGTTCTCCTTGGTGATGGAGACCTTCTTGGCGCGGCCGAGCATGTCGAGCGTGACATTCTCGAGCTTGATGCCGAGGTCTTCGGAGATGACCTGGCCACCGGTGAGGATCGCGATGTCTTCCAGCATGGCCTTGCGGCGGTCGCCGAAGCCCGGAGCCTTGACAGCGGCAATCTTCAGGCCGCCGCGCAGCTTGTTGACCACGAGCGTTGCAAGAGCCTCGCCTTCCACGTCTTCAGCAATGATGACGAGCGGCTTGGAGGACTGAACAACCGACTCGAGAACCGGCAGCATGGCCTGCAGGTTGGACAGCTTCTTCTCGTGGAGCAGGATGTATGCATCCTCGAGTTCGGCAACCATCTTCTCCGGGTTCGTCACGAAGTAGGGCGACAGGTAGCCACGGTCGAACTGCATGCCTTCGACAACCTCGAGCTCGGTCTCGGCGGTCTTGGCTTCCTCGACAGTGATGACGCCTTCATTGCCGACCTTCTGCATGGCATCGGCAATCATCTGGCCGATGGACTTCTCGCCATTGGCGGAAATCGTGCCGACCTGGGCAACTTCGTCAGAGGTGTTGATGTCCTTGGCAGCCTGCGACAGGTAGGCGACGACGTCGTCGACAGCCTTGTCGATGCCGCGCTTCAGGTCCATCGGGTTCATGCCGGCAGCAACAGCCTTGGCACCTTCCTGAACGATCGCCTGGGCGAGAACGGTTGCCGTGGTCGTGCCATCACCAGCGATGTCGTTGGTCTTGGAGGCAACTTCGCGCACCATCTGTGCGCCCATGTTCTCGAACTTGTCCTCAAGCTCGATTTCCTTGGCGACGGAGACACCGTCCTTGGTGATGCGCGGTGCGCCGAAGGACTTGTCCAGGACAACGTTGCGGCCTTTCGGGCCGAGCGTAACCTTCACTGCGTCTGCGAGGATGTTGACGCCGCGCAGCATGCGCTCACGCGCGTCGCGGGAGAATTTTACTTCTTTTGCAGCCATGTTTCTCTAGCTCCTAAGGGCTTCGTGAAGCCGTTTCCGTTTGGTTCGATGGGGCGGCTGATCAGCCGACGACGCCCATGATGTCGGACTCTTTCATGATGAGGAGGTCCTCACCGTTGAGCTTGACTTCAGTGCCGGACCACTTGCCGAAGAGAACGCGGTCGCCTTCCTTGACGTCCAGCGGAACAACCTTGCCGGTCTCGTCGCGTGCACCATTGCCCACAGCGATGACTTCGCCTTCCTGCGGCTTTTCCTTCGCGGTGTCGGGGATGATGATGCCACCAGCCGTCTTCTCTTCGGATTCGACCCGGCGGACGACTACACGGTCATGAAGCGGGCGAAAATTCGTCTTGGCCATTATCCTGAACCCTTGATTTCGATGATGAAACAGGTTTGAACTCCACCCGGTCGCCCGAGGTGTGTTAGCACTCACCTGTAGAGAGTGCTAATGGCGATGGAGATAATGGCGCTGCTGCCACGAGTCAAGAATTCGTGAGCGCGATTTTTTTGTTCGATCTCGTCTTTTCCGGGGGGCGTCAGGCTATCCGGGATCCATTGAGCGAGGATCGAAGAGCATGGCCCGGTCCTCGCCAGCTACTGCCAGCACCGCCAGCCCCTCCTGCGGCTACCGGCCCAGCCTCACAATAGGTCCCGCCTCTCGCTTCGCTCGGTCGGGACGACGGAGGTGCAGGGAAGGCCACCATTCACCATTCCCTATTCACCGCTCACTCTCTTCACCCCGGCCTCACCAGCGCCTCTCGCTCGCGCTCCACTTCCTCGCGCATGCAGCAGCCGGCGAGGTGGTCGTTGACCAGCCCCATGGCCTGCATGAAGGCGTAGACGGTGGTTGGGCCGACAAAGCTCCAGCCGCGCTTCTTCAGGTCCTTGGAAAGCGCGGTCGAGTGCCTGGTCGTTGGGTTCGCGCGCAGCGTCCCGTAATCCATGACCGAAGGACGTTCATCGGCTGACGGTTCGTGCCGCCAGAAATAGGCCGCAAGCGAGCCTGCCTGTTGCGCCATCTCGACCGCGCGCTGCGCATTGTTGATGGTGGAGCGGATCTTGCCGCCATGGCGCACAATGCCTGCATTGGTGAGAAGGCGCTCCACATCATTTTCGGTGAAACGCGCCACCCGCTCGAAGTCGAAACCCTCGAACGCCTCGCGGAAATTCTCGCGCTTGCGCAAGATGGTGAGCCAGGACAGACCGGACTGGAAACCTTCCAGGCAGATCTTTTCGAACAGGCGGTGATCATCGGTGACCGGGCGGCCCCATTCATGGTCATGATATTCCAGATAGTCGGGGAGATTGCCGTGCCAGAAGCAGCGGAGCTTTCCGTCGGGACCTTCAATTAGCCCGGTTTTTTCGTCTTTCGTCACCCTTAACCTCTTGCGGCAGCGGATTAACCGCGGATTCACCTTCTGCAAAAACGCGGCAGTAACCACATCTGCAGCGAGTCGCGTCATGGTGGCATTTTATGAAAATGGATTCACCATTCGCTCGCTGTCGCTGATGCAGCATCCTGACAAGGCTGGCACCTTTCACGGGTGGCGGGCCGGATCCGCAATGTCTCTGGCGAAGGCTGGAGCAAACAGGGATGACACGAGCATGAAACTGTTTCTTGCCGCTGCAGTGACAGCTGCCGCGTTGCTGGGTGCAGGTGGAGCACTGGCCCAGACGCGCTATGTCGAGCCGCCACCGGTGATGGTAAGCCCCGATCTTTCCGCGCCCTGGGTGCTGCAGCTTCGCCAGCCACAGGGCGTCCAGACGCGCCATTATCAGCGCCAGCGCGTTGTGCGCCAGGCACAACCGCGACCGCAATATCGCCAGGCACAGCCGGTTTACCGCCAGCAGCCTCAGGTGGCGCAGCCACGCCAGCTGCGTCCGCAGCAGCAGGCGGCACTCGCCGCGCGTGCGCCGGCCAAGCCAAAGCCGCAGATGAACCCGATCTATCTGCCACAGGTGGTGGACTACGACGGTCCGCACGGAGCCGGAACGGTGGTGGTGGATACGTCCAACCGCTTCCTTTACCTTGTTGAAGCCGGGGGCAAGGCGCGTCGCTACGGCGTCGGTGTGGGCAAGGAAGGCTTCGAGTGGCGCGGCACCGAGAAGATCACGCGCAAGCGTGAATGGCCGGACTGGCGTCCGCCGGCAGAAATGATCGCACGTGAAAAGAAGAAGGGGCGTATTCTTCCCGCTCACATGAAGGGCGGTCCTGCGAACCCCCTTGGCGCACGCGCGCTTTATCTTGGTTCCACTCTCTACCGCATCCATGGCACCAACGCGCCCTGGTCGATCGGACAGGCTGTTTCTTCAGGCTGCATCCGCATGCGCAACGAAGATGTGATGGACCTGTACAATCGTGTATCGGTCGGCACCAAGGTCGTGGTACTGTAGCAACCGCAGGCGGGGGCAGGCCTTGCGCGCTGTAAAGGCGCAGCAGGCTTGTTGAAAGGCAGCGTCTTGAGGGAGACGCTGCCTTTTTGCTGTCTCAGCCAAGCGCTTGCGGCTTCGGCCCTCCATAGGCCCAGTCGAGCAGTTGCACCGTATGAAGGATCGGCGTGTCCGTGCCGCCGGCGATCTGCGTGATACAGCCGATATTGCCGGTGGCGATGACATCGGGCTTCGTCGCCTCGATATTCTTCACCTTGCGCCGGCGCAGGCGCGCGGAAATCTCCGGCTGCATGATATTGTAGGTGCCCGCCGACCCGCAGCACAGATGCCCCTCGCGCGGCTCGGATACGGTAAAGCCTGCCTTGGTCAGAAGCGCCTTGGGCTGGCGGCGGATGCGCTGGCCGTGCTGCATGGAGCAGGCCGAGTGATATGTCACCTTCAGATCGCTCACATGCTCCGGCTCGGGAAGTTCGATCGTGTCGAGAAACTCGCTTACATCCTTTGCGAGAGCCGAGACACGCGCAGCCTTCGCCGCATAATCGGGATCAAGCCGCAGCATGTGACCGTAATCCTTGATGGTCGTGCCGCAACCCGACGTCGTGATGATGATGGCGTCGAGCCCGCCTTTCTCGATCTCACGCATCCAGGCATCGACATTGTTGCGTGCGAAGGCGAGGGCTTCTTCCTCACGTCCCATATGATGCACCAACGCGCCGCAGCAGCCTTCCCCGCGCGGCACAACCGTCTCATAGCCGAACCGCGTCAGAAGCCGGATTGTGGAGGCGTTGATCTCTGGATCAAGCACGGACTGCGCACAGCCGGAGAGAAGTGCCACGCGCCCGCGCTTTTCCCTTTGAGGTTCATGAGCGCCTTGTGCTGGCACACTTGATGCCGGGGGAACGCTATCAGGTGCAAGTGCCAGCATGGCCGCGAGCGGCTTGAGGCCCGGTATGGCACGAAAGACCGGGGCAAGGGGCTTGCCCAGTTTTGCAAGCTTCAAAGAGGCACGGAAACGGTCTGGATAGGGCAAAGTCTTAGCCAGAACGGTGCGGATCACCCGTTCATGCAGCGGGCGGCGATAGGTCTTCTCGATATGCACCCGCGCATGATCGACCAGGTGCATGTAATTCACGCCTGAAGGGCAGGTGGTCATGCAGGAAAGGCATGACAGGCACCGGTCGATATGCGTGACCACCTCAGGGTCGGCTGGCCGCCCGTTCTCCAGCATGTCCTTGATGAGATAGATACGCCCGCGCGGGCTATCCAGCTCGTTGCCAAGCTCCACATAGGTGGGGCAGGTGGCGGTGCAGAACCCGCAATGCACGCATTTACGCAGGATCTGCTCGGACTCGGCTGTGGCGGGATCGGCCAGCTGTTCGGCCGTGAAGGTGGTTTGCATGAAGTTTACAACATCCAGCTTTGCGGATTGGCGATGGGCTCGTTGTTGGAGACGGCTTTAAGGCCGATGACGATGCGGATGACGGCCCAGACGGCGACCGCGAACATCAACAGGAAGCCGATGCCGACCACCATGAGAATCATAGAAATGAAGCCGAAGAGGAGGCCGATCCAGAAGGTGCGGATCGCCCAGGTATAGTGACTTTCCACCCAGCCTTCCGCCTTGCCGCGGTTCATGTAGGCCAGGACGATGCCCACCAGGGCGGTGATGCCGATGACGAAGCTGGCGAGATAGAGAATATAGATGACCTGGATATTGGTCGGGCCGGGCTCCAGCCAGCGGTCGGTCTTGCGTTCCGGTGCGCGTTCAGGTGACGGATTGGGGTTGTTGATGTCGCTCATGATGGTCCTCCGGTGAGTGATGCATCGGCGACTTTAACACCCTCGGCGGTTGAGACCATCCTGCCGAAATTGAGGATGTTCTTCGGGTCGAATTGCTCTTTCAGGCGGGCAGAGAGAGCGGCGAGGGCGGGAGACTGTGGGTGGAAAACCGGCGTGGTAGTGCGCAACCTTTCCGACGCGCGTATCAGTGTCGCATGGCCGCCGCCCAAATGATCGATCAGCTTGCGCAATATCTCCTCCTCCGGATCGGCTTCCATGCGCATCCAGACGAGCCCGCCCTGCCAATCGTAATAGGCATTGGCTCCCGCAGCCCGGCGGAAAGCATCCACCAGCTGATGCCCGATGGTGGGCGCGACTGATACACGCCAGACGGGGGCTTCAGAGCCGTCGCAAAACGGTTTCACGTCGCGGATCTCGCGCCACAGCGTCCGGCTTTGTTCCGCGTCGAGAACCTCGGCTGCGCCCAATGGCTTCAACAGGCGCGCAAGCAGATCTATGCGGTAATCGACCGATGGCCCGAACCCTTCCACCCGCAGGACCGTGGCGGCACCCGACAGCGCGCCGCCGATGAAGCTGCCCTTCACCCCTTCCGGCAAATGTGCGGCGCCGGAGACCTCGCCGCTTGAACCCATGGCCTCTGCCATGGCTGTCGTGGCCGCGGCATCGTCGAGACCGGTCAGCAGCAGTGTCTTTTCTGTTTCCGTTGCCGGCAGAACCTTGAAGGTGACATCAGTCACGACGGCCAGTGTGCCCCAGGAGCCGGCAAGCCCCTTCGACAGATCATAGCCGGTAACATTCTTCACCACGCGCCCGCCCGACTTGAACGCCTCGCCACGTCCGGACACGGCGTGAATGCCGAGCACATGGTCACGCGCGGCCCCGGCTTTCAGGCGGCGCGGACCAGCGAGGTTCGTTGCCAGCAGGCCGCCAATCGTCCCGCTCCCAGCCTCACCGCCCAGAAGCGGACCGTAATCCATAGGCTCGAAATCCAGCCGCTGATTATGCTCGGCCAAAAGCGCCTCGATTTCCGCCACGGGCGTGCCGGCGCGCGCGGACAGAACCAGCTCTTCCGGCTCGTAAAGCGCGACGCCGGCAAGGCTGGACAGATCAAGCTGATGCGCGGCATCAACCGCATGGCCAATGGCACGTTTCGACCCATGACCCACGACCTCAAGCCGCGCCTCTTCGGCAAGCGCCCACTGAACGGTGGAGAGTACGTCGTCAGCAGTGGTTGGTGTAAATCGGGTCATGCAATCTCGCTTGCGTCGCGGGCGGGAAGGCCGAAGCTGTTGAGCTGTGCGACCGCTTTGCGGTCGAAGCTGATGAAGATATCGCCGCCCTGATCAATGCCGCTTCGTGCAATGGCGGCATCCGCGAAGTCACCACCGGCGTCGAGCAAGTGTATTCCGGCTTCGACGGCAGAGACATCGTGCACCACATTTGGCGGGTCAGTGACGGTGCGGACCGCTGTGGCGCATTCCTGGTTGCTGAAGCGGTAGATGCTGCGCAGCACCCAGACCATCTCGCACAGACTTGGCAATGTGATAACCACCCGCTCTGCGGTGGAAAGAAGGCGATAGGCCGTTTGCGCCTGAGCTTCATCATCCCGGGTCACAAGGCGAACCAGCAGGTTTGTATCAGCGGTAACCCTCACAGAAGCCCCGCCCAGCCCTTGGCGATGGCTTCATTCATTTCCTCGATCGTGGCGACCTTGTCCGTCTTGCCCGCGAGGCAGCCGAAAGCGTCTTCCCAGCTTCCTTTCCTCGCAGCTGCCTGTATCGTCAGCCGCCCATCGGGCAGGGCGCTGACTTCGATCTTCTGGCCGGGTTTCACGCCCAGATGCTGCAGAAGGTCTTTCTTCAGCGTCACCTGGCCCTTGGCTGTCACCGTCAATGTCGTCATCGCTCTGCGCCTTTCCGAAGTTCTGATATCAATGTAAGGCAGTTATGCCTTACCGCCAAATCAAAACCTCTCAAGTTCCGGAAACGGCACCTGGCCGCGATGGATATGCATGCGGCCGAGTTCGGCGCAGCGGTGAAGTTGCGGGAAGACCTTGCCGGGGTTCAGAAGGTGGTTCGGGTCAAAGGCACATTTCACGCGGATCTGCTGCTTGAGGTCGATCTCGTTGAACATTTCGGGCATGAGATCGCGCTTCTCCACGCCCACGCCATGCTCGCCGGTAAGCACGCCGCCCACCTTGACGCAAAGGCGCAGGATATCCGCGCCGAAATCCTCGGCGCGCTCCAGTTCGCCCGGCTTGTTGGCGTCATAGAGAATGAGCGGGTGAAGATTGCCGTCGCCCGCATGGAAGACATTGGCGACCCGCAACCCGTATTTTTCGGAAAGTTCGCGCATGCCTGCCAGGACACGTGGCAGCTCCTTGCGGGGAATTGTGCCGTCCATGCAGTAATAGTCCGGCGAGATGCGTCCGACGGCCGGGAAAGCGGCCTTGCGTCCCGCCCAGAAATTCGCGCGTTCCTCTTCAGAGTGTGAAACGCGGCTGGTGGTGGCACCATTGTTACGGGCAATTGCCTTGACCCGCTCGATGAGATGATCGACCTCGGCCATCGGCCCATCCAGCTCGACGATCAGAAGCGCCTCGACATCCAGCGGATAACCGGCCTGCACGAAGTCTTCCGCCGCGTGAATGGCGGGGCGATCCATCATCTCCATTCCGCCAGGAATGATGCCCGCACCGATGATGTCGGCCACGCATTGCCCGGCTTCTTCGCTCGATGGAAAACCTATCAGCATCGCACGTGCCGTCTCCGGCTTTTTCAGGACGCGCACGGTGACCGCCGTGACGACGCCGAGCAGGCCTTCGGAACCTGTCATCAGCCCCAGCATGTCATAGCCTTCGGCGTCCAGATGCTTGCCGCCAAGCCGGATGATGTCGCCATTCATCAGGACCATCTCGACGCCCAGCACATTGTTGGCCGTCAGCCCGTATTTGAGGCAGTGAACGCCACCGGAATTCTCCGCCACATTGCCGCCGATGGAGCAGGCGATCTGCGATGACGGGTCGGGCGCGTAATAGAAGCCGTCCTCCTCCACCGCATGGGTGATGCCCAGATTGGTCACGCCTGGCTGTGCGACCACAGCGCGGTTGGCAAGGTCGATATCGAGAATGCGGTTGAAGCGGCTCATGACCAGAAGCACAGCGTCTTCCAGCGGGAGTGCGCCGCCCGAAAGCGACGTGCCCGAACCGCGCGGCACTACGCGGATATTGCGCTCGTGACAATATTTCAGAATGCGGGAGACCTGCCGCGTGTTTTCCGGCAGCACCACCACGAGCGGCAGCTGGCGATAGGCCGTCAGCCCGTCGCTTTCGAAGGCACGCATCTCGTTAACCGTGTCGGCAACGCCTTCGCCCGGGCAGATCACGCGCATGTCGTGCACGATCTCCTCGCGGCGCTTCAACGTGGCGGCATCTGCTGCCGGCATGGTCAGGCTGGTCATTGCGGGGCTCCAATTGGTAAAATAAAGTTACCGGATAAGCGAGTGACTTTCAATACGCCTCTCATCTTAGCCGGATTATGCCTGACGTTGGCGTAATCGCGGCAAGTAATCTTGACCGGATGGTGCTCGCGGACCTAAGTTCGTGCACAAACAATCAGACGAAGCAGCCGTGACCACCATATTCACAGCCATAGAGCATTCCCGGACAGCCGACGAGGTTGCGCGCCAGATCGAGGCGCTCATCCTGGAAGGGGTTCTGCGCGACGGGGATCGGTTGCCGGGCGAGCGTGAACTGGCGGCGGATATGGAGGTGTCACGGCCCATTCTGCGCGATGCGCTGAAGGCTCTGGAAGCGCGCGGACTCCTCGCCACGCGCCCGGGAGGCGGCACATTCGTGGCGAATATCGTCGGTGAGGTCTTTGCCGACCCGATGCGCCAGCTCATCGCGACGCACCCGAAGGCCACCGCCGACTATCTGGAATATCGCCGCGAGGTTGAGGCAGTGGCGGCAGAGCTTGCCGCGCGCAGGGCAACACAGGCCGACAAGGCGCTTCTGGAAGACGTCATCCATCGCATGCACCACGCCCATGCGCAGGGCGGGTTCGCCGAGCAGGTGGAAATCGATGCCGAATTCCACAATGCGGTGGTGGAAGCCGCGCACAATTTCGTGCTGCTGCACACGATGCGCTCCTGCTACCGGCTTCTTGCGGAAGGCGTCTTCTACAACCGCTCAAAGGTCTTCGACCTGCCTGGCGCGCGCGACCGGCTCCTTGCCCAGCATGTCGCGATCTTCGAGGCCATCCGGGATGGCAAGCCGGAAGAGGCGCGCAAGGCGGCAATAGACCATATAGCTTTCGTCGAGCGCGCGAGCGCCGAAGCCGAGCGAACGGATGAATGGGAACGGGTTGCGGCCTTGCGGCTGCGCCAGCGCACGGAAAACAGTACACGCAATAACAAGCCAAAGCGGCCCGGCGCGGCCGAATAGCAAGCAGGATGATTTTGGACAGATATGACCGTAGATAACCCCCGCATAGGCCTTTTCGTCACCTGCCTTGTCGACCTGTTTCGCCCGACAGTCGGCTTTGCAGCGGTAAAGCTTCTGGAAGATGCCGGATGTGATGTGGATGTGCCCATGGCGCAGACCTGCTGCGGCCAGCCTGCATTCAATTCCGGAGATCGCGCGGATGCAGCGGCGATTGCCGAAAACACGATCAAGGCGTTCGAGGATTACGACTATGTCGTCGCGCCTTCGGGCTCCTGCGCGGGCATGCTCAAGAAGCATTACCCGGAGCTCTTGAAGGATACGCCCATGGCCGAACGCGCCGAGGCCTTTTCGGCCAAGGTGCACGAGCTGATGAGCTTCCTCGTCGATGTTCTGGGCGTCGAGACGGTGGATGCTTCCCATGCAGGCAGCGTGACCTATCACGATTCCTGCTCGGGCCTGCGCGAGCTGAAAATCCGCGAACAGCCGCGCAAGCTTCTGGATTCGGTGAAGGGGTTGAAGCTCAAGGAAATGCGCGACAGCGATGTGTGCTGCGGTTTCGGCGGCACTTTCTGCGTCAAATATCCCGACATCTCCAACAAGATCGTCTCGGAGAAGAGCGCCAACATCAAGGCTTCCGGAGCCGAGACCTTGCTGGCCGGTGATCTGGGTTGCCTGATGAACATGGCCGGAAAACTGCAACGTGAAGGCAGCGACATAAAGGTGAGGCACGTGGCCGAGGTGCTGGCCGGTATGGACGACAAGCCGGCCATTGGCGGGGGCAACAACTGATGGAAATCAAGTCACCGGAATTCAAGGAAAATGCCAGGGGCGCGCTGGCCGATGCGCAGTTGCAAAAGGCGCTTGGCAATGTGCGCGCGGGCTTCATCGACAAGCGCCTGAAGGCTATCGATGCCTTGCCGGAATTTGACGCGCTTCGCGATTCCGCGCGCGAGATCAAGGACCACACGCTGGCCCATCTCGATCTCTATCTCGAAGCCTATGAGAAGAAGGTGGAGGAAGTCGGCGGCAAGGTCCATTGGGCCGAAACCGCTGAGGACGCGCGCCAGGCGATCCTGAATATCTGCCGCAGCGTGAATGCCCGCACGGTCACCAAGGGCAAGTCGATGATCACCGAGGAAATCGGCCTGAACGATTTTTTCGAGGAGCAGGGCATCAGACCTGTCGAGACCGACCTCGGCGAATACATCATCCAGCTTCGCGGTGAGCGGCCAAGCCACATCATTGCGCCTGCGGTGCATCTGAACAAGGAGCAGGTGGAAGGTGACTTCCGCCGTGTGCACGATCACCTGCCGGTGGCACGTGATCTTTCGGAGCCTGAATCGCTATTGGCAGAAGCACGCCGGGTTCTGCGCTCGGAATATTTCGCTGCCGATGTGGGCATCACCGGCGCGAATTTCCTCGTTGCCGAGACCGGCACTTCGATCATCGTCACCAATGAGGGCAATGGCGATCTGACCCAGACCTTGCCCAAGGTGCATATCGTGGTGGCATCGATCGAGAAGGTCGTGCCGACGCTTGATGATGTGAGCCAGATCCTGCGCGTGCTTGCACGTTCCGCCACGGGTCAGGACATGAGCGTCTACACGACCCTTTCCACCGGCCCGCGCCGCGAGAGCGATCCGGACGGGCCGGAGGAATATCACGTCATCCTGCTCGACAATGGCCGCTCTTCCATGCTGGGCACCGAGTTTCAGGACATGTTGCGCTGCATCCGCTGCGGCGCCTGCATGAACCATTGCCCTGTCTATCACTCGGTTGGCGGCCATGCCTATGGCTGGGTCTATCCCGGCCCCATGGGTGCTGTGCTGACACCATCGCTGGTCGGTGTCGACAAGAGCGGGCATCTGCCAAATGCCTCGACCTTCTGCGGGCGCTGCGAGGAAGTCTGCCCCATGCGCATTCCGCTGCCACGCATGATGCGCCATTGGCGCGAGCGTGAGTTCTCGCGGCGGCTCAACCCGGCGACCCAGCGCTACGGCCTTAAAGGCTGGGCCTTTTTCGCCCGCCATCCCAAGCTCTACCGGCTAGGAGCATCCCTTGCCATTCCGGTGCTTTCACTGATGGGAGGCACGAAGCGGCGCTTCTCCTGGCTTCCTTTCGCCGGCGGCTGGACGCGCCATCGTGAGATGCCGGCACCCGAGAGCCGCACATTCATGCAGCAATGGCGCGACCGCGAAGCGGCTAAGCAGGGAGGTGCAGCATGAGCGGGCGCAACGCAATTCTGAACAAGCTTCGCACGCAGATTGGCGGCGGCGACAGTGGCGCGCGGCGTGCGGCGGTAGCTGCAAGACTGAGCCAGCATCCCGATGGCGTCATCCCCGCACGGGGCCACCTTCAGGGGCGCAAGCGCACCGAGCTCTTCTGCCAGATGGCGGAAAAGGTCTCCGCCTCCGTGCAGCGTGTGCGCCGACAGGAAAGCATTCCGCGGGCAGTGGCCGACTATCTGCGTTCCAAGAACCTCGCACCCAGCATCCGCATGGGCGCTGACAACCGGTTGGACAGGCTGCCATGGGACAAGGTCCGCGCCCTGGAAGTGAAGCGCGGGCCTGCCGATCCCGAAGACGAAGTGGGTGTCAGCCATGCCTTCGCGGGCATAGCGGAAACCGGCACGCTGATACTGCATTCCGGCTCCGACAACCCGACCACTGTCAATTTCCTGCCCGAGCACCATATCGTCATCGTGAAGGCGAGCGAGATCGCTCCCGATCTGGAGAGCACTTTCGCCAGCCTGCGTGAGAGATTTGGAGCAGGGGTGATGCCGCGTACCGTGAACATGATCACCGGCCCTTCGCGCTCGGGCGATATCGAGCAGAAGCTGCTGCTGGGTGCCCATGGCCCACGTGCGCTGCACATCATCGTGGTGGATGACATCTGAAGGCATATCATTCGAGGAGGCTGCAGCGCCTGAGGGGCTGCGCCTCTACGCCATTGGCGACATTCACGGCCGCTTTGACCTGATGGCCGAAATGCACGCACGTATCATGGATGAGATCCGGCGGGATCGCTCGGAAGACTGGCGTATCATCTATCTCGGCGATTATATCGACCGCGGCGGACAGGAAGCACAGGTTCTCGACTTCCTGGCGCAGATCACCAGTGAAGAGCCGCGCGTGCAGGCGCTGGCCGGCAATCACGACCAGGGTCTGCTGGAATTTCTGTCGGGAAACTCTCTCGACAATCTCTTCGTCAACAATGGCGGCGAGACCACGGCCGCCTCTTATGGTGTGGCTCTGTCAGCGGATGCGCCGCGCGAGGAGATGCAGCGCACGCGCCAGGCCTTGCTTGAAGCGATGCCCCAATCGCACATCGCCTTCATGCGCGCCCTCCCTTTAAGCTTCACCTATGGTGACTACTTTTTCTGCCATGCCGGCGTAAGACCGGGCGTCCCGCTCGAAGCGCAAGACCGCCACGACCTGTTATGGATCAGGCAGGAATTCCTGCGTCACCAAGGCTTGTTCGGGAAGGTCATCATCCACGGGCATACCCCGGTGAGACGCGCGGATGTCTGCCCCAATCGCGTCAATCTCGACACGGGCGCATGGAGAAGCGGGCTTTTGACCGCCATGATGTTGGAGGGAAAAAGAAAGCGCCTCCTGGAGGTGGCGCTGTCCTGAGCAGCCTTGAGTGCTGCGGCAACCGAGCGGCGGGCGAGGGAGGCCGCCTTCGCTCCTAGCGGCGGAAGCTTGAAATTCCGTAGCCGTCGGTGGTCTCGTAAACATCCGAAGCAGTGGCTGCATAGATGCCAGCACCGCTTGCGAACATGGCGGTCAGGAACATGGCGGAAATGATCGTGGCACGCATGAAGCTCATCTCGGTTTTCACTGTTTGATTTCAGAAGCTAATATTCGTTTGTTACGAAATTGTTCCGTCAGCAGGCTCAATTCACGTTATGGTTTAGTGAATCTTGCGGTGAAGCGCCAATAAGGCGAGTTTCTTCAAATGTGCAAGAGCCTTTAGACTTCATTAACAATGAATTTTTCGCCTGTGGCTTCGCCGCAACGCATTACTTCGGGGAACGAAACAGTGCCGCTGCAAAATCGTGCAGATCCCTATGGCGTCCTCCATGCTGTTGAAGCGCGTGGCATCTTCACCGGCAATCGCGGTGTCATTCATGATCCGTACACGCGGCGGCTGTTGAAGCGACGCTGGACCACGCAGGCCTGGATCATCTGCAGCTGCAGCTTCAGGAACCGCAGGCGCGACGTGATGGGCTTCAATGGGCGCAGCGGCAGGGCCGGGTGGACCGAGATTTTCTTCCTCGATGAGGTGAGCGCGCTGGCTGCCGGCCATCGACCCTGCTTCTATTGCAGGCGGGATGCAGCTTCATCCTTTGCCAGGGCATTCGCTGCCGGGCAGGGCGAAGAGCATATGTCGGCACCGAAGATGGACGGCATCCTCCACGTCAGCCGCTGCATTTCTGCCCCGAATGCAGAGCGCGCCGCTGTTTTGGCCGAAGATCTTCCGGACGGAGCCTTGGTCGAGTGGTCAGGCAGGCCTCACGCCAAGCGCGGAAGCCTGCTCCTAGGCTGGAGCTTCCAAGGCTATGGCGATCATGTCATGCTTTCGGATGTCGCAGACCCATTGCCTCTCATAACCCCGCCGGCAACTCTGCTGGCGCTGCGCGCAGGTTTCGCACCTGTCTGGCATCCGACAGCTCATACTTGACGCCCTGCCATGGCGGTATAAGCAGGCAGCATGCGAGCGAATTACAAGATGCAGCGTCTTTTTGTGGAATCGGATCTGGGCGAGGGCACTCGGATGCTGCTTGCGACCGACCAGGCGCATTATGTCGCCAATGTCCTGCGCATGCGCGAAGGCGGCGAGATCCTGCTGTTCAACGGCCGTGACGGCGAATGGCGTGGCCGCATCGAGGCGGTTGCGAAGAAGAAGGTCGAGATTGCGCTGGTCGAACAGACCCGCCCGCAGACGCCGCCGAGCGACCTTCTCTATTGCTTTGCGCCCATCAAGAAAGGGCGTTTGGACTATCTCGTGCAGAAGGCGGTGGAGATGGGGGCGGGCACGTTGCTGCCGGTCATCACCCAGCACACGCAGGTCCCGAAGCTTGGCATCGACCGTCTTCAGGCAAATGTGATCGAGGCTGCAGAGCAGTGCGGCATTCTCTCTGTTCCGCATGTTGAAGAACCCGTGAAGCTGGAGAAGATGCTGGAGAACTGGGACGAGAACCGCCAGCTCATTTTTTGCGACGAGGCCGCGCCCGACAACAACCCCATCACGGCGCTTGAACGCCTCAAAGGCAGGAAAACCGCGCTTCTTGTGGGGCCGGAGGGCGGTTTCTCCGAGAGCGAACGCAAGATGCTGCATGCGGCCGATCACGTCACGGCGATCCCCTTGGGGCCGCGCATCCTGCGGGCAGATACGGCTGCAGTGGCAGCACTTGCGCTGGTGCAGGCCGTCATCGGCGACTGGAATTCTTGAACCAAGGCTCAAAACTTTTTGCTTGATTGCGGCCCGGGCATTCGACATGCAGGCGCGAAGCCAGCGGGCTGGAGGTAGTTATTAATGGCGCGCGACACGACCGACGACCGGCAGATCGAAAATGTTGACCAGCTGGTCGCTTATCTCGCAGAGGGCTCGAAACCTCGCGACAAGTGGCGTATCGGCACCGAACACGAGAAGTTTCCCTTCTATATCGATGGCAGTCGTCCGGTCCCCTATGAGGGGTCCCGCGGGATCCGTGCCCTTCTGGAAGGCATGCAGAAGACGCTCGGCTGGAATCCGATCATGGATGACGGCCGCATCATCGGGCTTGTCGAGCCCACGGGCCAGGGCGCGATTTCGCTTGAGCCAGGCGGGCAGTTCGAACTTTCCGGCGCGCCACTGGAAACGATCCACCAGACCTGTCGCGAAGGCAATGTGCATCTCTCGCAGCTGCGCGAGATCGCCGAGCCGCTTGGCATCCGCTTCCTGGGTCTTGGCGGCAGCCCCAAATGGACGCTGGCCGAAACGCCGAAGATGCCCAAATCGCGCTACGACATCATGACCGCCTATATGCCGAAGGTCGGCACGAAGGGCCTCGACATGATGTATCGCACCTGCACCATCCAGGTGAATCTCGACTTCTCGTCCGAGGCCGACATGCGCCGCAAGATGCGTGTGGCGCAAAGGCTGCAACCGCTGTCGACAGCGCTATTCGCCAATTCGCCATTCACCGATGGCAAGGTCAATGGCATGAAATCCTGGCGTGGCGATATCTGGCGCGATACGGACAACCAGCGCTCCGGCCTGCTGCCCTTTGTATTCTCGGAGGATTTCGGCTTTGCCGACTATGTCGAGTGGGCGCTCGACGTGCCGATGTATTTCATCATCCGCGATGGACGCTACCACGACTGCACGCATGTCACCTTCCGCCAGTTCATGGACGGCGCTCTTCGCAACGAGGTAACCAATGGCGTGCCCACCATGGGCGATTGGGCCAATCACCTGTCCACGCTTTTCCCCGATGTGCGGCTGAAGCGCTTTATCGAGATGCGAGGTGCCGACGGCGGTCCCTGGCGGCGCATCTGTGCGCTGCCGGCTTTCTGGGTCGGATTGCTCTACGACGAGAACGCGCTAGCTGCCGCCGATGACCTGACTTCGGGATGGAGTTTCGAGGATGTTCAGGCCATGCGGGACGCAGTGCCCGAGCAGGCCTTGAAAACCCCGGTCGGCAATCACGAGATGCGAGATGTGGCGCGTGAGGTGCTGAAGATCGCGCGAGACGGGCTTAATGCCCGCGCATACCTCAACTCGGAAGGCTATGACGAGGCCGGTTTTCTCGATCCCTTGGACGAGGTCGTCGCCCGCGGAACCACCAGCGCGGAAGAGATGGTCAAGGCCTTTCACACGCGCTGGGGTGGCTCGATCGAGCCGATCTTCCTCGAGCAGGCCTATTGATGGTCGAGAGCCGCAGCGGTTAACCTCCCGTTAAGGCTTGCCTTGTGGAAGAATCTACAACTTCTGGGAACCGTCACAATTTCTCTTTAGGTTCGTCCGTCTAGGGGCGCGTGAAGGAGAATTACGTAATGTTGCCACTGTTTGACTTGCTGAAAAACGCGCAGAACGGTCACGCGCTTGATGAATTGTCCCGTCAGTTCAACCTGCCGCGCGACAAGACCGAGGAAGCGATGGAAGCGCTTCTTCCCGCTTTCAGCCAGGGGCTGAAGCGCAATGCATCAGACCCGGGCGGCATGGGCGGGTTTCTGGCGGCGCTCTCCAGTGGCAAGCACGCTCAATATTTCGAGGATGCAGGCTATGCGGCTTCGCCCGAGGGGCGCAGCGAGGGCAACGGCATTCTCGGCCACCTCTTTGGCTCCAAGGATGTCAGCCGCGCTGTTGCCGCGCAGGCTTCACAATTCACGGGAATTGACCAGACAACTCTCAAGCAGATGCTGCCAGCCCTTGCCTCCATGATCATGGGCGGGCTCTTCAAGCAGTCTGCGGGACAGGTGCCACAGGCACGCGCCTCGGGCAGCGGCGGAATGCTGGGCGAAATCATGAAGGAAGTGATGCGCCACCAGCAGTCGGGTAGCGCGCCATCCGGCAGCGCTTCGTCCAACCCCTTCGGGAAGATGCTGGAGGATCTGATCGGTGGTGCCGCAGGGCGCGCAGCACCCTCCGGCGGCGGCGACAACCCGCTTGGCCAGATGTTCGAGGATTTTTTGGGTGGTGGCCAAAAGAGCGATCAAAGTGCGACCAGGCAACAGGCGCCGCGCGGCAACAACCCGTTGGGCGACATCTTCAATGATTTCGTGCGCCAGGGGCAAAGCGGCCCCGCCACCGCCGAACCAGCAGCGCCGCAGCCATCTCAGCCACAGTCATCGGGAAATCCATGGGGCGATCTGTTCGGCGAGATGTTCGAGCCGGGCCGCAAGCCCAAAGGCGACACTTCCGGCGACTATGAGCGCGGTATGGAGAACATCTTCGAGCAGTTCAAGGAGGGCATGAACAGGCGCTGACGTCACTGGCGCAAGGCATTGGTGCAGATGCTTCCGGCCTCTGGTGCATGGCATCTTTGCCTGCAACGGCTAAACCGTTGCGTGTCCGCACTTGAAGGAACTGCGCCATGATGTATTGCCCTCCGGCCTTCCGCGAGGAAGAGCTGAGCACTTTGCATGGCTGGATGCTCGCAGCGCGCTTGGCCAATCTCGTCACGATGGGCGAAGCGGGGATTCACGCAAGCCCGCTTCCGTTGTTTCTTGATGCGCAGGAGGGGCCCTACGGCACGCTTTATGGCCACCTCGCGCGGGCCAATCCGCAATGGCAGGACGCGCCCACATGCGAGGGGCTTGCGATATTCATGGGGCCCGATGCCTATGTGACGCCCTCCTGGTATGCCTCCAAGCAGGCGCATGGAAAGGTCGTTCCCACCTGGAACTACACCACCGTTCAGGCCCGCGGGCCGGTGGAGTTCTTCGAGGATGAGGCGCGGCTGCACAATGTCGTTGACCGACTGACGCGCCACCATGAAGCCGGTCGTGCTGAAGAATGGGGCGTCTCCGACGCGCCGGAGAAGTTCATCAAGGGGCAGCTTCGCGGGATCATCGGGCTGCGCATGCCGATCCGGATCATCGAGGGTAAGCACAAGATGAGCCAGAATCGCAGTGTCGAGGATCGAGCGGGCGTGGCCAAAGGTCTATCCCAGAGCGATTTGCCGGGGGAGCGCGCGCTGGCCAATGCAATCATGGCTGATGGGGCTTGATCGCCGCCGGTCCAAGCCAGTTTGCCACATGCGCAGTTTGATTGACTCAAGCCCCGTCTGACCCTATAAGCGCCGCACGTTCGGCCTTGTGAGCTGGCGCGCAACGTCGTGCCGGTGGCTGAAACGCTCCTGTTCAATAAATGACAGAATGAAGAAGGGCCGCACTCCGCGGTATTTAAACAAATGAAGCGCACTTATCAGCCCTCCAAGCTTGTTCGCAAGCGCCGTCACGGTTTCCGTGCACGCATGGCCACTTCCGGCGGCCGCCGCGTGATTGCCGCTCGCCGCGCACGCGGTCGCAAGCGTCTTTCCGCCTAATCTGACGCGCGGGGGCCGGGACATTGACTGGCCAGGCGCCCGCAGGTCATCCCGCGCGCTTGAAAAAGCGCGCAGAGTTTCTGGCGGTACGCCGTGGCGAAAAGCGGCGTGGCCGCCTTTTTCTTCTTGAAGTGCTGGATCGGGGCGACCAAGACCCGCCACGTTTGGGCATTACGGTGACGAAGAAGAGCGGCAACGCGGTTGAGCGCAATCGCATCCGCAGGCGTATCCGCGAAGCCGCCCGGCTTCACGCCGTTCGGGACATGGCACCAGGTACCGATTACGTGGTTGTCGGGCGACCCGAGATTTTGAGCGTAGCTTTCGACGTGCTGAAAGATGAGCTGTCCCGCCGCATGCGGGCGAAGCGGCAGCCCTCAAGGACCCCTCATGGACAATAATCGCAATTTCCTCATCACGATCGCCCTGTCGATCCTCATTCTCGTGGTCTGGCAGGTGTTCTACATGAACCCGCGCATCGAGGCGCAGCGCGAAGCTGCACAGATCGAAGCGCAGCAATCTGCCGGTACCACGGACCAGAGTGCCGGACAGGCGGGTGAGGGAGCTGCAACCGGCAGCGACATTCCGAACGCACAGACCGGCAGCGATGCCGCTTCCATCCCGGGTGCAGACAGCGCGGCAGCCGCGCCTGCCTCTCGTGATGACGCCCTGGCGCAGGGTCAGCGCGTCAGGATCGATACCCCACGCCTGGTTGGTTCGATCAACCTGACCGGCGCCCGCATCGACGATCTGCGCCTGAAGGACTACCGCGTGACGGCGAAGAAGGACTCGCCCATCGTGACGCTGCTCAATCCGGGCCGTCTGAACAACGGCTACTATGTCGAGACGGGCTATGTCGGTTCGTCCACGAGCGCAGGTCCGGGTCCCGACACGCAGTGGCAGGTCGAGGAAGGCGCGGTTCTCTCCCCCGGAAATCCGGTGGTTCTCAGCTACACGAATGACAGCAATGTCACTTTCCGTCGCACGATCGCCGTTGATGACGACTATCTCTTCACGATCTCAGACAGCATTCAAAATGCAGGCAGCGAACCTGTCGAGCTGCGGTCTTATGGCCGAACCACGCGCTTCGGCGAGCCCGAGACCTCCGGTATCTACATCCTGCATGAGGGCCTTGTCGGCGTGACCGGCGAGGACGGCCTGCGCGAGATCGATTATTCCGAAGCCGAGGAAGAGCGCCAGATCACGCCTGGCAAGTCCGAGGACGGTTGGCTCGGCATCACCGACAAATACTGGGCGGTGGCCATGGTGCCCGAGGCCGGCCGCAGCTTCCAGCCGCGTTACTCCTATTTCGGTGATGGTCGCGCACGCTACCAAGCCGACTTCCTGTCCGATCCGATCTCGGTCGCACCCGGTTCAAGCTCGACTGTCGAGACAATGGTCTTCGCTGGCGCGAAGGAAGTGAATGTCATCGAGCAGTACGAGGCCAACAAGAACATCCGCCAGTTCGAGCTGATGATCGACTGGGGCTGGTTCTACTTCATTACCAAGCCGATGTTCTATCTCATCGACTTCCTCTTCAAGCTGCTGGGCAATTTCGGTGTGGCCATTCTCGCCACGACGGTTGTCGTCAAGCTCATCTTCTTCCCGCTTGCCAACAAGTCCTACAAATCCATGGCAAACATGAAGAAGGTCCAGCCTGCCATGATGGAAATCCGCGAGAAATACGCGGATGACAAGATGAAGCAGCAGCAGGCCATGATGGAGCTTTACAAGAAGGAGAAGATCAATCCGGTCGCCGGCTGCTGGCCGATCCTGATCCAGATCCCGGTCTTCTTCGCGCTCTACAAGGTGCTCTATGTCACCATCGAAATGCGCCATGCGCCGTTCTTCGGCTGGATCCAGGACCTCTCCGCACCGGACCCGACCTCTGTGTTCAACCTGTTCGGCCTGCTGCCCTATGACGTTCCGGCATTCCTGCTGATCGGTGTGTGGCCGATTATCATGGGCATCACCATGTTCCTGCAGATGCGGATGAACCCGACGCCGCCGGATCCGACGCAGGCCATGATCTTCAACTGGATGCCGGTGATCTTCACCTTCATGCTGGCAACCTTCCCGGCAGGTCTGGTCATCTACTGGGCATGGAACAACCTGCTTTCGATCATCCAGCAGGGCGTGATCATGAAGCGCCAGGGCGCCAAGATCGAGCTCTGGGACAATCTGACAGGCATGTTCAAGAAAAAGCCGAAACCGGCGGAGTGACGCTCGTTTGAAGCTGAACAAGAAAAAGCCTCGGGCCGTGCCTGGGGCTTTTTTCTTGTTCAGGGGTGATCAGATGGTGATGTGGCCGTCACGCAGAGCGAGTGCCAAGGCATGCTCGCGCGTACTGGCACCCAGCTTGAAACGTGCATTGCGCAGGTGAAACTCCACCGTTGCGGGGCTGAGCTCGGTCTTGCGAGCGATTTCCTTCGTGCGCATGCCACATGCCAGCCACTGGAGACACTCCATCTCCCGGCCCGTCAGCGGGCTTGCGCTGACAGGTGCTGCCGCTGTCTGCTGCATCTGCGTGTGGCTGAAGAGGGCGGCGAAGCGAAGCTGTGCGAGGCTATGCCGCCGATGCTGGTCAACAAGCGCGCGGCCGTGGCTGGAAAGAATGTTCCATCCGCAAAGGCCTGCCTGGTCGCGCACGCGTACCGGTAGCGCAAGACCAGCCCGAAGGCCCGTGTCGCCGGCATTCGAAATGAACCGCCGCTCTTCATCATCGAGATAGGGATGCTCGCTCAGAAACAACGCGCCCGTGGGTTTTACGCTGGCGTCATTGCACGCATGTCGGAAGAAGGGATCGCGGGCCGCATAGTTCGGATCATCGTCGGCTGACATCCATGATGCATCGATATTGGTCCGGATCTTCTGCGAGCATCCGTTGATGTCCGCATAGAACACGCCGTCGAAACCCTGCTCGGCGAAGTAGGCACAGCTGGCGTCCCAGACGTCATCCGGTGTTCTCAGTTGGGAAATTTCCCACGCAAATTCTTCACAGTTCTGCTGAAGCATTTGCCCCTTTCACGCGTATCCGGCGCAAGAGCCGGTGCTGGTGATCTCCTGTTTCCGTGCCGATATTTTAGCCAGCATCTACGAATAATCCATGAAGTTTACCGTTCCGTCGATGGCGGTGGCTGAATTTGCGGGCTGGCAAGCAGGTGCGAGGCCAGCAGGCGCAGGGCCGGACCTATTTCTTCCGGCTGCGTGGCTTTCGCTGCTATGCCTTCGGCTGCAGCCAGAAAGATCGCGGCGAAGCGAACAGGCTGCTGGTGTCCCTCTTCGCGAAGCAGGCGCACGACCTCGCGCTCGACAAGCGCCTCCAGCCGCTGGAGATGCTCGGCTGCTCCCGCCGGTCGGCTGTTGTAGAGTTCGTCCGCATGAGGCGAAACCTGCAGCAGGCGGCGAGCCGTCTTGTGTTTGGCCGCTACTGCCGCGGCTATCCGCTCCCAGGCTTTTCCTCCTATGCCTAGAGCCTTGTGGAACTGCGTCTCCAACTCGCCTGCGACATGTTTCGTGACGGTGGCAAATACCGCGTCCTTGTCCGGATAGTAGCTGTAGAGTGTGGCCTTCGCGACACCTGCCTCGCGCGCAATCCTCTCCATTCGCGCACCGCGAAACCCGTCCTGAAGAAAGACGTGGCGTGCCGCCTCGACAATGCGCGCCTGCTTTTGCAGGCTGCGGTCACTTGATCTTGATTGCTCCATCTCTATCTCCTGAACGAGACATACGATAATCGTATAATTCGTTCAATCAAGGATCTTGGACATGACCGATCTAGTACTCGTGACCGGGGTTACCGGTTTTCTTGGCGGCCAGGTTGCACTTCAGCTTCTGAAGGCCGGATACCGCGTGCGCGGCAGCATGCGCTCACTGAAAAAGGCTGATCATGTTCGTGATGTATTGGCCAGGGCCGGGGCAGACATATCCAGGCTCGAATTTGTCGAACTGGACTTGATGCGCGACGAGGGATGGTCAGAGGCAATGGCTGACATCCGCTATCTACAGCATGTAGCCTCTCCTTTCGTGCTGGATATGCCGAAGGACCCTCAAGAACTGATCCGACCCGCTGTCGAAGGCGTGGAGCGCGCCTTGCGTGCTGCCCTGGCGGCCAAGGTGGAGCGCGTGGTGCTGACATCGTCCATGGCCGCCATCATGTATGGCTCCGGGGATCGTCAAAAGCTGTTTGGGCCGGATGACTGGAGCGCTGAGGATGGTCCGGGCGTAACGGCATATGTGCAATCGAAGACCATCGCCGAACAGCGCGCCTGGGAGATCATGCGTGAAGCCGGGCGCGAACGTGATCTCGCTGTCGTGAACCCCTCGCTCATCTTTGGCCCGCTTCTGGACGACGATCCGGGCACCTCGGGCCTGTTGGTGCAGCGTCTGATGAAGGGCAAGCTGCCGGGCGCACCACGGATGAACATTCCCTGTGTCGATGTCCGCGACGTGGCAGCGATACATGTCGAAGCGATGAGGGCGGCGGATGCAGGGGGAAAGCGACATCCGGTTTCCAGCGCAAATCTCAGCATCCTGCGCATGTCCGATACCTTGCGCAGCGCCTTTCCCGACTATGCGGACAAGCTGCCAAAACGGGAATTGCCCGATTGGATGGTTCGCCTGTATTCGCGCTTCGACAAGCAGACCCGCGACAATCTCGGCGAACTTGGCATCGAGCGCAGGATAGACGCCAGCCGCGCCCAGGCTCTTCTGGGGCGGGAATTCCTGTCTGCCGAAGAAGCCACGCGCGCGCTTGGCCAAAGCCTGATAGAGCACAGGCTCGTCTGACCGATGTCGGCGCGCCGCCTGGGCATTCTTCACCCACGGAGTTGACAATCAGGCCGTCAGACCCGATGGCCTGTCTGTGAAGTGTTGAAGCGGAGATGACAGTGGCAAGCGATAAGGCAGAAGGCAGTTCTCAGGCAGGCACGCCCGACGGACCTCACGCGCGCCTGTTCACGCGCCCGTGGATATTCATTCGAGGCGTGCCATCCATGAAGTTCCTGCCGCCGGAAGGCCCGCCGGAGATTGCATTTGCTGGCCGCTCCAATGTTGGCAAGTCGTCGCTTATCAATGCGCTCGTGTCGAAGAAGGGGCTCGCACGCACCTCAAACACGCCGGGGCGCACACAGGAACTGAACTACTTCGTGCCCGATGGCTATAGCGGTGAGCCTGGCGATCTACCTCCGATGGCCATCGTAGACATGCCCGGCTACGGCTTTGCCAAGGCGCCGAAGAGCCAGGTTGATGCTTGGACGAAGCTCGTCTTCGATTATCTGCGCGGCCGCGTGACGCTCAAGCGCGTCTATCTGCTGATCGACTCCCGCCACGGCATCAAGAAGAACGACGAGGAGGTCATGGACCTGCTCGACAAGGCAGCCGTGTCTTATCAGGTGGTACTGACCAAGGCCGACAAGATCAAGCCGCCTGCGGTTGCAAAACTGCAGGAGGAAACTGCCAGAAAGCTCGCCAAGCGCCCGGCGTCCTTCCCGGCGCTCACCGCCACGTCTTCCGAGAAAGGCGAGGGGCTGGACGAACTGCGCGGCCACATCATCCAGGCCATCCAGAGCTGAACAGTGGTTCTGGAAGCAGAACCTTGCTAAAATACCGCAAGCAGAGGAGAGAAGGCACATGATCCACTAGAAGGGACCGACAAGATGCATCCGGGGCACGCACAAGGTCCGGCGGCCATGCCCCAGAAAGGCAGGGCGGATGCAGTCGCTCGATATTCATCCCTTCGACAAGATCATGGAGGTTTCCGATGCACGGACCCGAACCTTCCTGCCTTTATCCCATGGCCGGTTTCCCCCGCGCCGTATTCCTGAAAAACTTCATCACGCGCCCGAATATCGAAGTGGGCGACTTCTCCTATTATGACGACCCGCAAGGTGCGGAGCGCTTCGAGGAGCGCAACATACTCTATCACTATGAGTTTCTGGGCGACCGGCTCGTGATAGGCCGCTTCGTTGCGATAGCCCATGGCGTGCAATTCATCATGAGCAGCGCAAACCACCTGATGGACGGGTTCTCGACCTATCCCTTCAATATTTTCGGCAACGGATGGGAATCAGGCTTCGATCCTGCCGCCTACAATGCCGCTTCGCGAGGCGATACGGTGGTGGGGCACGATGTGTGGATTGGAACCCAGGCCCGCATCATGCCCGGCGTGACGATTGGCAATGGTGCCATAATTGGTGCGCATGCGGTGGTGGCGAGCGATATTCCACCCTTCTGCATCGCGGTCGGCAATCCCGCACGTATCACCCGGCAGCGTTTCGACGACGAGACTGTTGCGCGTCTGCAAGAAATCGCCTGGTGGAACTGGCCGCAGGAGAAAATCACGCGGAATCTGGACGCCATCCGCGGGAGAGATATCGACAAGCTGAAGCAGGCTGTCTGAAGGTGAATGCAGCTTCAGGCAAAAAAAAGACCCGGACGGTATACTGTCCGGGTCAATTGCACTGGAGAGAAAGTCAGGCGGCTTCGGGTACGAATTTCAAAGCCACGCCATTGATGCAATGACGCTTGCCCGTGGGAGGCGGGCCATCGTCGAAGATATGGCCCTGGTGCCCGCCGCAGCGGCGGCAATGGCATTCGGTGCGGGTCATGAAGAAGGACTTGTCCTCCTTCGTCCCGATGGCATTCGGCAGCGCTTCATAGAAGCTTGGCCAGCCGGTGCCGGAATCGAACTTCGTTTCCGAAGAATAAAGCGGCAGGTCACAGCCTGCACAATGATAGAGCCCGGCACGCTTCTCGTCATTGAGCGGGCTGGTAAAGGCTCGCTCGGTTGCTTCCTCGCGCAGGACGGCAAACTGTTCCTTGGTCAGGATCGAACGCCATTCTTCCGGTGTCTTGCTAATCTCGAACTCGCCTTCTGCTGCCCGCGCAGGTGCAGCAAGCATGTCGCGCAGGACCGTTCCACCGGCTGCAAGTGCTGCCAGGGTTCCGGCTGATCCGAGAAGAAATTTCCGGCGTGTCATGAAGCGGCTCCTTACTGCTTTGGCTGCAGACTAAAGGCGGTGGATTTACAAGAGCAAATCAAGGCGCCGTGATGGACCTTGTGAGGGAACTGGGGAACAGCCCATCACGGCGCGCTTGATGACTTACTGCTTCGGCAGAAGCACGGCGTCGATCACGTGGATTACGCCATTGGACTGGTCGACATCGGCGATGGTCACGGTTGCAACATTGCCGTTCTCATCGGTCAGCGTGATGTTGTCGCCGTCCATCTTCGCAGACAGCTCGCAGCCGCCCAGCGTGGTGACCGGGTGGTCGCCATTGTCATCCGCGATCATCTTGCCGATCGCGTCGGACATGGCTTCGGTACCGACAACGTGGCAGGTCAGGATCTTGGTAAGCTGATCCTTGTTCTCGGGCTTCAGGAGCGTCTCGACCGTGCCCTCTGGCAGAGCTTCGAAAGCGGCATTGGTCGGAGCAAAGACGGTGAACGGGCCTTCGCCGGAAAGCGTCTCGACGAGACCGGCAGCTTTTACTGCAGCAACGAGCGTCGTGTGATCCTGCGAGTTGACGGCATTTTCAACGATATTCTTGTCGGCATACATCTCTGCACCACCAACCATCGGATTGTCTGCAGCAACGCTTGCACCGGTAAGTGCGGCAATGGCAACAGCGCCGGCGAGCATGGAAGAAGTGAACTTGTTCATGTCGTGTACTCCCTGATTGATCTGTTCCTTCCTCTCTGGAAGGCAGGGGTAGCCACGAGAGCCTGCAACAAAGAGTTTCAGAAATAATGGTCGATACGCGAAATTAATTTACAAGCATCTGATTTTGCTTGGAAAAAAAATCAGATGGCGTTGATGTCGCCCTGCGCGACAACCGGGCCCGTTGGTGCGCCACTGGGCGAACCGCCCTGCGGCTCCGTGGTGATCGCAAAGATCGCGTCACCCTTGAGCTCGCTCGCCGACCGATCGGCAACGGCCATGCGCACGCGCTGGCCTTCAGGAATGACACCGAGCGAACGCGGCGTGCCGTCTTCAATGACCCAAAGTTCGAAGTCACGTCCCTCGGGACGCGCACCGGTGACATGGGAAAGCCGCACATTGCCGTCGCGCGCGTCATAGACAACAAAGTAATGGACATCGCTTTCGGTGGGCGCCAGCGACGACACATAGCGCGCCTCCTCGGCCGCCGGGCGTGGTGCCAGATTGTAGAAAGACAGACCGGCAAATGCCAGCACAGCGGCAGCTGCCAGGGCACGCCATGCGGAAGCATTGTTCCATAGGCGGGAAAACCAGCCCTTACCGGGTGCGTTCCCTTCGTAGGATGCATTCTCGTCGAACAGCCGGCGCCTGATCGAGGCTGCGATCTGTGCCGGTGGTTCCACCGGCTTGAACTCGCTGCCAAGGCCTTCAAGCCTTTCTTCCCAGTCATCGACGAGGCGCGCAAATTCCGGATCCTGTTCGATCCGTCGCGAGATGGATGCACGCTCGTCATTGTCCAACGCGCCAAGCACGAATTCGGCGGCGACGAGATCGTCACCACCTTCGTGCTCCGGCATGTTGTCCTGCTCGCTCATGCTTCCAGACAGTCCTTCAGTTTCAACAGGCTGCGCCGCAGCCAGGTTCTCATCGTGTTGAGCGGCACGGAGAAGCGCTCCGCAAGTTCCGCGTAGGTCTCGCCGTCAAGATAAGCACCACGTACAGCCAATGCACGTTCCGCCTCAAGCTCATTCAGGCAACCATCGATGCGGCGGCGTTCGCCGCTCGCAGCTACCTGGGCTTCGGGACCCGGAGCGGCATCGGCAATCTCGGCAGCTTCATCAAGCGGGCGATTGCCCTTCTTCCTGGCGCGCAGGCGGTCGATGCAGTGGTTGCGTGCCACCGCGACAAGCCAGGTGATCGGGCTCAGATCATTGGCCGTGAACCGGTCTGCCTTGTGCCAAATCTTGATATAGATTTCCTGCAATGCCTCTTCCGCCTCTGCCCTGTCTTTCAAGACACGCAGGCAGACGCCGAAAAGTTTCGCACTGGTCAGGCGATAGAGCCGATCAAACGCATTGCGGTCTCGCAGCGCGGTTCTGGCAAGCAGTTTCGTGATCTCTTCTGGCCCCATGAGCGGCAAAGATAGAAGCTTTCCTGCTTTTGGCAATGCTGGCACGCAAGATGAATGCGAATGCGCCATTTGCCACCGCGCGGGAATAGGATATGAGACGTGGCGATTTCGCCAGAGGCCAAGAGGGAGCGCAGCATGTCGGAAACCACGGGCACAGCAGAGGCACAGGCCCGAATTCTTTCAGCAGCCCTTCCTTTCATGCAGCGCTACGAGAACAAGACCGTGGTGCTGAAATATGGCGGCCATGCCATGGGTGACGCCGAACTTGGCCGTGCCTTTGCCCGCGACATCGCGCTTTTGAAGCAGTCCGGCGTCAATCCGATCGTTGTCCATGGCGGTGGCCCGCAGATCGGCAAGATGCTCCAGAAAATGGGCATCGAGTCCAAATTCGAGAACGGTCTGCGCGTGACCGACCGCTCCACCGTCGAAATCGTGGAGATGGTGCTGGCCGGTTCGATCAACAAGGAGATCGTCGCGCTCATCAACTCCGAGGGCGAGTGGGCCATTGGCCTTTGCGGCAAGGACGGCAACATGGTCTTCGCCGAAAAAGCGCGCAAGACAGTCACCGATCCCGATTCCAATATTGAACGCGTGCTTGACCTCGGTTTCGTCGGCGAGCCGGTGGAGGTCGACCGCACACTGCTTGATCTTCTGGCGCGCTCGGAAATGATCCCGGTGATCGCACCTGTCGCACCCGGGCGTGATGGCCATACCTACAACATCAATGCCGACACATTTGCCGGAGCAATCGCCGGCGCGGTCCAGGCATCGCGCCTTCTGTTCCTGACCGACGTTCCAGGCGTTCTCGACAAGGACAAGAACCTGATCGACGAATTGACGGTGGCCGAGGCCCGTGCCCTCATCAAGGACGGCACGATCTCCGGCGGCATGATCCCCAAGGTCGAGACCTGCATCGAGGCCATCGAACGCGGTGTGGAAGGTGTTGTCATCCTCAACGGCAAGACGGCTCATGCCGTGTTGCTTGAGCTGTTCACCGAGCATGGTGCCGGCACGCTTATCGTGCCGTAAGCTTAAATCAGGACAAGCAGGAGAATGCCGGCGACGATCAGCGCGCAGCCGGCGATTTCCGTCCTGTTTATCCGTTCGCGAAAAAAGAACACGGTAGCCGCAAAGGTGAAGATCATCTCCACCTGCGCCAGCGCCTTGACTACCGCAGCCTGCTGAAGCGTCATTGCGGCAAACCAGCCAAGCGAGGCGGTGGCTCCCACGAAGCCGACGAACAGTGATGGCTTCCAGGCCTGCCTGATACGGGTAAGTTCCCCGCGATCCTTCCACAGCATCCAGGCGAGCATGACGATGGTCTGAAAGGTGATGGTTGAGAGCAGCGTGGTTGCCGCCTGCATCATGAAAGTCGGGCCGCCAAGGGAAAGCGAGGCTGCGCGATAGGCGACGGCTGCAATGCCGAAAAGCGTACCCGAAGCCAGGCCGATAAGGGCGGTGCGGCTGACGACCGAGGCCCCGAGATTTCGCCAGTTCATGGGAACATGCGCAACGGAGATGAGCATCACGCCGATCACCGTGATCGCGATGGCGGCGAAAGCGCCAAGGCTTGCAAGCTCGCCCAGAAAGATCAGCCCGAACAAGGCCGCCTGTGCCGGCTCGGTACGTGAATAGGCGGTGCCCACCGCAAAATTGCGGAACGAGAACAGGTAGACAAGCAGGAACTGGGCCCCGATCTGCGAGAGACCACCCACGACCACCCAGAGTGCGAAACCGCTGTTCAGTCGCGGCAGCGGCAATGCGAAAAGCTGGTGCAATACCGCCACGAACAAGGCGGCAAAGGGCAGGCCGAAGCCAAAGCGCACAAAGGTGGCCCCTGTCGATCCCATCACGCCCTTGAGATGCTTCTGGCCAACGGAGCGCAGATTCTGCAGGAAGGCGGCGCCTATGGTGATGGGAATCCAGAGTTCCATGAAATGCCGGCCGGTTGATGAAATCAGCCAAGGCTAGATCATGCCGACACCAGATGATGCAAGCCGCACGCGGGAAAACCGGTACAGCTCTTTCTCATTTGTCAGGCGGCGTCACGTTCGGCAGACATGACAACGCGGTTGCGTCCGCGCTCCTTGGCTTCATAGAGCCGCTTGTCAGCCTTCGCCATGATCTCCGGGAATGTTGCCGGTGCGGGAGCATCGGCAATGCCGATGCTGACCGTCATCCGCAATATTTCCCTGCCCTGCGGAGCGAAGGCAATGGCTTCAACTGCCTGACGCAGGCGCTCGGCGATGATATAGGCATTCGCCAGATCGGCCCCGCACAGGAAAATGCCGAATTCCTCTCCGCCCAGCCGACCCTGGAAATCCGAGCGACGCACATTCTCACGTATTGCAGCCGATATGCGGCGCAGCGCTTCGTCTCCCGCCAGGTGACCGAAGCTGTCGTTGATCTGCTTGAAATTGTCGGCGTCGACGACAAGCAGGCAACCGCGTGACTTGTGACCGCGCGTGGCATCGATCGCCGAGACAAAGGCGCCGCGGTTCAGCAGGCCCGTCAGGTCATCACGCCGCGCCTTTTCTGCCAGCCGGCGATGAACAGCAGCCAGCTCGTCATGTGCAGCGCTCAACTCCAGATGCGCAAGGCGCACCTTGCGCTTCTGGTACAGGAGGAAAAAGACAATCGGAAAGCCGAGAAGCACCGGGCTCAACATGCTCAGAAGTACGACTTCGCCGTCGAGGGGCTTGCCCTCGAACACCAATACGCCCCAGCACACCAGCAGCGATCCTATGACCGCCATCAGCGTCACAGCTATCGACTGTAGCCAAACCTGCTTCATTGCCGCTCCCCGTAATGAACAGGCAGCCTCGCATACTGTTTTTGCAGTATCCTTTACGGCTTCGGTAAAAATTGAAACATCAGCGGCAAACTGCCATATGTTCGACCATGACAAATCGCCCCGATCCAGCCCGCTTTGCCCATGTCACAGACTGGGTATTTGACCTCGACAACACACTTTATCCACACCACAGCAATCTCTTCTCGCAGATCGACAAGAAGATGACGGCCTATGTGGCAGAGCTTCTGAACATGCCGCCCGACGAGGCGCGCAAGCTTCAGAAGGATCTGTACCGGGACCACGGCACCACGCTGAACGGCCTGATCGAACGCTTCAATGTCGATCCTGACGATTTCCTGCGCGTCGTCCACGACATCGACTACTCATGGCTGAAGCCCGATCCGGATTTAAGTGAGGCGATCAAGGCGCTGCCCGGCCGCAAGTTCATTTTCACCAATGGTGACCGGGGACATGCGGAAAGAACGGCAGCACAACTTGGCATTCTCGACCATTTCGAGGACATCTTCGACATCGTTGCAGCGGATCTGACCCCCAAACCGGCGCAGAAGACCTATGACCGCTTTGTCGAATTGCACGAGGTCGCCGGACCCAACGCCGTCATGTTCGAGGATCTCGCGCGCAACCTGCGTGTGCCCAAGAAGCTTGGAATGACCACGGTGCTGATTGTACCGCGCAATTTCGAGCCCGACTTTTCCGAGATATGGGAATCCGATCCCGACGAGAAGGATGATGTCGACTTCGTCACCGACAACCTGACCGACTTCCTGCAGTCCATCATGAAAAAGGACGCGGCAAAAACCGCGTCCTGACACATTCTGTAGTAGCTCTTGTTTGCGAAGAGACCTCAATGGTTGCGGTCGTTCTTCGCAGCCGCTTCTTCCAGGTTTTTCCGCGTCTCGCTGTCGCGTTCTCCGATCGTCTCGGAGCCGATGCCGCGATTTGCGCGTGCGTCGTCCTCTATCTGGTTCAGATCAGTCTCCTTCTCGGCGTCCTTTGCCTTATCGGGCTGGGACTTGGTGGCGTGGCCGAGATCCTTGGACTGCTGGCTTTCCATCATGTCGTCGTCTGGTGTGCTGTTGGCCATGGTGCAACTCCATTGTCGGGGGATGGAGCAAGAACGCGCCCACGGCACAAGCGTTCCGGCCGGGGCAGGGCACCCGACCGGATTTGTTTGTCAGTGCTTGTGGTCGTGGCCACCGGATCCGCGACCGTGATTTGCAGGCTTCACCGGCAGTTCCAGCTCAACCTTGCCCGCCTTTTCGAATTCGAGCGTGAGCGGAACACTCTCGCCTTCCTTGAAGGGCTCGGTGACCTGCATGAACATCAGATGCAAACCGCCGGGATGCATGGTGATGGTTTCGCCCGCAGGCACCACAAGCGCTTCTTCTAGCGGGCGCATGGTCATCACATCCTCGACGACTTCCATCATATGCACCTCGACCTTCTCGGCTACAGGCGAAGACAGGGAGATCAGGCGATCATCCTCCTCGCCGATATTTGTCAGGTTGATCCATGCACCACCGGCAGGCTGGCCCGGCAACATTGCGCGCGCCCACGGCTCCTCGATGCTGATGGAGCCCGCCAAAAGCCCGGCTTCAGCACCAGGCGCACCGTGCCCGTGATGAGCATGGCTGTCATTGCCCGCGACGATGGTCAGTGATGGTGCTGGACCTTCCAGCTCATGCGGGTCCTGACCCTCTGCCGGATGCTCCACCCATTCTTCCGTGCCGGAAGCGCAATGCTGGATCGTGTCGAAATACAGGACCGTGCCGGGTTCACCGGCAACGATACCTCTCAGGACAAACTCGTCGTAATGCGCATTTTCAAGTGCACCACCTTCCCATTTGACGACCTTTACGCCTGACGACACCTCGCGCCCATGGACCGTGTAGGTCTGGTCGTAATCGCCCGTCTGTATGCTGATCGTCCAGCCGGCATTCGGCATCGGCTTCACGCTCACGAAACCTTCCGGGATACGGACTTCGACGCTGTTGGTCGCTTCGCCCTCGCAACCGTGCGGAATGGCAAGAACGGCTTTGAAACTGCCGGGAGCAGCTTCCCGCTCGACGAGCGAAACGTGAGCGAAGGCAGAGGTGGTAGCGATGAACGCGGTGGTGCAGGCCGCGGCTGCGGCGATAAGTTTACGGTGCATCAAAATGCCCTTTCGTGATGATGTCAGAGGATATCGACAGCCCTCAGGCTGCATGAGCATCACGAAAGGAAAGGGGGCCCTCTGATCGGCGGAGGTGTTGCCTGATATCGCGATTGCGGCGCTGTTGCCTCGGCGAAGAGAGATTTCGTCGCCGACTGTCTGATAGTAGCACCCGGCAGTTCCTGCCGATCAATGGCGACCAGCGAGTTGCCGCACAAATGACCCGTGGGGCAAAGCGGACAGTCTGGTTCCTGTTCCTGGGAAAGCGGACCGACATCACCCAGCGGGTGGCAGATGACCATGAGGTCGCGATAGGGCTCGTTGGCCGCCGCGACCGCTGGCTGCAGCGCCGAGAGAAAAAGCGCAAAAAGCCCCACCACCGCGAACAAAGCGCGGTCGCTTCGAAGCTGTGCGAACCAGCTTTGCGCTTCTGCCCGGGTCTTCATGGGACTGCTTCTAGCCTGAACCGTTTTGGGGCGCGACGGTTTAGAATGACGCACCCGCTCAATTCAAAGCTCATAGAACGTCGCAATCGCGTTCCAGGCCTCTTCGGCCGTGTCGACAAAGGTTATCAGCTTGTCGTCTTCAGGCGAGATGGTGCCTTGTTCGGCCAGGAAGCCGATATCGATGGCACCTTCCCAGAAGGCCTTTCCGAAGAGCAGCACGGGAACACGTTCCATGCGACCGGTCTGGATGAGGGTGAGCGTCTCGAAAAGCTCGTCCATCGTGCCGAAGCCGCCGGGAAAAACCGCCACGGCTTTCGCCCGCATCATGAAATGCATCTTGCGGATTGCGAAATAGTGGAAGTTGAAGCAGAGCTCCGGCGTGACATAAAGGTTTGGCGCCTGCTCATGCGGCAGCACGATGTTGAGGCCGATGGAGGGCGCGCCGCAATCAGACGCACCGCGATTGCCGGCTTCCATAACGCCGGGGCCACCACCGGTGACCACCACATATTCACGGTAATAGGACTTCGCCGACTGTTCCGAGCAGAGGCGGGCAAAATTGCGTGCCTCATCATAATAGCGGCTGAGCTTTGTGAGGTTTTCCTTCTGGACCTCGTTCTTCGCAGCCCATGCATCGCCGCCCGGTTCGGGCAGGCGCGCGCCGCCGAACAGGATGACGGTTGAGCGGATACCACGCTCGGCCAGAACCATCTCCGGCTTGAGCAATTCGAGCTGCAGGCGCACGGGGCGCAGCTCGCGCTGGGTCATGAAGTCTTCGTCATCCCAGGCAAGGCGATAGGTGTCGGAGCGCGTCTGCGGGGTGTCGGGCACGCTTCGCGCGCGCTTCAGGTCTTCATCGGAATGAGGAAGCGGCGTCCAGCCATTATTGTCTTCGCGGTCGGTCAAATCGTCGATCTCCGGCATTTGGCGCGGCCCCGTCGCGCATCCTGTGATTGACCCCCATCAATGCTTCGCATAGTTTCCGCGCGGCCTTCGGGTGTCGTTTAAAAGACTATGGCCCGAGCCCTTATCAGCTTGTTAAATGGAGCCGCAAGTATGCCGAGCACAGATGTCGCCGCACTCGAAAAGATCATCGAAGACGCCTTCGAGGCGCGCGACGGTATCAGCACGGATACCCGCGGCGAGATCCGCGACGCCGTTGAAGAGTCGCTTCTGCTGCTCGACTCTGGCAAGGCACGCGTTGCCGAACGTCAGGACAATGGTGACTGGAAGGTCAATCAGTGGCTGAAGAAAGCCGTGCTCCTGTCCTTCCGCCTCAATCCGATGGAAGTCATCAAGGGCGGCCCCGGCGACAGCACCTGGTGGGACAAGGTGCCCTCCAAGTTCGATGGCTGGGATGCCAATGCGTTTCAGGATGCAGGTTTCCGCGCCGTTCCCAACTGCGTGGTTCGCCGCTCGGCCTATATTGCACCCGGCGTTGTTCTGATGCCCTCCTTCGTCAATCTCGGCGCCTATGTCGGCAAGGGCACCATGGTCGATACCTGGGCTACCGTCGGCTCCTGTGCGCAGATCGGTGAGAATGTGCATCTGTCCGGTGGTGTCGGTATTGGCGGTGTTCTGGAGCCGATGCAGGCCGGTCCGACCATCATCGAGGACCACTGCTTCATCGGTGCACGCTCGGAAGTGGTTGAAGGCTGCATCATCCGCGAAGGTGCAGTCCTTGGTATGGGCGTCTATATCGGCAAGTCTACCAAGATCGTCGATCGCACTACCGGCGAAATCTTCTATGGTGAGGTGCCACCCTACTCGGTCGTCGTTGCCGGTACCATGCCCGGCAAGCCGATGGGCAATGGTGAGCCTGGCCCGAGCCTCTACTGCGCCGTTATCGTCAAGCGCGTCGACGAGAAGACCCGTTCCAAGACTTCGATCAACGAGCTCCTGCGCGACTGATCTTCAACCGACCACAAGAGGAAGAACCCATGGGCAGAAATGACCTGACTTGGCTTTTCTTCGGCTTTTCCGGCCGGATCAGCCGCATGGCGTTTTTCCTCGCCGGTCTGCTCTGGGCGGTCTTCCAGGCCTTCGCGCTCTACCGTTTCACGGTGGCCGAGCAGGCGGGCGGGGCAACCAATATCTGGGCGATGCTCTTCTGGGCCCTGTTCTTCCTGTCGGTCTGGTCGTCCGTGGCACTGGGCGTGAAGCGCCTGCACGACTTCGGAAAGCCGGGCATCTTCACAGTCGCGCTGTTCATTCCGATGGTGTCGATCATCGCCTTCATCGCCTTGTGCTTCTGGCCGGGCGATGAAGGTGCGAACCGCTATGGCACACGCACAAACGCGCCTGCCTGAGCCAGTCGTTAGTCACGCATTGCTGCAGGTGGCTTGCGCGTGGTGACAGCGCGCGGGCTTTGGAATATGGCTTGTTCCATGACACTTCCAACCGATCCCGCAAAGAACCTCGCAGACCTCATCCGTTGCCCTTCGGTCACGCCCGAAGATGCCGGTGCGCTGGACACGCTCGCCCGGATGCTGGAGCCCCTTGGCGCCAAAAGCGAAAAGCCCGTCTTCAGCGACGACAACACGCCGGATATCGCCAATCTCTACGCTACAATCGGAGAGGACGGCCCGCACCTCATGTTTGCCGGGCATACGGACGTTGTGCCGGTCGGCGATCCGGACCAGTGGAAATACCCGCCCTTTGCCGCAGAAATAGCAGATGGCGTGATGTATGGCCGCGGCGCGGTCGACATGAAGGGCGGCATCGCCTGCTTCGTGGCAGCCCTTGCCCGACATGTCGAGAAGAATGGTCCGCTCAAGGGCCGCGCGTCGCTGCTGATTACCGGCGACGAGGAAGGCCCGGCGATCAACGGTACCGTGAAGCTTCTGGAATGGGCACGCGAACGCGGCGAAAGCTGGGACGCGGCCATTGTGGGTGAACCCACCAATCCAGAAAAGCTCGGCGACATGATCAAGATCGGTCGCCGTGGCTCCATGTCTGGACGGGTCACGGTGACCGGTCGTCAGGGCCATGTTGCCTATCCGCATCTGGCAGACAATCCCGTCCCCGGCATCATGGCACTGGGGCAGGGGCTTATTGCTAATATCTTCGATCAGGGCACCGACGAATTTCAGCCCTCCAATCTTGAGATCACGACGGTGGATGTCGGCAATCCGGCGGTGAATGTCATACCGGGCAAGGCAAGCCTCGCCTTCAATATCCGCTTCAACGATACATGGACGGCGGAAAGCTTGCAGGAAGAGATCCACAACCGCCTCGACGAGGCCGCCGAACACGATTGTGCCGCGCGCGGGTTGGAAGCGCCGGTTGAGTATGACATCGAATGGATAGGCCGGGTCAGCCCGGTTTTCCTCACCCGCGACGAAAAGCTGATCGAAACGCTTTCGGCTTCCGTCGAGGCGGTCACGGGCGAACGCCCGAAGCTTTCCACTTCAGGTGGCACATCCGATGCACGCTTCATCAAGGATTACTGCCCGGTGGTCGAGTTCGGTCTTGTAGGCCAGACCATGCATATGGTGGATGAGCGCGTGCCGGTATCGGACCTGGAGACGCTCACGCAGATCTATGAGCGTTTCATTCAGGACTGGTTCGGCTGACGATGCCGGCTGGTGATGTTCAGCACTCGCTTGCCGGTGTCTGGCGATTGATGACGGGCCGCGCAGACGGGCTGAAGCTGCTGGATATCACCGCAGACGGCTTCTGGAACTCCTTCCGCGCGATCCTGCTGGCACTCCCGCCGCTCGCACTTGGCTGGGTGTCCTATGCCGGCGAACTGGCCGCCACCGGTTACGGCGAACGCCCTGCGCTGGTCTTTCGCCTGTTTCTCGCAGAAATGGGGGCCTGGCTCCTGCCGCTGGTGATTCTGGCGCTTCTGGCTCGCCATATCGGGTTGGCGCAGCGTTTCGTGCCCTATGTCGTCGCATCCAACTGGGCCTCGGTAATCTTTGCCTGGGCGATGCTGCCAGCCGTCCTCATGCGGCTGATGATGCCCGAGGCCGGGCTTGCCGAGATGGTTTCCATCTTCGTTTTCTTCCTGAGCCTGTTCTTCTCCTGGCGCATGACAGTCGTGGTCATCGACCGGGGTGCCGCAATTGGCACCGCGTTCTTTTTCGCCATGCTGATGGGCGCCATCACGCTGTTGATCTGGCTGCAGGAGATGTTGGGGCTCGTGCCCGACTACTGACCTAGTAGTCGACCTGGATGAGATAGAGCCCGTCGGCCGGTGCCACGGGACCGCAGGCCGAACGCTTCTTCGCTTCGAGCGCGGCCACCAGATCATCCGCGTTCCAGCTTCCGTCCCCCACTTTTACAAGCGAACCCACGAGCGAGCGCACCTGATTGTGCAGGAAGGAGCGCGCGGAAGCGCGAACTTCAATGACGACTCCATCCCGCGAGACATCCAGCCGGTCGAGCGTCTTGACGGGGCTTTTCGCCTGGCATTGGGCCGCCCGGAAGGTGGTGAAATCATGGGTGCCGAGAAGCCGCTGCGAGGCCTCATGCATGGCATCCACATCAAGCGCACGCGATATGTGCCAGGCCCGTCCGCGCTCGATGGCTATGGGCGCGCGCCTGTTTATGATGCGGTAGAGATAGTGCCGCGCCTTGGCCGAAAAGCGCGAGTCGAATTCCTCACCAACCTGAGTACAATTGAGAATCGCGACACGCTCGTCAGCCAGTGCCAGATGCGCATTGATGGCATTGCCGACCGTGTTCGCCGCCCAATCCTTTGAAAGATCGAAATGCGAGACCTGGCCTGTCGCATGCACGCCAGCATCGGTCCGCCCGGCAGCCTTGAGCGTTATTTCCTCGCCGCAGAATTTCCGGATGGCCTGCTCGATGGCTGCCTGCACCGTGTGCTGGTTCGCCTGCCGCTGCCAGCCGGAATAGGGCGTCCCGTCATACTCCACGTCAATGCGATAGCGCGCCATGCTCAGCCAAGACCCCGGAATGCGCGCGGATAGATCAGGCGTCCGGCAAGCGGCGCTTCACCCGAAGCTCGCGCCTGAAGAGCCTCGCACTGATAATCGCTATCGAAACCGGCTGCTCGCTCGTGCGAATAACCGAAACGCCCGTAATAGGCTGGATCGCCCAGAACCACGCTGAGGCACTCGCGATCCCGTTCAAGCCGCAGATGAGCTTCCTCGATGAGCGCGGCACCGATGCCCTCGCGCTGATGATCCGGGTCTACCGCGACTGGCGCCAGTGCCACCGCGAAATGCGTCCCGTCGGTCGCCTCCACCTTCAGGCGGGAGAAGAGGATGTGCCCGCGCACCGTGCCGTCGCGTTCGGCGACGAGCTCAAGAACGACGTCACTGTCCTGACGCAGCCTGTTCGTCAGCTCTGCTTCCGCACCGCCTTCGAAGGCACGACGCAGAAGCGCGTCCACGGCCTCATGGTCGGTAGCCTCGACTGCACGAAGAATGACGGCACTCATGGCAGGATGGCTCCGTCTTCAAGCTTTGCGCCGCGCAGGAAATCCTCCGCCGAAGCGCGCTTTGCGCCCGCCCGCTGGACTTCCGTCAGTTCCACGGCACCTGTCCCGCAGGCGATCACGAGGCCACCGCCAAGCCAGGTGCCAGCCGGTGCCGAAGCATTAGTCACACGGCTTTCCAGTACCTTGACGCGCTCCAGCTTGCCGCCAAGCGGCATCTCGCACCAGGCGCCGGGAAAGGGCGAAAGCCCGCGGATATGGTCGTGCACTTCCTGTGCAGGCCTCGACCAGTCGATGCGCGTCTCCTGCTTGTCGATCTTCTTCGCATAGGTCACGCCCTCGTCGGACTGAGGGCTGAGTTCAAGCACTCCGTCCTCAAGTGCTGCCATCGCACGCACCATGAGTGCTGCGCCCACATCGCGAAGGCGGTCATGAAGTTCACCGGCCGTCATGTTCGGCTTGATCTCGACCCTCTCGGTCATGGCGACAGGGCCGGTATCAAGCCCTTCATCCATGCGCATGATCATCATCCCGGTCTCGCCGTCTCCGGCCATGATGGCGCGCTGGATCGGAGCGGCACCGCGCCAGCGGGGCAGGAGTGAGGCATGACCGTTATAGGCACCAAGGCGCGTGCCTTCGAGAATGGCTTTCGGCAGAAGAAGCCCATAGGCAACAACAACCGCGGCGTCGGCCTTCAGATCACGAAAGGCGTGCTGTTCTTCCTCGCTTTTCAGGCTCTTCGGCGTGCGCACTTCGATGCCAAGCGCTTCGGCACGCTTGTGCACGGGCGAGGGGGTAAGCTCCAGCCCTCGGCGGCCCGCAGGGCGCGGCGGCTGTGTGTAGACCGCGACGATATTGTGCCCGGCCTCCACCAGCGCATCCAGCGTGGCGACGGAAAACTCCGGCGTACCCATGAATATGAGGCGAAGGCCCATTGGCGGCTGCTCCCGTCAGACGGTTGGTCAGCCCACCATGCGGCTTGGCGGACGGTCCTTGGCGAGTTTCTTGAATTTGCGCACCACCATGTCGCGCTTCAGCTTCGACAGATAGTCGATGAAGAGCACGCCATTGAGATGGTCGATCTCGTGCTGCAGGCAGGTGGCAAGAAGACCATCGGCTTTCAGTGTCTGCTCGCGACCCTGCTCGTCGACATAGCGCACGGTCACTTCGGCGGGGCGCTCCACTTCCGCATAGTAATCGGGAATGGACAGGCAGCCTTCCTCATGCACATTCATCGCGTCCGAGCGCTCGAGGATCTCCGGATTGATGATGATGCGCGGCGCGGGCTCCTCGTCCTTCTCGGCCACATCAAGAACAAGCATGCGGCGCGGCTCGCCCACCTGGATGGCGGCAAGGCCGATGCCCGGCGCATCATACATGGTGGCCAGCATGTCGTCGGCGAATTTGCGCACCTCGTCATCCACGCGTTCAACAGGTTTGGAAACCTCGCGCAGGATGGGGTCGGGCAGAATTACGAGCGGTCGAATTGTCATGCGCGTCAGGTAATGGCTCGGCGCTTGCCCGTCAACAAGGATGCGGGCTTGTTCACCTTTTGGTCTTATGTGGTTGTCACGAATCGCATAAGCTGCCTGAATGGACATTGCTCAGATCATCAATGCGCCCGTAGCGCAGTTCGGTTCCTCCACCTTCACGCTCGGCCAGCTGGTGGCGGGCGCGGGGCTCATGCTGCTTGCGCTCTTCGTCTTCCTGATGGTGCTTTTGTGGCGTTCAGCACGCGCGCGTGCGGTGGCGGCCGCCGAAGCCGCGCAGCGGGCGCGCGAGGCCGAACAGCGCATGGCCGAACTCACCCGCGCGCAGACCGAGCTGCAGGGGCGCATTGGCACCATCGCGGAAGTTTTCGGCTCCAGACAGGCCGAGCTGACCAAGGCGCTTTCGGAACGTATGGACGGCATGACGACACGGTTGGGTCACTCGATCACCGAGCAGACCAAATCCACGCACGAGAACCTGGCAAAGTTGCAGGAGCGTCTGGCCGTCATCGACACGGCCCAGAACAACATCCAGTCGCTTGCCGGTCAGGTGGTGCAGCTTCAAAACATCCTGTCCAACAAGCAGACACGCGGTGCCTTTGGCCAGTCGCGCATGGAAGCCATCATCGCCGATGGTCTGCCCCATGGCGCCTATGAGTTTCAGGCGACGCTCTCGAACAATACGCGGCCCGACTGTCTGGTGAAGATGCCGAACGATGCCCCGTCACTGGTCATCGACGCGAAGTTCCCGCTGGAAAGCTGGAACGCCATCCGCGCGGCTTCCGAGGGAGAGAGCGGACCCGATGCGAAACGCGTCGCCGAGCAGAGTTTCCGCCGCGATCTGGAAGTGCACATCAAGGCGATCTCGGAGAAATATCTGCTGCCGGGAGAGACGCAGGACACGGCCTTCATGTTCGTGCCCTCAGAATCGATCTTCGCCGAGATCCATGAGAATTTCGAGTCGCTGGTGCAGAAGGCCCACCGCGCCCGTGTTGTCATTGTCTCGCCGTCTCTCCTGATGCTGTCGATACAGGTGATCCAGGCCGTGCTGAAAGACGCGCGCATGCGCGAGCAGGCACATCTGATCCAGGCCGAGGTGGTCAAGCTGATGCAGGATGTGACGCGGCTTGATGACCGGGTGCGCAAGCTGCAGAACCATTTCGGACAGGCCAGCCGCGACATCGACCAGATCCTCACTTCCACCGACAAGATCACCAAGCGCGGCGAGAAGATCGAGGCCCTGGAGCTCGGGCCGGCGGAAGCCGCGAAGACGCAGAGCGCGCCCACCGAAAATCGTCTCTCCCCGCCAGGGCAGGGTTCACTGCGCCTTCGGGTGGTGGATGAATAGCCGCTTCGCGGCAAAGTGAGTTGAAACACAATCGCTTTTCCTGCCAATGAGACACTTCATTTCGTGGAAGTTCATCGGGAGGAAAGAATATGTTCAAGCGTATCTCGAAAACGGCATGTGCCGCCGCAGCTTTCGCTGCAGTGACGCTCACCGGCGCAAGCGCCGAAACCCGCATCACCTACAAGTCGGCCAAGGCCGGTTCCTCCTATTACCAGATGGCTGTCGAGATCGCGGAAGCCCTGAAGAAGGGCACCGATGGCGAGTTCAGTGTGACCGTCGAGGAAAGCCAGGGCTCGGTCCAGAACGTCATGGAAGTGCGCGCGCGTGGCGCAGACTATGTCTTCACGACCCCACCGGCATTGGTGGGTGCCGCACAGAATGCGTCCGGTCCCTTCGAGGGCAAGGGCAGCGACAAGTTTGCAGAAATCCGCGCGCTCTTCCCGATCCCGTCACTGACGATGCATTTCGTGGTCGCCGAGAGTGCCGGGGCCAGCAAGATCGAGGATTTGGCCGGCAAGACGGTTCTGCTCGGCAAGGGCTCCTTCGGTGCGAGCGAAGGCGAGAAATATCTCGAACTCTTTGGCATCAAGGATCAGGTCGAGATCGCCGATGCGGAGCTTTCCAATGCGGTGGCCGCCCTCAAGAACGGGCAGATCGATGCTTTCGTCACCGCCGGCTCCTGGCCCGCGCCGAATGTGATCGAGGCTGCAGCCAGCGTTGGCGTTGATGTGCTCTCACTGACTGAAGAGCAGATCGCAGAGACCAAGCGCACGAAGATCACGATCCCCGCCGGTACCTATACCGGTCAGGATGAAGACATCGTCACCACTTCCCTGCCAGTCGTGGCTTACACCACAACAGCCATGGATGACGACACGGCCTATCAGCTCACCACGACCTTCTGGGAGCAGAAGGAAGCCATGGGCGGCAATGCACCCTGGTGGAACGGTGTGGACACGGCGCTGATGGCCAACATCACCGGCAAGCTGCATCCCGGTGCCGTACGCTACTATGAAGAAGCAGGCGTGGAACTGGGCGAAGCTCAGAAGTAACACCGCCACCTGCCGCCGCACCTGATTTCAGGGTGCGGCGGCTGAACTCCTGTTTTCCCGCCTTTCAGACAAAAGCATTGCCATGACCAAGCGCATCGCCCTGGCCGCCCTTGCGGGCCTGCTCGTCGCCTATCATCTCGCGCTGGTCTTTTCCGGGCTCGTGCCGAACCTTGTAAGCCGGCCGCTGCATATGGCGCTGATCCTGCCCTGGGTGCTTGTGTTCGTGCCGCAGGAAATGGGTTGGCTGAAACTCATTTCGGGCATTGCGCTTGCTCTTGCTGGCATCACTGCAAGTCTGTGGGTCGCGCTGAACCAGAACAGCCTCGGCGACCAATATGGCTTTCTTGAAGGCCCATTTCAGATTGCCATTGCGGCAATCCTGTTGCTCGTGGTTCTGGAAACCGCGCGTCGCGCTATCGGCTGGGCCTTGCCCATCGTTGCCGCCATCATGTTGCTCTATGGCCTTTTCGGGCAGCATATTCCCGGCGAATTCGGCCATTCGGGAACCCCACTCACATCCTTTCTCGGCACGCTTACCATTGCGGAAGGCGGCATCTGGGGCAGCCTGACCGGCATTTCCGTCTCGACCGTTTCCATTTTCGTCATCTTCGGAGCCGTGCTCAATGCGGGGGAGGCGGGGCAGGGCTTCATGAATGTCGCCGCAGCCGCGGCAGGTCGGCTGAAGGGTGGGGCTGCCAAGGTTTCCGTCATTTCATCAGCGCTGTTCGGATCGATCTCCGGTTCCGCTTCCGCCAATGTCGCCTCGACCGGCGCCATCACCATTCCCGCCATGGTGAAGCTTGGCTATCCGAAGCGACTGGCGGGTGCCGTCGAGGCCGTCGCATCGTCGGGCGGACAGATCATGCCGCCGCTCATGGGCGCGGGCGCCTTTGTCATGGTGGAGCTGACAAGCACGCCATACACCGCCGTCATGGCCGCAGCCATCCTGCCGGCAATCCTCTATTTCTTCGCCGTGTGGATCGGCGTGAACGCCTTCAACACCCGCTACAAGCTTGAGGGCCTGCCAGCGGATCAGGCTCCCGCACTGCGCGATGTGATCATCACTTCGGCCTTCTTCCTCGTGCCGTTCACGGTCCTGCTCTGGGGCATGTTCGTGGCGGGCGTCACGCCGCAATATGCCGCAAGCCTTGCCATCCTGGCAGGAGCAGTGCTGCTCTTCTTCAACGGTGCGCTGCGTTTTTCCGCGCGTGAGGCTCTGCTCCGTTTCGAAACCGCATTGATCACCGCCGCGCGTCAGGTCGCGCTCATTGCTTCCATCATTCTATGCGCGTCCATCGTCATCGGCGTGCTTTCGATCACGGGCCTTGGCGTCAAGATCACCTCGCTCATCCTGTCGGGCGCGGGGGGCATGTTGTGGCCGTCCCTGCTTTTGACGGCGATTGCTTGCCTGATCCTTGGCATGGAAGTGCCGACAACCGCCGCCTATGTCATCTGCGTGTCCGTGGCAGGCCCGGCGCTGACACAGCTTGGTCTGGAGCCGCTGGAGGCTCATCTCTTCGTCTTCTGGTTCGCGCTTCTGTCCACCATCACGCCGCCCGTCTGTGGTGCTGTCTTCATTGCGGCGGGCATGGTTGGCGAGGATTGGCTGAAGGTCGCTTTCACGGCAATGGCACTGGGCGTCGGGCTCTACCTGATCCCGCCGGCCATGATCGCAAATCCGATGCTGCTGGCATCGGCCACGGCACCGTTGGCCGCCCTGTTTGCAGGCGCAAAGGTGGCGCTGGCGCTGGGTGCTATTTCCTATGGCCTCATTGCACGCTTCGGCGGTGCAGTGCGTGCCGGGCTGATCGCAGGCGGATTGATCCTGCTTTTCGTACCACTCAGCCTTTAGCGTTGAGCGCCTCGCAGATGGAGGCGACCAGCGCCGCGTCATCTTCGTCGCGCGCTTTCTTCGCCTTCACCAGGCAGGCTTCCGAACGCAGGATCACGCCGTCTTCCAGCACTTTCAGATGGTTGGCCGTTAGCGTCGAGCCGGTCGAGGTGATATCGACGATGATATCGGCAGACCCCGCCGCCGGCGCGCCTTCGGTGGCACCGAGGCTTTCCACGATGCGATAGACCTGGATGCCATGCTTCTGGGAAAAGAACTGCTGCGTCAGGCGCCAATATTTCGTGGCAATGCGCAGACGACGACCGTGACGATGGCGGAAATCGGCGGCCACATCGTCAAGATCGGCCATGGTCTCGACGTCAAACCACACATCGGGCACGGCGACCACCACATCGGCATGGCCGAAGCCGAGCCGGGCGGCAATCTCTGCCTTGGCTTCCCAGTCGGGAATGGTTTCGCGAACGAGGTCTTCGCCGGTTACGCCCAGATCAATGCTGCCCTTGTCGAGCTCGCGTGCAATTTCGGAAGCTGACAGAAACGCGACCTCGATCTCCGGACGCCCTTCCATCGAAGCCTGATAGCGCCGGTCATTTTCCGGCAGCTTCACATGAAAACCCGCAGCGGCAAGCTGCTCGATCGTCTTGTCCTTCAGGCGGCCCTTGGAGGGCAGGGCAAGGGTGATGCTCATGATGCGCGCTCCCGCAGGGTCTCGATGCGGTCCAGCCATGCCGAGAAGCCAATGCCGGGAATGGGGAAGGGCGCGCCAAGCAGCGTCAGAAGCCGGTCATAGCGCCCGCCACCGACCAGCGGCTGGCTCTCGCCCTCGACCGTGATCTCGAAGATGAAGCCGGTATAATAGTCAAGTGGACGACCGAAGGAGGCATCATAGGTGATGCTGGCAGAGCCGAGACCGGCCGCCTCGATCTCCTTTTGACGGGCGGAAAATCCGGCAAGCGCTTCATCAAGCACAAGACCGGCTTCACCCGCGAACGCTTCCAACCTTGCGATGGCTTCTGAGAGCGGCACTTTTAGCGCTAGGAATTTGCGCAATGCAGCGAGCGCATCGTCGGAAAGCCGTACCCGCTCAAGTGCCGCCTTCTCGATCAGGCGCTCGGCGATTTCCTGCGGCGTGCGACCGGCAGATGGCGAAAGCCCGGCACCTTCCATCTGATCGGCGATATGGGCCACAAGTGCGTCGTGATCACCCGAGGCTACCAGCTCCGCAAGCTCGGCAGGCAGGCTGCCGCCATTGGGCGGATTGGTAAGTTCATCGAGTGTTGCCTTCAAGAGCCCCGGCGCACCGAAGGCACGCGCCAGCCGCTTCTGCCAGCCCGATGGAAGTCCGAGCGCGGAAAGCACCGCCTCGAAAAGCGCCTGGTCACCCATTGTGACGGCAGGGGCACGGCCCGGCAAAAGCCGCTCGAGGAGCGCATGCGCATCGGCCAGAGAGCGCGCATCGGCTTGCGGACGGTTGTCCGAGCCCAGATCCTCGATACCCGCCTGGAAAAATTCGGCGCCACCCTGTCGGCGCTGACGGAACACTTCGCCCAGATAGGCATAGCGCTGTGGCGTCTTCGCCCGCGCAGCAATGTGGTCACGGCAAACCGGAATGGTGAATTCGGGCCGCAGGCAAAGCGTCTCGCCCGTCTCGCTCTCCGTCAGGAATATGCGCCGGCGCAAATCCTCGCCCGCCATGTCGAGAAAGGGGTCGGCTGGCTGGATAATGCCAATATCCGCAAGCTGCGCCTCGCGCTCGGCAAACAATGCCAGAATGTCATTGGCGAAGGTGGGGTAGCGGTGGGTCATGTGGCAGCGCTGGTGCCCAGGCACCCCCCTCTGTCCTGCCGGACATCTCCCCCACAAGGGGGGAGATTACGCAGCTTTGCTGCCGCGCGACCGGTCTCAGGATTGGTGCCCCACTCAGATGCAGCCGATCTCCCCCCTTGTGGGGGAGATGCCCGGCAGGGCAGAGGGGGGTATTGCAAGCCGCTCACCTCAAACCCCATCCCGTTCCTGCAGCTGCTCCTCAAGCACACGAACAACCGCTTCCACCAGCTCGTCTTCCTTGACGGAGAATTGCGCCGGACGGCTCGCGCGCCATTCCTCGTTGCTTTCGATCTCGGCGGAGAGCTTCTTGCCCTCGATCAGATCCTTGATCTGCACCACGCCTTCCGCGCGCTCATCCGCGCCCTGGATGATGGCCAGCGGGCTGCCGCGGCGGTCGGCATATTTGAGCTGGTTGCCGAACTTCTTCCAGTTGCCCTGATACATCTCGGCGCGGATGCCCGCATTGCGCAGCTTCTGCGTGAAGGCCTGATATTTCGCCATGGCCTCCATGTCGCCATCCATGACGGTGACGAGAACAGGTGCCAGAACCTCGTCCTGCCCAAGTTTGCCGAGATTCTTCAGCGCCGTCATCAGGCGCGAAACGCCGATGGAAAAACCGGTTGCGGGAACAGGCTGCCCGCGGAAGCGCGAGACAAGCCCGTCATAACGGCCACCACCGCCCACCGAGCCGAAGCGAACGATCTCGCCCTTCTCATTGGGGATTTCTGCGGTGAGTTCGGCTTCGAAGACCGGGCCGGTGTAGTATTCGAGCCCGCGCACGACGGAGGCATCGATGAGGATGCGGTCTTTTTCATAACCGGCAGCGCGGATAAGGTTCTCGATCTCGCCCAGTTCGGCTAGGCCGGACTTGAACAAATCACTTTCGATGGAGCTGTTCCTGCCCGCAACATAGTCGAGAACGATCTGCGCCTTGTCGGCATCAAGTCCCGCACCCGGCGTGAAGTCGCCTTCACCTTCCTTGCCGCCGTCCCATCGGCCGGGCCCGAGCAGCAACACGATCTCCTCGACTGGAAACTTGTCCAGCTTGTCGATCGCACGCAGCACAGTCAGCTTCTGCGTTTCGTCACTGACGCCGATGGCTTCCATCACGCCGTCGAGCACCTTGCGGTTGTTGACGCGGATGACATAGTCACCGCGCGCAATGCCCAGTGCTTCCATGACATCGGACATCATCATGCACATCTCGGCATCCGCCGCGACCGACGGTGCGCCGACCGTGTCGGCGTCGAACTGCATGAACTGGCGGAAGCGGCCCGGGCCTGGCTTCTCGTTGCGGAACACCCAGCCCGCGCGATAGGTGCGGTAGGGAAGCTGGATATCGTTGAAATTCTCCGCGACATGGCGCGCCAGCGGCGCGGTCAGGTCGTAGCGCAGGCTCATCCACTGCTCGTCATCGTCCTGAATGGAGAAGACGCCTTCATTCGGACGGTCCTGATCGGGCAGGAACTTGCCGAGCGTGTCTGTATATTCCATCAGCGGTGTTTCGATGGGATCGAAGCCGTAGCGCTCATAGACGGCGCGGATCTTCTCGACCATCTCGTTGACGGCGCGGATATCGGCGGGATGGCGGTCGACAAAGCCGCGCGGGAGCCGTGCCTTAACCTTGCTTGCCTTGTTCGCCATGATCTCGAAATTCCGCCTGAAAATGTGAAAAACCGCGCCCGGGAAAGGGCGCGGCTGGTCTAACCGATAAGGGTGAGGGCGGCAAGCCTTCTGCCTGCCGCGCATGGGTTCCTAGCTGACGATGCGCAGATTGGAGAGCTCGTCGGCGATTTCCTTGAATTTCTCCGATAGGTTCGCACCCGTCGCGTTCCAGAACAGCTTGGCGGCATTGCCATTGCCATCGGTGCGGAAGCGAGACGTGGAAACGCAGTCTCTCAGGCCGTCGATCTGCGCCTTGTCCGTCTTGTCCCTTTCATCGAGATCGAGCGCAACGGCCATGATGATGACGTTGCCGTCGGTCTTGGCGTTCCTGCACACCTCGGCCATCTTGTCGTTCATGGCCTTGGAGTAGTTGTCGTTGGAAAAATCGTACTTGTTGACGCTCGTATCCTCAAAGATGCGGCTCTTGCCGTCCTTGTTCCTGGCGTAGCCGAAGCTTGAATAGATGGATTCATTATTCGCCAGATCATTGCCGCCATAGCGATAATAAGAACCCGAATACTCCTGTGCAGTGATGGAATCGGGACGATAATAGGTGTTCGCACCATCCGTCAGAACGATGACAACCTTGTCATTGCCACGCTCCGATTCTGGACGTGCCTTGAAAGGCTCCGGCCCGGAAACCACACGCCAGCCCCAGGCAAGCCCATCGGGAACATTGGTGGCGCCACCTGCCTCCATTTCGTCAATCGCTTTCTCGATCGTAGTCAGGCCGTCCTTCGTCGCCACATCGGTCAGCGGCGTAATCGGCTTTGTCGTGCAGGAGAGGTTGGGACCTCTTCCAGGACCGAGCGTGCGGGGGTCAAGGCGTGCCTTGGTCGGATCGAAATACTTCTTCATCCGCGCCTGGTCGTCGATGTCCTTGCTGTAGTCGTAATCCTTCCACCAGTTGTTGTTCGCGGGGCGTGAGTACCAGGTTTCATCGGTCTCGTCGGGCGCGAACATCGGTACGAAGAGCGTATCCGGGTTGGAAGTGGTAGGCACCGCATCACTCAGACCATATTTGCCGGGGCGGATCTCAACGCAGCCGGCCCAGGAGTGGTACATGGTGGCATCAAAAACGCTGAATCGGGAAACGGGCTTGTCGCGCTCGGTTACCGGCCAGCCATTGCCCTTCTTCTTCCAGACGCCGCTTTCCTTCTCCACCCGCTTGTTGCCGCTGGACATGTCCGACCAGTCGAAGTTCTCGTGATGGCTGGAAGACCGGCCTTCGGTATCCATCCAGGACGCGTTCTTGTACTTCGCTCCCACATTCACGGATGCGGCGAAGGGAACCACGCCGAATTGCACAGGTGCGTTGATCTGTTTCATGGAGCCGGCCTGCTTGGACAGCGTGCTGACCAGTTCCTTCGCCGCTTCCTTCAACAGGTCGATGCGCTTCTTGCCGGAGCCGGAACCCTTGTAGTCCATGGAACCGGAATTATCGAGAACGAGTGCCACCTCGATCGTGTTCTTCAGCTGAATTTCGCTGCGCGCGCTGAAGGCCATGTCGGTCTCGCCGGAACCGGAAACTTTGCGCAGGGCCTGAAAGGCAGGATAGAAATAGGGCTTGAACTTGAGATCAGCCGTCAGCACCAGCGTTCCGCCGCCGGTGGACATGTCCGGCAGGTCGACGTCAAGCTCGGTGTTTTCAGGTTTTACCGGGCCGAGATTGGCGAGGAAAAAGTCATGGGCGAACTGTTCCGCTTCCGCGTCGCTGGCGCCTTTGGAAATCTCGACAGCCGTGGCAATGCCGGCTGCGTCAAGCGCGTTCAGCGTTGCCTGCCGCTGACGGCTGGCTTCGGTATAGTCGATGGCAACCGCCAGACATCCCATGATGGGAACCATGGCGATTGCTGTCAGCATCGCGTAGTTTCCGCGCTCGTCCCGCAGGAATTTGAGCAACATGGCATTAACCCCCAATATCGTTGCCCCAAAAGATCGACCTTCTCTTATAGGAACTGGTTAATCGCGCCGGAGAACTTCGCCTGCTGGTGGATGAAAGGTTAATGCGCAAGCTGCGATTGTCTCGATGCCGCACGGGAGTGAAGACGGGTGACATGGCCGCGCCCATGGGCTAATGGCTGAGCCGCATCCTGAAAGCCGCCTACCCGATGGAGAACCGATGGCCGAAAACGTGAAGATGATCGACCGTCTGGAAGAGATTGCCGACCCCTACAAGGTCATTCTTTCCGATGTCTGGGGCGTGGTTCACAACGGCGTGTCGGCCTTTCCCGACGCTGTGGAAGCGCTGGCGCGCATGCGCGAAGCCGGCAAGGTGGTCATCCTCATCACCAACGCCCCGCGTCCGCATCCGCTGGTCATCGAGCAGCTTGGAAGACTCGGCGTGCGCGAGGATGCATGGGACCGCGTCATCACCTCCGGTGACGTGACCCGCAAGCTGATCGAGGAGGGTCCGCGCCGCATATTCCACCTGGGTCCGGAGCGCGACACCATGCTCTATGACGGGCTGGATGTTGAACTCGTCGAGGAGTTCGAAGCATCAGGCGTGGTATGTACGGGCCTTGAGGATGACGAGAACGAAGGTCCGGAGGATTACGCCGAAATCTTGCAGCGCCTGCGCGCGCGCGACCTGCCTTTCATCTGTGCCAACCCGGACATCGTGGTGGAGCGTGGTGACAGGCTCATCTACTGCGCCGGTGCCCTGGCGCGCGAATACGGTCTTCTGGGCGGGCGTACCCTGATTGCCGGAAAGCCGTTCGCGCCGATCTATGAGGCGGCGATGCAGGCTGCGGGTGAAATCGCCGGCACGACGTTCGACCGGTCCGAAGCGCTCGCCATCGGCGATGGCGTTCTGACTGACGTGAAGGGCGGCGTGAATGCAGGGCTCGACGTGCTCTTTGTCACTGCCGGCATCCATGGCGCTGACTACAATGTGGATGGCAAGCCGGACACTGCTAAGCTTGGCGCTTTCTTTGAAAAGCACGCCCTGCATCCCGTTGCCAGCATCCACCGGCTGAGATAGGTGCTGCGTGGGCGCACGGATCGAACGCATCAGCGGCTTTGATGCACTGCCTGAAAATTTGCGCGGCGGCGTCGTGGCCATTGGCAATTTCGACGGTGTGCATCGCGGGCATCAGGCGGTTCTGGAGGCTGCACTTGAAATTGCCGGTCGCGAGAACCGCCCCGCAATCGCGCTCACCTTCGAACCACATCCCCGGGCCTTCTTCCAGCCTGATCGCCCGCTGTTCCGGCTGACACCGGCACCCGCCAAGGCGCATCTCCTGCAGGCACTTGGTTTCGATGGAGTGGTCGAGCAGGCCTTTGACAGCGCTTTTTCCGGACTGTCCGCAGAACAGTTCGTCGAGAAGGTCCTGGTTGAAGGTCTCGGTGCGGGGCATGTGGTTACCGGCTTTGATTTTCACTATGGCAAGGCGCGCGGCGGCACGCCTGAAACGCTAGGCTGGGCCGGAGAGGCGGGTGGCTTCGGCGTCACTGTCGTCGAAGCATTCGGCGATGAGGGCGGCAGTGTCATCTCTTCAAGTCGTATCCGCGAATTGCTGGGACAGGGAGAATTGCCTGAGGCCAACGGGCTCCTGGGCTATCGCTATACGGTCGAGGCGGAGATCATTGGCGGCAAGCAGCTTGGCCGCACTCTGGGCTTTCCGACCGCCAACATGGCGCTCTCGCCTGCCGTCAGTCTGGCTCACGGCATCTATACCGTGCGCTTCCGCCGGGCCGATGGCAGCCTTTACGATGGTGTCGCCAGTTTCGGCCGCCGCCCCACGGTGGACAAAGACGGCGCGCCGCTTCTGGAGACCTATCTCTTCGACTTCGAAGGGGATCTGTACGGCGAGACTTGCGCAGTGTCGTTATTCGCGTTTCAGCGTGGCGAAGCGAAATTCGACGGGCTCGATGCGCTTACCGAGCAGATGAAGCGTGATGAAGAAGAGGCGCGGGCTTTTCTGCAGAATGTCGAACCTCTGTCTCCACTTGATCTGGAGATTGCGTTCAACCGGGCTGAAGCGTGGCAATGAAGGCTTTATTCTTGGTCAAGCCTCGGCTAAAAGCGCGGGCCATGACTATCCGCGCCGGCCACAAGACGAATTTCATACGAATTATTGGCCCGGCCTTCCCGGCGGCCTGAGGGCTGCGGAAGGTCCGGGATTAGCGCGCGCAGGCTGATGGCGGCCTGCGAGAACGGCACAGGCGAGGCTCAGATGCCTTCGCATTCTCACGGCGAGACCATGACCGACACGTCCGAAAAGCTCGATTACTCAAAGACCCTCAATCTGCCACAGACCGATTTCCCGATGCGCGCGGGCCTGCCCAAGAAGGAGCCGGAAATCGTCGCGCGCTGGGGCGAGATGGATCTCTACAAGCGCCTGCGCGAAGACGCGAAGGGCCGCGAGAAATTCGTGCTGCATGACGGTCCGCCCTACGCGAATGGCAACATCCATATCGGCCATGCGCTCAACAAGACGCTGAAGGACATCATCACCCGCTCCTTCCAGATGCGCGGTTATGATGCCAATTATGTGCCCGGCTGGGACTGCCACGGCCTGCCGATCGAGTGGAAGATCGAGGAACAGTACCGCGCCAAGGGCAAGAACAAGGACGAGGTGCCGGTCAACGAGTTCCGCAAGGAATGCCGTGAATTTGCCAGCCACTGGATCAAGATCCAGTCGGAGGAGTTCCAGCGCCTCGGCGTCGTCGGCGACTTCGAAAAGCCCTATCTGACCATGGACTACCACGCGGAAGCCCGCATCGCCGGCGAGCTTCTGAAATTCGCCATGTCCGGCCAGCTCTATCGCGGCTCCAAGCCCGTCATGTGGTCGGTCGTCGAGCGCACGGCCTTGGCTGAGGCCGAGGTGGAATATCACGACCATGAGAGCGACACCATCTGGGTGAAGTTCCCGGTGGTCGGCAATGAAGATTTGCGCGACGCCCATGTCGTCATCTGGACGACCACACCTTGGACGATCCCCGGCAACCGCGCGGTGTCCTATTCCCCGCGTATTGCCTATGGGCTCTTCGAGGTAACGGCAGCGGAAAACGACTTCGGCCCGCAGGCGGGTGAGAAGCTCATTTTCGCGGATGCGCTGGCAGAAGAGAGCTTTGCCAAGGCCAAGCTTGAGTATAAGCGTCTGCGCGATGTGCCCGCCGACCTGCTTGAAGGCATGGTCTGCGACCACCCCCTCAAGGGCCTTGGCGGCGGCTACGAATTCCCCGTTCCGCTTCTGGCAGGCGATCACGTGACCGACGACGCCGGTACGGGTTTCGTGCACACCGCACCCAGCCATGGTCGTGAAGACTTTGACGCCTGGATGGACGGCCGTGCTGAACTCGAAGCGCGCGGCATCGACCCGTCCATTCCCTTCCCCGTGGATGATGCAGGCTACTACACCAAGGACGCGCCGGGCTTCGGTCCGGACCGTGAGGGTGGTCCGGCACGCGTCATCGACGACAAGGGCAAGAAGGGCGACGCCAACAAGGCCGTGATCGAGGCGCTGATCGAGCGCAACATGCTCTTTGCGCGCGGGCGGCTGAAGCACTCCTACCCGCATTCCTGGCGGTCCAAGAAGCCGGTCATCTTCCGCAACACGCCGCAGTGGTTTGTCTATATGGACAAGGAACTGGGGGACGGCACGACCTTGCGATCGCGCGCGCTGAAGGCGATCGATACGACACGCTTCGTACCGTCTGCCGGCCAGTCGCGTCTGCGCGCCATGATCGAGGACCGCCCGGACTGGGTGCTGTCGCGCCAGCGTGCATGGGGCGTGCCGATCTGTGTCTTTGCCGATGAAGACGGCAACATCCTGCAGGACGAGACCGTCAACAGGCGCATTCTGGAAGCATTCGAGGCCGAAGGCGCTGATGCCTGGTTCGCCGATGGTGCCAAGGATCGCTTCCTTGAAGGCCGCGACGACAAGGACAAATGGACCCAGGTTATGGACATCCTCGATGTCTGGTTCGATTCCGGCTCCACCCACACCTTCACGCTGGAGGATCGCCCGGACCTGAAATGGCCGGCCGACGTCTATCTTGAAGGCTCCGACCAGCACCGCGGCTGGTTCCACTCTTCGCTTCTGGAAAGCTGCGGCACGCGTGGCCGCGCGCCTTACGACACGGTCATCACCCACGGCTTCACCATGGCCGAGGACGGCCGCAAGATGTCGAAGTCGCTCGGCAATACGGTGGTCCCGCAGGAGATCATCAACCAGTCGGGTGCTGATATCCTGCGCCTGTGGGTGGCCACCACCGATTACTGGGAAGATCAGCGTCTCGGCAAGAACGTGATCCAGACCAATGTCGATGCCTACCGCAAGCTTCGCAACACCGTGCGCTGGATGCTCGGCACGCTGGCCCATGACGAAGGTGAGGATGTGCCGGTGGCCGAGATGCCGGAGCTTGAGCGCCTGATGCTCCATCGCCTTGCCGAGCTCGATGAAGTGGTGCGTGCAGGCTACGACAATTTCGATTTCAAGCGCGTCGTGCGTCAGTTGCTCGACTTCATGGTCATCGAACTGTCGGCCTTCTATTTCGACATCCGCAAGGACGCACTCTACTGCGACGCCCCCTCCAGCATCCGCCGCAAGGCTTCGCTCCAGGTGGTGCGCAAGCTGTTCGATTGCGTGGTGACATGGCTGGCACCGGTCATCCCCTTCACGACGGAAGAGGCATGGCTTGAACGCTATCCCGATCGTCAGTCGGTGCATCTGGAGCAGTTCCCGACCGTGCCGTCGGAATGGAAGGACGAGGCGCTGGCCGGCAAATGGCGCAAGATCCGCCAGGTCCGCCGTGCCGTGACCGGCGCCCTGGAGATCCAGCGCAAGGACAAGGTTATCGGCTCGTCTCTCGAAGCTTCGCCTGTCGTTCATGTGACGGATGCCAGCCTGCGCGAAGCCATCGCCGACCGCGACATGGCCGAAATCTGCATCACCTCCGGTATCGAGATCCGCGATGATGCTGCGCCTGCCGATGCGTTCGTCTCGGAAGATGTGAAGGATGTTGCCGTCGTCTTCCGTCGCGCCAGTGGGGAAAAATGCGCCCGTTCCTGGCGCTACACGGATGATGTGGGTGTGGATCCCGAATTCCCCGATGTCTCCGCTCGCGACGCCGAAGCGCTGCGCGAATTGAAGGCGCTGGGCCGGGTTTAGGCGAGCCAATCGCCTCAACGCGCCCGTTGCTTCGCTCCCGCCGCTTCTGTAAAAAGAGCGGCGGGACGTTTTTTTGCCATAAGCTATGCTCTATACACGTGGCGCTTGAGTAATGGGCGAAGGTTCAGCATCGCGCTATCCGCCCAGACAGGAGTTCGACCTGATGAAACTTCGCGGCGAAATGCAGATCGGCCGTATCGGCGCCGGTCTTGGCCTCGTTTCCCTGCTGGCGCTTGCCGGCTGCGCCGGCACCACCTATGGCACGGGCACGCCGGCGGAACAGCAGCTTTTGGAAGATGTTACCGGCGCGCTGTCGCTTGCGCCGAAGAACAAGCAGAACATTTCCTACGCGCCGCGCCCCGGCATCGTGAAGCCGCCATCCACGGAAGTGCTTCCGCCCCCGCAGGAGGATGTCGCCGAAGCCAATCCCGCATGGCCGGAATCGCCCGAGGAGCGCTTGGCACGCATACGCGCCGAAGCGACGGAGAACCAGAACAACCAGTTCTATCGCCCGAACATCGTGCGCGATGTGAACTATAGCGATGACAAGGTCGGCCCTGCCGTCTCTCCGCTGTCGCGTGCCGAGCAGCAGGCGGAAATCGAGCGCCGCAAGGCACTGGCCCGGCAGGGAAGTCCCAACACGCGTCGCTATCTGAGCGAGCCGCCAGTCGACTATCGTCAGCCAGCCGCAACCGCGCCCGTGGGCGAACTGGGCGAGGATGAGTCGAAGAAAGAGCGCAAGCGCCGCAAGGCCACGGCAGAAAATACGGGCGGTCTGCGCCGTCTCATCCCTTGGATGTAAGGATGTGGGTAGAGGCGGCCTAGTCCCGCCTCTCACGGAAGAACGAGGTCAGCAACTGAGCCGCCTCGCTCTCATTGATGCCGTCATAGATTTCCGGTGCGTGATGACAGGTCGGCTGCGAAAAGAAGCGGCCGCCATGGCGCACACCGCCGCCCTTTGGGTCGCTGGCAGCGAAATAAAGCCGCCTGATGCGGGCAAAGGAGATCGCGCCCGCACACATCGCACACGGTTCCAGTGTGACATAGAGATCCGCATCGTTCAGCCGTTCCGCATCAAGCGCATTGCACGCGGCGCGGATGGCGAGTATCTCCGCATGAGCGGTCGGGTCGTTGAGTTCACGGGTGCGGTTGCCGGCGCGCGCGATTATTTCCCCGGCGCGCAGGATGACAGCACCAACCGGAACCTCGCCGCGAGAAGCCGCAGCGCGTGCTTCCGCAAGAGCGATTTCCATGGGGCTTTGACTTTGACCGGGGCGCAAAAAGCTCAATTTTTCACTCGCAAGCCGCTGAACGACTTGATACCTAGCCGCCTCGAAAGGCAAATGCCACAATGAAGAACGACAGAAACGACAAAGAACGCCCGCGCAAAAACGGCAAGCCTGAAGGCAGGCCGGGTGGCAAGCGTGAAGGCTTCAAGGGCGGCGACTTCAAGAAGCGTGATGGCGAAAAGCCCCGCTTCAAGTCGGCAGCAAAGGGTGAACGGTCTGATGCGCCGCGCGGCGAGCGTGCGCGCAGCGAACATCCCAAGGGCGAGCGCCCCCATGGCAGCCGCCCCAATCCTGACAAGCCGAAGCGGGACTGGAAGAAGAACCCGCCACGACCCGGCAAGCGCGAGCGCGCGGAACTTGCGACGAAGGATGCGGGTGCTGACGCAAAGTCGACGGGCGAGGCCGAGCGCATCGCCAAGCGTCTGGCACGTGCAGGTGTGGCTTCGCGCCGCGAGGCCGAGGAGATGATCACCGCCGGTCGTGTGACCGTGAATGGCAAGCTCCTCGACAGTCCCGCCTTCAACGTGACCGACCGGGACCGGATCGAGGTGGATGGCAACCCGCTCCCCGCAATCGAGCGCACGCGCCTCTTCCTGTTCCACAAGCCTTCCGGCGTGGTGACGACCAGTCACGATCCCGAGGGTCGGCGCACACTTTTCGACATACTGCCTGACGGTCTGCCGCGTCTGATGACGGTCGGTCGGCTCGACATCAATACGGAAGGTCTGATCCTTCTGACCAATGATGGCGGCTTGAAGCGCATATTGGAGCTGCCCGCCACCGGCTGGTTGCGCCGTTATCGCGTGCGCGTGCACGGCAAGGTGGACACGACCGCACTTGCCGGTCTTGCCGATGGCATTGCCGTTGATGGTGTCTTCTACGGCGCGATCGAGGCGACGCTGGACCGCGAGCAGGGCACCAATGCCTGGCTCACGGTCGGCCTGCGCGAAGGCAAGAACCGCGAAGTGAAGAACGTGCTCGGCGCAATCGGCCTCGAGGTAACGCGCCTCATCCGCGTTTCCTATGGTCCTTTCCAGCTGGGCGCGCTTCCCGAAGGTGCGGTCCAGGAAATCAAGGGCAAGATGCTGCGCGACCAGCTTGGCGAGCGGCTTCTGGAAGAAGCCGGCGCCAATCTCGACGCTCCCATCGCCACGCCCTTCTCCAACAAGCCGGTCAAGGCGGAGCGCAAGCCACGGGTGGAGCAGCCTTCCGGCGATGAGCGCGAGGAGGGGCGCAAGCCATTCAACCGCAAGAAGGCGCGCGAGGAGCGTCGCGAGGAACTGCGTGACCGCCTGCAGACCAAGCCCGGCCGTCCTCCGCGTGATGGAGACAGCCGAGGCGACAAGCGTGGCGGTGGCAAGAAGGCGGAAGCCTATACGCCGCGCAGCCGCTCTTCCAATGTCTGGATGGCACCCGGTGCCCGTCCCGTAGGCAAGAAGAAAAAGGAAGAGATGGAAGCTGCGGAAGCACGTCCGAAGCGCCAGACCGAACGCTCCCAGCGTGGCAGGCCGGACAGCAAGCCGGGATTCGGCAAGGGACCTGGCGGCAAGCCGTCATTTCGCGGCAAGCCATCCGGTGGTGGACGCAAGCGCGACCGCGATTGATCTGGGCGTGAGGGGCAGGGCGGCATGCGCATCGTAGGTGGAAAGCTCAAAGGCAGGCGGCTGGTTTCGCCAGGCGACAACGCCGTCAGGCCAACCACGGACCGGGCGCGGGAGGCTTTGTTCAACATCCTCCATCACGGTTATCCCGAATGTCTTGACGGCACCCGCGTGCTCGATCTCTTCGCAGGCACGGGTGCGCTCGGCATCGAAGCCATCTCGCGCGGCGCCTCTTACGCGCTGTTCATAGAGGAAGCGGTGTCGTCCCGCGCGATCATCCGCGAGAACATCGAGGCGCTTGGCCTTCAGGGCGTGGCCAAGATCTTTCGCCGCGATGCAACGCGGCTTGGTGCTGCAGGCACGATCCAGCCATTCGATCTCGTCTTCGCCGACCCGCCCTATGGCAAGGGCTACGGCGAACAGGCGCTGGCGACGGCGCGCGAGGGCGGTTGGCTGACGCAAGACTGCCTTGTCGTGGTGGAAGAAGGGGCGGACACTCCCTTCCAGCCGCCTGAAGGTTTCGTGTTGCACGAGCGGCGCGACTATTCAGGCACGACGCTCGCCTTCTGCGGACTTGCCTGACAAGTCTGCGGGTGACGACAAGACGTGTTAATCTTCCTGCGCTAGATCCTGCAGGCAGATCGAAAAGCAAGGACGCGCGCGTGAGCAATAGAGGCGGAAGCACTCCCAGCATCGCATTGGCTCTTGGTGGCGGTGGCGCACGTGGTCTGGCGCATATTCATGCGATCAAGGCACTGGACGAGCTGGGCCTGCGGCCGACCGCCATTTCCGGCTCCTCCATCGGCGCCATCATGGGCGCGGGCATGGCGTCCGGCCTGTCCGGCAAGGATATCGAAGAACATGCCCGCTCCATCCTGTCACGCCGCGCAGAGGTGCTTGCCCGCGTCTGGCGATCGCGCCCGGCCACCTTCTCGGAGATGATGGAAAGCGGCCTACGCCTTGGCCAGTTCAACGCGCCGCGCGTGGTGGGCGCCTTTCTTCCAGAAGCGATCCCAGAGACGTTTCAGGAGCTGAAGATACCGCTTCACGTAACCGCCACCGATTACTACGGCCACTGCCTTGCGGTTCTGTCTGAAGGCGATCTCGTCTCAAGCCTTGCAGCCTCCGCGGCACTTCCCGCCATTTTCTGCCCGGTCGAGCGTGATGGTCGCCTGCTGATCGATGGCGGCATCTACAATCCCGTGCCTTTCGACATTCTCGAAGGCAAGGCCGACCTGGTCATTGCAATCGACGTGGTCGGCGCACCAAGCAAGACCAGCGCCAAGGTGCCGACGACGGTGGAGATGATGTTCGGCGCGACACAGCTCATGATGCAATCGATCATCGCAATGAAGCTGGAAAGCCGCCGTCCCGACATCCTGCTACGGCCGCCGGTGTCCCGTTTCCGCGTGCTGGACTTCCTCAAGATCAACGCGATCATGGAGGAGACGGCCGGGCTGAAGGACGAACTCAAACGTGCGATTGATGCTGCCTTCACGACAGCCGCAAAGCACTCCGCCTGATCAATTCGCCTGCTTTTCGGCCTCTTTCTCATCCTTTGGATTGAGGAGCCGGCTTTCCCGCGATGGCTTGATGAGCGGCTCCGGCAGAACCGGGCGCGTATGCATCTTTTCATTGCCGGCCGTAAGCCCTTCCGCAGCCTGGATCGAAAGACGGTCTTCGTCACGCCTGCGCACATCTTCGGTAATGGCCTCGGCGGTCATGGTGTCCGTGCCAAGCGCCTCGAGTGATTCCTGTCCGAACCGCAGGGCCGACTCCAGCGTCTCGCGGATCTCGTAATCCACATCGCGCTGGCGAAGCCACAGCGTATGGGCACGGTCGTAGGAGCGCACATAGAGCTTCACATGCGGATATTCCGTCTTGATGAGCTCGACGATAGCGTCCGTTGATGCGCGTCCGTTCGTGCAGACGGCAACCAGCTTCGCATCGCGAATGCCCGCCGCCTCCAGCACCTCGCGGCGGCGCCCGTCGCCGAAATAGATCCGGAATCCAAAGCGTTCGGCCAGTCGTACGCGTGCGGCGGAATGGTCGATGATGGTCACATCGCTGCCGCCGGCAAGCAGGGTTTGGGAGACAATCTGGCCGAAGCGCGAAAAGCCGATCATCATCACGTCAGCGCCCGCACCATCCCAATCCTCCTCCATCTCGTCGGGATCGTCCTCACTCACAAGGCGTTCGCCCAGTGCAACGCTCAAGGGCGTGAGTGCCATGGAAATCGTGACTATCGCGATGAGGAGCGATGCTGTTTCGTTCGAGAATATGAGCGCGGAAGAGGCTGCCGTGAACAGGACGAAGCCGAATTCACCGCCCTGAGGCAGTTGGCCTGCCACGCGCACTGCATCATCGTGGCTGCTGCCGAATATCCGGCAGAGGCCGTAAAGCAGGGCTGCCTTGGTCATGATCAGCGTTGGCACGCCGATGAGAATGATGAGCCAGTTCGCGAGAACGACGTTCAGGTCGAGCGAAAGACCAACAGCCATGAAGAACAGGCCGAGCAGCACGCCTCTGAACGGCTCGATATCGGCGCTCAATTCGTGGCGGAATGTGGAATCGGCCAGAAGCACACCGGCAATGAAGGCGCCAAGCGCCATCGAAAGTCCGGCCACCTGAAGCAGGGAAGCAGAACCCAGCACCACCAGCAGGGCGGCTGCGATCATCACTTCCCGTGCGCCCGAACTGGCAATGAGGCGGAACATCGGGTTGAGGATGTAGCGCCCGCAAAGGATGAGAGCCGCAACCGCCAGAATGGCTATGCCGAAGCTTGCCAGGCTCATTGCCTCGACACCTTCACCGCCGGGTGACAGCAGCGGCACGAGTGCCAGCAGTGGAGCGATCGAAATGTCCTGGAAGAGCAGGATCGAAAATGCCGTCTGCCCGTAGTGCCGGTTGAGCACGCCCTGTTCCTCCATGGACTGTACGGCCACCGCTGTGGAGGAGAGGGCAAGGCCGAAGCCGATGATCATCGACGCCTGGAACGACAGGCCAAGCCCGAACGAGGCAATGAGCGCGATCACGGCACCGCTGAGCAGAACCTGCGCGAAACCGAGCCCGAAGATGTCACGGCGCATGGCCCAGAGTCGCGAGGGATTGAGTTCCAGGCCGATGATGAAAAGCAGGAGAACCACACCAAGCTCGGCAACGTGAAGAAGCTCCTCGCCATCCGATATGAGCCGTGCAACGGGGCCGATCGCAACACCGGCCATGAGATAGCCGAGGATGGTCCCGAGCCCCAGGCGCTTGAAAAGCGTGGCCCCAAGGACGGCGCCGAACAGCAGCAGCAGGGGTTCCCAATAGGTCAGGCTGTGGCTTGCTTCTTCCATGAGACCCTTCGCATCATCTTCATTGTCGGCAGCGGAACCGCAACGCGCCGTCCCGGTTCCTTCATCAGGCGAGCATTGCGCTTGCCAGCATTGAACCATAAATGGATGGTTTCAATCTGTCCCGCGCTTCTCGCGCATTTCAGATCTGCACCGCAGATATGATTCATTCCCTGGCTGCGAAGGAAATTGGTTGCACATGGCTGATAACGCGAACCGGAAACAGCTTCTCGACCGTGTACAGGCACTGGTGGAAGCGGCGAAGAGAGCTGGTGCCGATGCTGCCGATGCGGTCGTGGTCCGCTCCCGTTCCCATGGCGTATCTGTACGGCTCGGCAAGGTCGAGGGAACCGAATCGGCGGAGAGCGATGACATGTCGCTTCGCGTTTTCGTTGGCAAGAAGGTGGCGAGCGTCGGCGCAACGGTTCATTCCGACCCCGCAATGCTGGCAGAACGCGCCGTCTCCATGGCGCGCGTTTCCCCCGATGACCCCTATCAGGGACTTGTCGAGAAGGACCGTCTAGCGACCGACTTCCCTGATCTCGACCTGTATGACGAGACGGAAGTTTCGCCCGACCGTCTGTTGCAGGACGCGTTGGAGGCGGAAGAGGCCGCCCTTGCTGTTGAAGGTGTCACCAATTCCGCCGGAGCAGGCGCGAGTGCCGGCTCCGGTGGTCTCGTCCTTGCCACTTCAGAGGGCTTCGTCGGCCAGTATACGGCAAGCCGCTTTTCCCGTTCCGTCAGCGTTATTGCAGGCGAGGGAACGGGCATGGAGCGCGACTATGACTTTTCCTCGCGCCTGCATTTTTCCGATCTCGACCCTGCAGAAGAAATCGGCCGTCGCGCCGGTGAACGGGCCGCCCGCCGCATAGGTGCGCGCAAGGTGCCGACCGGCCGTTATCCCGTGGTGTACGATCCGCGCGTGGCGCGGGGCCTGGCAGGTCACCTTGCCGGCGCGATCAATGGTGCGTCGGTAGCCCGCAAGACCAGCTTCCTGCGTGACATGATGGGCAAGAAGATCGCCTCCGACGCAATCACGATCACGGACGATCCGTTGCGCAAGCGCGGGCAGTCTTCCCGTCCCTTCGATGGCGAAGGCGTTTCGGGGGAGAAGCTTGTAATGGTGGAAAACGGGGTGCTCGCGCACTGGCTGCTCTCGTCCTCGGTCGCACGTGAACTCGGCTTGCAGACGAATGGACGTGGTGCGCGCGGCGGCACATCGGTCAATCCCACCGCGACCAATTTCGCCCTCGAACCCGGCGACACGTCCCCCGCAGACATGATCGCCGACATCAGGAACGGCTTCTACGTGACAGAGGTTTTCGGGCAGGGCGTGAACCTGGTCACCGGTGAATACAGTCGCGGCGCTGCAGGTTTCTGGATCGAAAATGGCGAACTCGCCTATCCCGTCTCCGAGGTGACGATTGCGTCCAACCTGAAGGACATGTTCCTCTCCATGCAGCCCGCCAGCGACCTTGACCGCAACTTCGGCGTGGCCGCTCCCACCATCATGATCGAAAGCATGACCCTTGCCGGTGAGTGACAGCATTCCAGCAGCCGAGGAACTTGAACTGCTCTCGCAGGCCGCTCGTGAGGCCGGTGAAATAGCCATGCGCTATTTCGGGCAGAACCCGGAAGTCTGGATGAAAGGCGGCACATCGCCCGTCAGCGAAGCGGACTTCGCCGTTGACAAATATCTGCAGGAAGTGCTGACCCGTGCGCGACCCGGTTATGGCTGGCTGTCGGAAGAAACGGCAGATGATCTCGACCGGTTGAAGGCACCGCGCACATTCGTGGTGGATCCGATCGACGGCACGCGCGCCTATATCGACGGGCGCGATGTCTGGTGCGTCAGCATTGGCCTTGTCGAAGACGGTCGCACCATTGCCGGCGTCCTGGAATGCCCGGCAAAGAAGGAACATTATACTGCAGCCCTGGGTCACGGCGCATACGTGAACGGCAAGCCCATGGCCGTGAGGCAGCGCACCGACAGGCTGGTGGTGGGCGGTCCGAACCCGATGATCAAGGCGCTGCCGGACGAGGCGAGGGACCTGATCGATGCCCATCCCTATGTACCCTCACTTGCCTATCGCATTGCGCTCGTGGCTTGCGGGACCATGGATGCAACCTTCGTGAAGCCGAACGCGCATGACTGGGATCTTGCAGCAGCCGACCTGATGCTGTCGGAAGCTGGCGGCGAGGTGCGTGACGCAAAAGGCGCAAGGCCGCGCTATGCCGGCCCTTCCCACAAGCTCTCGGCCCTGGCTGCAGGCAGCGGCGAATTTCTTGACGACATGGTCGAGGCACTCGCTCGGGTTGCGCAGAAGTAGTCCGCCGAGGCGCGAAATCGTCACGCCTGCTTTCAAAAATCAGTGAATTCATCTACATGAGCGGCACGATTATTCGTGGACTGCCATAATCTTATCCAGAAAAAGGTATGATGGGTGCCATGGCTGAGGAAAAAGAAAACAAACAGTTGCTCCACCTGGTTTTCGGTGGCGAACTTGAATCTCTGAAGGGCGCGACGTTCCGCGACCTCGATGGGCTGGATGTCGTCGGTATCTACGGCGACTACAAGTCGGCCGAGAAGGCTTGGCGCGCCAAGGCTCAGGAAACGGTAGACAACGCACATATGCGATATTTCATCGTGCATCTGCATCGCCTGCTCGATCCGGACGGCGGAACGATCGACAAGGGCTGATTACGTATGCAAGACGAGGTTCCGGCGGGAGTGCCGGTCATGAAGGTTGGGCAGGATACGCCGCGTGTGCGCCCGATGAAGGCACTGTGGCGGCGCATTCGCAAGCCGCTCGCGCGATCGCGGGTGGTCAAGCAGATCATTGCCTCCATCATGGCGCAGGCCATCCGTTTCGTCGCCTGGACCAATCCGCCCGTCAAAGGCTCTGCCGATGTCGAACCTGCGATTGCCGAATTCTCTCCGGCCATTGCCGCACTCTGGCACGGGCAGCATATTCTCGGACCGACAATCAATCCGCGCAGACACCGGCTGGTGGCGCTCTTTTCCAAGAGTGCCGATGCCGAACTGAACGCGCTCGTGGCCGAGAAGCTCGGCTTCGAAACGGTCCGCGGATCCGGTGGTCGTGCCGGCGTGCACAGCGCAAAGAAGGGCGGGGCTCGTGCCCTGATCCAGCTCAAGCGCACCATCGACCAGGGCTGCAACGTCGCCATGATCGCGGATATCCCGCATGGCACACCGCGTGAGGCGGGCCTTGGCATTGTAACACTGGCCCGCCTTTCCGGTCGCCCGATCGTCCCCGTGGCCATCGCCACCAGCCGCCGCAAGGTGCTGGAGAAGACCTGGGACAAGACGACCATCAATCTGCCATTCGGACGTCGTGCCGTGATATTGGGTGACCCCATTCACGTGCCTTCCGATGCTGATGAACAGGCCATGGAGGCCAAGCGGCAGGAGGTCACGGCTTCGCTGAACGCGGCGACAGCCAGGGCCTATCAGCTTGTTGATGCCGGATGAGCGAAATCTGGGCACGTGCGATACTAGCCACCTACCGGTGGGCGGGAGCAGCCGCCTATCCGCTGATCGGCGGCTATATCGGGTGGCGTGTCAACAAGGGCAAGGAAGACCGCGCGCGCAGACATGAACGATATGGCCGACCCAGCCGTCCCCGCCCGGCGGGTCCACTTGTCTGGGTTCATGCCGCAAGTGTCGGTGAAACGGTGGCGGTTCTTGGCCTCATCGAACATCTGCTTTCCGGCGGCATCAATATCGTCTTGACGACGGGCACGGTTACTTCGGCTTCCGTGGCATCGGAGCGTCTGGGCGAGCGTGTCATCCACCAGTATGTGCCGTTGGACCTGAAGCCGGCCGTTAACCGTTTTCTCAACCATTGGCGGCCCGATCTTGCCATTATGGCGGAATCGGAGATCTGGCCGATGACCATCCTTGAACTGGGCGCGCGCCGCATCCCGCAGGTTCTGGTCAATGGCCGCATGTCCGATCGCTCCTTCGAGAACTGGCGCAAGCGGCCTTATCTGGCTGAAGCGCTGTTCGAGAACCTCTCGCATGTGGTCGCGCAGTCCGAAGTCGACGGCGAGCGCTTTCGCAAGCTTGGATCGAGACCGGTCACGGTATCGGGAAATCTCAAGGTCGACACCGCCTTGCCGCCCGTAGAAGAGGACGCGCTGGCCTCGCTGCGCGAGGCCATAGGTGATCGCCCGACCTGGGCTGCCGTTTCCACCCATGAGGGGGAGGAAACGATCGCCGGTGAAGTGCACCAGAAACTAAAGCGCCGTCATCCAGGCCTCCTGAGCATCATCGTGCCGCGTCATCCCGAGCGCTGTGAAGTCGTCAAGGCAGCGCTTGAGGAGTTGGGCCTGAAGGTTGCCACGCGCACGAGCAAGGATCCCGTGGGAGCCGATGTGGACGTACTACTGGGCGACACTATCGGCGAGATGGGCCTATATCTGCGCCTGACGGAAATTGCCTTTGTGGGACGTTCCCTCACAGGGGAGGGCGGCCAGAATCCGCTTGAACCGGCCATGCTCGACACCGCCGTGCTTTCCGGTGCCAATGTGCAGAATTTCCGCGACAGCTACCGAAAGCTGATAAGCGGAGGCGGCGCGCGCCTGGTGCGCGATGGACAGATGCTTGCCGGCGCCGTCAATTTCCTCCTGAACAACGAGGAAAAGCGCAAGGGCATGATGGCGGCAGGTCATGCGACGGTTGCGGAAATGTCCGGCGCGCTCACACGCACGGTTTCCGCGCTGGAACCCTTCATCCACCCCCTCATCCTGCAAAGCAGGCTCGAGGGCAATCACAGGGATGGCGAGCTTTGAGCTCGGGGAGCGAGGCACCGCCCTTCTGGTGGCAGAAGCCGGACTGGCGCGCCTGGGCGCTTTGGCCCTTTTCGCTAGCCTACGGAGCCGTCGCTTCCTGGCGCATGCGCAAGGCGCCGCGTCATGAGGTCATGGCGCCGGTCCTGTGCGTCGGTAACCTGACGGTTGGTGGTGAGGGGAAGACGCCGGTCTGTATCGCGCTGGCGCACGAGGCGCTGCAACAGAACCTGAAGCCGGGCTTTCTGTCCCGGGGCTTCGGTGGCAGTTTTTCAGCGCCCCATCTCGTTGATCTCGAGCACGATAGCGCACGCCATGTGGGTGACGAACCCTTGCTTCTGGCGCGTCATGCGCCGGTCGTGGTAACGCCTGACCGGCTTGCCGGTGCAATGCGTCTTCTGCAGGAAGGCTGCGACTTCATCATCATGGATGACGGCTTCCAGAGCGCGCGCATTCACATGGATTACGCTTTGATTGTGGTCGATGCCCGACGCGGTCTCGGGAATGGTCACGTCATCCCCGGCGGGCCGATGCGGGCCCCGCTGATCGAACAACTGCGCTTTGCGACAGCTATCCTCACAATCGGCGAGGGTGATGGTGCCGCCCGTGTCGTGCGCCGCGCCTCTCGCGCTGGCCGTCCGGTCGCAGCCGCGCATATCCGTCCTCTGGAGGGTCATCGGCTTGAAGGCCGGCGCGTTGTAGCCTTTGCGGGTATAGGCAACCCGCAGAAATTCTATCGCACGCTGGAAGAGCTCGGAGCTGAAGTGGTCGCGACACGCGATTTTCCCGATCACCACGCCTTCTCTCATGACGATTTTGCGGATCTGGAAGAGCTGGCCGGGGAACACGGGGCAGAGCTTGTGACCACCGAAAAGGACATGGTGCGCCTGACCAGCGGTACTGCCGATGCGCGCGCATTTGCCGAAAAGGTGCAAGTGCTGCCGATTGAAGCGCGTTTCGAAACGCCCGAAACGCCGGCTGCGATCATACGCGAGACCGTGAATGCCGCGCGTCAAAGGAGGCTGAAGCAGCGCGGCTAGAAGCGCGGATCAGCCGCGCTTGCGCAGCTCCGGATTCATCTCGATTTCACGGGCAAGCGATGTCTGTGCGTTGATATAGGCTTCCTGGCGCTCGACGCTCCAATATTTCAGCTCCTCGATCGAAATCGGATCGCCGGTCACCGCGCAACGTACGAAGCCGCCCGGGCTCAGGACCTGGAAATCGCCGTCCAGGTAGCGGATGCGTGCTTCGCGCGCGCCGGGACCTTCAAACCTGTTCATGTCGATACGCCTCGTTATTCGCTCTTCTTGCGCCACAAAATCGGCTGGAAATCAACCCGGCTCAGCGGCGCGCGAAAAGTCGCTCGATATCCGCAAGCTTCAACTCGATATAGGTCGGCCGCCCGTGATTGCACGTGCCGGAGCCGGGTGTGGCTTCCATCTGGCGCAGAAGGGCGTTCATTTCCTCCGCCCGCAACCGCCGTCCGGAACGCACCGAGCCATGACAGGCCATGGTGGCCGCGATGTGGTCGATGCGCTCTTTCAGCGTCTCGGCGGTGTCGCTTTCGGCGATCTCGTCGGCAAGATCACGCACGAGTTTGTGCACATCCACCTCGCCCAGCATGGCAGGCGTCTCACGCACCGCCACGGCACCGGGGCCAAAGCGCTCGAGCCCCAGGCCAAGCTTCGCAAGAAATGCCGAATGCGCATCAAGCCGTTCGGCATCTTCTTCCGGCAGATCGACGATCTCCGGCAGAAGCAGCATCTGCGAGGGCAGGGGGCGCGAATGGATGGCCTGCTTCAGCGCCTCATAGACGAGCCGCTCATGGGCGGCATGCTGGTCGACAATGACAAGCGCGTCCTCGCTCTGTGCGATGATGTAGTTCTCATGCACCTGCGCGCGTGCCGCACCCAGCGGGTGCTTGAGCGCTTCCGGTTCGGGTTCGATTGTCGCTGCGCGCGCATCGGCACTTGGCGTCACCGCGCTTTCGAATGTCGCCTGCCGTGGTTCCGCAAAACCGGCAGCAACGGGTGTTACGGCTTCAAGCGGACGGCTCGGCGAAGTTTCCGCGCGCCATGGCTCGCCCGGGCGAGCGGTGTAGTCGTGACGGTAGGCAGCCGGCGAATGGGAAGCAGGTGCTTCCGCGCGCAGGAACTTGTCCATCATGGCCGAGGCACCCGTGGTCGCCGCACGCATGCCGCTCATTTCAAGCGCATGGCGGATCGCACCCACGATCAGCCCGCGCACCAGTCCGGGATCGCGAAAGCGCACATCGGCCTTGGCGGGATGCACATTCACGTCAACCAGTTCCGGATCAAGCGTCAGGAAGAGGGCGGTGACCGCGTGCCGGTCGCGCGGCAGCGCATCCATATAGGCCCCGCGTATGGCTCCCGCGATCAGCTTGTCGCGCACGGGGCGACCATTCACATAGGCGAACTGGTTGAGCGCATTGCCGCGCGAGAAGGACGGGATCGACGCATAGCCCGACAGCGCGATGCCCTCGCGCTCCGCATCGATTGGTATCGCGTTTTCGGGAAATTCCTTTCCCAGAACCTGCGCGATGCGCTGCAGGAGGCCTTCACCATCAGGTGCAACGGCTGCAAACTCGGTCGAGGAACGATCCGTGCCGGTGAGCGAAAAACGCACATCGGGATAGGCAAGCGCAATACGCTTGATCACATCCGTGATCGCGCTCGATTCCGCCCGCTCGCTCTTCATGAATTTCAGCCGCGCAGGCGTGGCGTAAAAGAGGTCGCGCACCTCCACCGTCGTGCCGCGATTGGCCGCGACCGGGCGCACGGGACCGACCTTGCCGCCATCCACCGTGATCTCATTGGCCGAATCCGCCTCAGCCGTGCGCGAGCGCAGCGTCAGCCGCGACACCGACCCGATGGACGGCAGCGCCTCACCACGAAAACCCAGCGAGTGGATCGCGTGAATATCGTCCGACAGCTTGGAGGTGCAGTGCCGCGAAACGGCCAGCGGTATTTCGTCGGGCGGGATGCCGTGACCATCATCAATGACCCGCAACAGCGACAGGCCTCCGCCGGCGGTGGCTATCTCCACGCGCGTCGCGCCGGCATCCAGCGCGTTTTCCACCAGCTCCTTGACGACGCTCGCCGGCCGCTCGATCACCTCGCCAGCGGCGATCTGGTTGATCACGGTCTCGGTCAACTGGCGAATGGTGCGGGGGGCTGTGGTCATGGCAGCGATTTTAGGCGGATTCGGGGATGGGGAGAAGGGTGGGGCAATGACGAAGGCAGCCTTCTCCCCACCTGTGAGTGGAAGGTGCGGGCGGGCGAGGGGCGGGCTCTTCCTTCGGCGACGGCGCAGCACCCCCCTCTGCCTTGCCAGGATGCGCTGCGCTATGGCTTCGCGCGTTCATCGCTGGAAAAGCCAAGTGGTTGGCTTTTCCTTGGCCGCTGGCCAAACGCTCTTCACCCCCCACAAGGGGGAGATTGGCGGTGGCGATAGCTGTGCGCTTCCTGCACCTTTGGCGATTGGCGCATCCATATCTCCGCGTGATCTCCCCCCTTGAGGGGGAGATGTCCGGCAGGACAGAGGGGGGTGCTGCGCCGACCTCCCGATGCCTTCACCCACCCCACACCCGTCATCCCGGGCTTGACCCGGGACCCATTGAGAAGCGGGGCCGGGTGCCGCAGAAGGCGCAACCGCGGGCGCGGGAGCGAGACCCGGGCCGCGCCCTGCATGTTCTTCCAATGGGTCCCGGATAGCCTGCGGCTTCCGGGATGACGGGAGTGGAGATGCGGGCTCGATCGGCTTTCCATGGGGCATGCCTCCGCTCCCGCACGGTTTGGCCGCCGGGGTGTGAACAGGTTCGGGAAGACGGGCGGCCAAAGCGTCGCGCGTCTGAAGTAGTAATGCGACCCTCAGGCCGCCCGTCCGGCCGCTGTCCCGACTATTGGCCGATCACTCGGGCGGGTCTCGCCCTGGCGGGTTCTCCGCAACCGATCTTGACACCGGCCGCCGGCCTGTCGCGGGCCCTCACAAGCCTTGAGCCACCGATGCCCAAGGGGGAGGCTGCCGCCGCCCTTCCTGATCCCCGGCTCCGGACCCGGTTCCCGACAAGGGCGATGGGGGGGATGATAGGTGAGGTGATGGGGGCGGGGATAAAATTGGGGTGATTTAATGTGGTGGTGTTGTGTTGTTGGCCGAAAGTTTGCGGGAGCATATGGTGCGGCTGGTAGGGCCGTGAAACGACTGTCGGCTTACAGGATCCGATCACGAACAGCTGACGTACATCGGCCCTAGTTGTGTTGACGATTTCCGCTCATTGCGGAACTTGGTTCAACGATCTGGTGCCGCGCTGCAGCTTCAGTCATGCGCCGCTAATTCATTCTCGCGACGAACCGAAAGAAGACGGCGCGCAGAGGCTGCCATCTTTCGATCATGCTGCTCGATCTCTCGAACAGCTTGAGCCTTTGCTTCCCGGAACTGTTGGTAGCGTTCCTTTAAGCTGAGACCGTCTGCCCGGCGCTTCACCGAGTACAACTTCTTTTTTCTTGTAGGCATCGTTGTTCTCCTCGCGAGGCACTCGCCTCGCATCTCGAGGGCTAATATGGGGTAAAAACCCCGTGCTTGTCCACAATGTTCCGAAGCTTCGTGCGGTGATCGCTCATATCGCCCGGCAGTGAGACATCACCATCTAACGTCACCGCAACAGAAATGTGCTCCGGAGGGACGTCGTTCTGGCCTTCTGGCCAACGGTTGAACGGGACAACGACCACCCATTTTCGATCATTCGGTAACATCTGTGCGCCAAGCGGTCGCTGATCCAGCCGGTGATAAATGCTGCGCTCGTGAGGAACAGTAAGGTCTAAACTGCACGGACGGCATTCTTTTACGCTACGTCCTACCAGCGACTCCCCCAAGGGTAGCAGCAGGCGAGTGTCCCTGTACCCTTCGAAACCCTTATTGCACCAGAGCGTATATGCGGCGGGAGGGCTGTCCACGAGCTTGACCTCACGCACCAGCGCAGCTCGCAACCTGCAGCAGGTGATGCCAAGGCTGTGAAGATAGACAACAACTCCGTCATGGATTTCGGTCAAGCTCTCCTGCTCAAAGCGGTAACTGTCGATCCTGAGCTCAGCAACCTTCTCTGCGTCATCCACCGCTTTCAAGTGCTTCTCAGTCTTGTCGAACTCCAAGATGCCCACATCCGGTTCCAAGGGTATCCGGATGTGGTGCTGGAGCCCGCGTGTGTTCAAAGCGGCGCCGCCAAAAACAGCGGTACGAGCCATCCTGAGCAGCAACTGAGTTCCTTCCAGCGCTCCAACTTCGTTGCCTTCCATATTACGGGTGTTCCCGTCTAGGAGTTCGCAAGTAACTATCAGGCTCTCGTTATCTAGCAGCCGCTCATCATCGAAGGTCCAAGCCGGAAGGTTTGAAACGATCCCGCCATCACAAAATTGTTGCCCTTCAATTTCAACAGGAGAGAACGCCACCGGGATACAGGCGGATGCGGCCACCGCATCTGCTACCGCAATGTCAGGCGTCCCAGCAGCGTCGAACAGTTTCATAGCACCCGAGTGAATATTCGCGGCAACGATCTTCAAGTCGGACCCGCTTTGCTCCCGCACATCACGGAAGGTGACCCTGTCACCCCTCGGGTTAATTTTCGCCTCGAAAAGCTTATCGAGAACCTGAATGACAGGTGCAATGTTCGCTACGCCCCGGAAATGGAACCATGTTTTATAAAGAGTACGAAGTACCCACACCCAGACGATGAGATAGCTAATCCACGCTCCCGAGGCGACTAGCTCAACCAACACTTTGGCCCATCCTGACCAATCCCCAGCAAGCCAGCGTCCAACATGGTAGAGCATCGGCCACATAGCCAGAAAGATCAGTATACTAAGCCACTTTGCCCGTGTTTTTCTAAGCCAACCTGTTCCTAGACCCTCAGAGCTATCAGTTCCGCCGAGCCGTTCGAGTTTCTTCCACTCATCTCCAAAAAGTTGGGCCAGTGACGTCGCGCCAGCATTGCCGATCGCCTGAAGCGCTTGGCTCTCAACTCTTCCGTCATCATGCTGCTTTACCAATTCATAGGAGGACCAGCCGACAGCAGCGAGCGCTGCGACAATTGCACCAGCCGAAGTTCCTGCGAAGCCTTTAACTTCATAATCATCGACGTTCTCGATGGCTCGAAGCGCTCCGACGTGAGCAACACCTTTTGCCCCCCCACCTTCAAAAACGCAGAATACTTTGGTGTGCATCTGTACTCATCCGTGAAAAGCGGTAGAGCAGTACAACTCGTTCGTAACGGTGTCAAAGCTCCGCAATCTTCGACTTTTTCTGCGTCCGGAAGTTTGAGCTATGTCGGCTTTGAGTGTGGGGCGAGATCGTTTTCTACAGTGCGGCTAAGGTCCGCTACCCGGCTGACAAGCTGAAGGCCGCCCGCCCCGCGCTGCAATGTGACCCAACGACTGTTTCTTGAGCGACATGCTTCGATCTCGCCCCACCGAGAAAATCCCGCAATCCGCCCCGTATTACCTTCGCACGGCGTGCAAGGAGCAGCCGCTTTTAGAACAAAGTCTAAAGCCTGCGATTGTTCGAAATGAAGGGCGCAATGCCCCACCCAAAAAATCATTTCAAGCCCGCGCCAGATTGCCCTAGTTAGCTGTATGCACCGCTCAGGCGTCGGGAGTGCAAGCGCTGGTACCGCGCAAGGCACATTCTGGCGTATGGTTTTTCCGCATTGGCGGAGGTCAGGTTAAGACCATCTGGTTGCTGACGGCTCGGGCGAGCGCAACCGCATCAGGAAGGCTTGAATGAATATGGAAGTAAACAAATCCGCGGCGAAATCATCCGGCTCGAATTTCGTCTGGGACGATCCGTTCCTGCTTGAGGAACAGCTGACCGACGAGGAGCGCATGATCCGCGATGCCGCGCGCGCCTTCGCCGCTGACAAGCTGGCGCCGCGTGTGGAGAAGGCCTATCTCGACGAGGAGACCGATCCCTCCATCTTCCGCGAGATGGGCGAGGCGGGTCTGCTCGGCGTGACGATACCGGAAGAATATGGCGGCGTGGGCGCGTCCTACGTTGCCTATGGGCTGGTCGCGCGCGAAGTCGAGCGCGTGGATTCGGGCTACCGCTCCATGATGAGCGTGCAGTCCTCGCTGGTCATGTATCCGATCCATGCCTATGGCTCTGAAGAGCAGCGCAAGAAATATCTGCCGAAACTGGCGTCGGGCGAGTGGATCGGCTGCTTCGGCCTGACCGAGCCGGATGCAGGTTCCGACCCCGGCGGCATGAAGACGCGCGCAAAGAAGATCGACGGCGGCTATCGCCTGACCGGTTCTAAGATGTGGATTTCCAACTCGCCCATCGCCGATGTTTTCGTCGTCTGGGCCAAGTCGGAAGCGCATGACAACCAGATCCGCGGCTTTGTGCTCGAAAAGGGCATGAAGGGCCTTTCCGCACCGAAGATCGGCGGCAAGCTTTCGCTGCGCGCCTCCATCACCGGCGAGATCGTCATGGATGGCGTGGAAGTGGGCGAAGACGCGCTTCTGCCGAATGTATCGGGCCTCAAGGGTCCGTTCGGCTGCCTCAACCGCGCCCGCTACGGAATTTCCTGGGGTGCGATGGGGGCTGCGGAAGACTGCTGGCACCGCGCGCGCCAATATGGCCTCGACCGCAAGCAGTTCGACAAGCCGCTGGCGCAGACGCAGCTCTTCCAGAAGAAGCTTGCCGACATGCAGACGGAAATCGCGCTCGGCCTGCAGGGCTCGCTGCGCGTGGGTCGTCTTTTCGACGAGGGCAAGATGGCGCCGGAGATGATCTCCATCGTCAAGCGCAACAATTGCGGCAAGGCGCTCGATATCGCACGCCAGGCCCGCGACATGCACGGTGGCAACGGCATCCAGATCGAATACCACGTCATGCGCCACGCGCAGAACCTGGAAACCGTCAACACCTATGAGGGCACGCATGACGTGCACGCGCTGATCCTCGGCCGCGCGCAGACGGGGCTGCAGGCGTTTTACTGAGGCGGGGTGAATATCTTTGACCGTCATCCCGGCCGACCTGCGGGAGAGCCGGGACCCATTGAGCGGCACGGCCGGTTTCCGCAAAAGGACCGGGCCGTGCTGTCGGGTGGTCGGTGAGGGCGGGGCCGTGCCCGTGATGTTCTGCCAATAGGTCCCGGATAGCCTTGCGGCTTCCGGGATGACGGGAGTAGAGGTGTTGGCGCTCTGGCAGACCCCCCTCTGCCTTGCCAGCCTGCGCTGCGCTTGCGCTCCGCGCGTTCGGGCGCTGACGGAGCCAAATCTTTGGCTCCGCCTTGGCCTGCGGCCAACCGCTACTCACCCCCCACAAGGGGGGAGATTGGCTTGCTTTTCCGTCGCACCTCCACTGGCAGGAAGGCGGGGCATCGTAACGACTAATCTCCCTCCTTGTGGGGGAGATGCCCGGCAGGGCAGAGGGGGGGTGTCTCGCGCCGCCGTCCAAACACCCCACCCCACATCTGCGCTTGAAAGATTATTGCGCGCGTGAAAATGTGTGCGCCGTGATTTCCGTTGCCTCCGGAGTGCCTGATGAGTGATGCCTTTCTGACCCATATCAAGAGTGAAATAGAAGGGCTGAAGGAGGCGGGGCTTTACAAGTCCGAGCGCGTCATCACATCCACGCAATCCGCCCGTATTCAAAGTGGCGGCAGGGATGTGCTCAATTTCTGCGCCAACAACTATCTGGGTCTCGCCGACAATGGCGAGCTTCGCGAGAGCGCGAAGAAGGCGCTGGATCGCTATGGCTACGGCATGGCTTCGGTGCGTTTCATCTGCGGCACGCAGGAGGAGCACAAGGAGCTGGAGGCGAAGATTTCGAGCTTCCTCGGCATGGAAGACACGATCCTCTATTCCTCATGCTTCGACGCCAATGCGGGCCTGTTCGAGACGCTGCTTGGGCCCGATGATGCGATCATCTCGGATGCGCTCAACCATGCCTCGATCATCGACGGCGTGCGGCTGTGCAAGGCACGGCGCTATCGCTACGCCAACAACGACATGGCCGAACTGGAAGAACGCCTGAAGGAAGCCTCCGACGCGCGTTTCCGCCTGATCGCGACCGACGGCGTCTTCTCCATGGATGGCATCATCGCCAATCTGCCGGCGATCTGCGACCTGGCGGAGAAATACGACGCCATGGTGATGGTTGATGACAGCCACGCGGTCGGTTTCGTGGGCGAGCATGGCCGCGGCACGCCGGAATATTGCGGTGTGGAAGGACGCGTGGACATCATCACCGGCACGCTCGGCAAGGCGCTTGGTGGCGCATCCGGCGGCTACACCTGCGCGCGCAAGGAGGTCGTGGAATGGCTGCGCCAGCGCTCGCGGCCCTATCTTTTCTCCAACACGCTTGCACCGGTGATTGCGGCGGCATCGCTGAAGGTCTTCGACATCGTGCAGAACGGCGCGAGCCTGCGCCGGCATCTCTATGACAACGCGACGCGCTTCCGCACGGGCATGGAAAAGCTGGGCTTCACGCTGGCGGGGGCCGATCATCCGATCATTCCGGTGATGGTGGGCGACGCCGCACTGGCCTCGAAAATGGCCGATCGGCTGCTGGATCACGGCATCTATGTGATCGGCTTTTCCTTCCCCGTCGTCCCCAAGGGCCAGGCGCGCATCCGCACGCAAATGTCGGCCGCGCATTCCTCAGCCGATATCGATCGTGCAGTGGAAGCTTTCGGTGCCGTGGGGCGGGAGCTTGGGGTGATTGGATGACGGCACGCGGCACGCCCCCCTCTGGGCTGCCGCCCATCTCCCCCACGAGGGGGGAGATCAGCTGTCATTGACGCCGAGCATCAAAGAAGAGGCACGGCACATCAACGAACAATCTCCACCCTTGTGGGGGAGATGCCCGGCAGGGCAGAGGGGGGTAGCCTTGAGCACCGCCTCCGACAACTTGAAGAACAAGGACCAACCCATGTCCAACATGATGAAAGCCCTGGTGAAGTCGAAGGCGGAGGAAGGCCTTTGGATGGAACGTGTGCCGGTGCCGGAGATCGGCCCGAATGACGTGCTCATCAAGGTGAAGAAATCCGCCATCTGCGGCACCGATGTTCATATCTGGAACTGGGACCAGTGGGCGCAGAAGACCGTGCCGGTGCCGCTGGTGACGGGTCATGAATTCATGGGCGAGGTGGTCGAGGTCGGCTCGGCCGTCAGCGAATACAAGCCCGGTCAGCGGGTTTCGGGCGAGGGGCACATCGTCTGCGGCCACTGCCGCAACTGTCGCGCGGGGCGCGGGCATCTGTGCCGTAATACGCTGGGCGTCGGCGTTCAGCGGGCGGGCACCTTCGCCGAATATGTCTCGCTGCCGCAGCACAATGTGGTGCCCATCCCCGATGATGTGCCTGACGAGATTGCAGCCATCTTCGATCCGCTGGGCAATGCCGTTCACACCGCACTTTCCTTCGACCTCGTGGGCGAGGACGTGCTGGTGACGGGCGCCGGGCCCATCGGCATCATGGGTGCGCTGGTGGCGCAGAGTGTCGGTGCGCGCAAGGTCGTCATCACCGACATCAATCCGGGCCGGCTGGAGCTTGCGAGGAAAGTTGGTGTTCAGCACACGGTGAACGCGGCGGAGGAAAAGCTGCCCGACGTGATGACACGTATCGGCATGACGGAAGGGTTCGATGTGGGGCTTGAAATGTCCGGCGCCGCACCGGCCTTCCGCGACATGATCGACGCCATGAACAATGGCGGCAAGATCGCCATTCTGGGCATCGCGCCGACCGGATTCGAGATCGATTGGAACAAGGTCATTTTCAAGATGCTGACGCTGAAGGGCATCTATGGGCGCGAGATGTTCGAGACCTGGTACAAGATGATCGCGCTGGTGCAGGGCCCGCTCGACGTCTCCGGTATCATCACCCACCGCATCGGCATCGACGACTACAAGGGCGGCTTCGAAGCCATGCGCTCCGGCACGGCCAGCAAGGTGGTTATGGATTGGGAGTAACCGGCATTGCCGACGGTGCCGAGTGAAAGAAAACAATTTCCCTCGTGAGTTGATACTTCGAATATCTGTTACTGTGCGCTGATGTTGCAGCTTGGTAACTGAAGTCTTCTTCTGAAGGGGACTTCTCGCACCTTGCGTCAGCACATCCGGCCATTTACCGCCAGGCACGAACCGCGCGGGCATGCCATCTCTCATCTGAAGTCGGGATTTGGTGCCATGCTTGGCATGGCGCTGGTCGGTACCCTGTCTACTCTTACCGGCCTGCCCCTGCTCATTGCACCCCTTGGTGCGACCGCGGTGCTGCTCTTTGGTCAACCCTCAAGCCCGCTGGCGCAGCCGATGAATATCTTCGGTGGCTATCTCATTGCAGCTATAGTCGGTGTTGGCGCGATGGCGCTGTTTCCTGCAGCCTGGTGGGCAGCGGCATGTGCGGTGGGTATCGCGATCGCTCTGATGTTGATGCTGCGGGTAACCCATCCACCGGCAGGTGCGCTGCCACTGGTGGCGACGGCCATACCGTTCCAGGGTCAGGAACTGTTCGTATTTGTGTTGATCGGCTGCATCAGCCTTGTCTCGCTCGCACTTGTGCACCACTGGCTGCCGCCGCGTGTGCAGTATCCCACGCGGATCGATCGGGAAGGCTAGCCTTTCTGTCTGGTCACAATGCGTTCCATTGCAGCAAGGCCTGTGGTCAGTTCCGCTTGCTCGGCAGCTTCAAGTGCTGCAAGCAATTTCCTCTCATAGTCTTTCGCCAGCGGCACCAGGGCGCGATAGGCGGCAGTGCCCGATCTGGATAGTTGCAGATGTTCCACGCGCCGGTCCGAAGGGTCTGTTTCGCGCAATAGCCACCCGCGCCTTTCAAGCTCCGCAACCGCCCGACTGACCTTCGTCTTGTGCATGGCCGAATTCGCGCCGATCTGCGTGGCGGTCATCGTGCCGTATTGGCCAAGTGCGGCGAGTGTGCGCCATTCGGGCCGGGTAAGCCCGTAACGCTCGCGATAGATGCGGGAGAAGTCGCGACTGACAGCCTCGGCCAGCCTGTTGAGACGGTAGGGCAGGAAATCCTCAAGAACCAGAATATCATCAGCCATGGCGGGCGCCTCCCGTTGATAGTTACATTTTCAACGGTTACGAATGTAACGAAGATTGTCTGAGGGAGGAAGTCATGACCCTTGAATATATGCCAGGCTTCGGAAACGACTTTGAGACCGAAAGCCTGCCCGGCGCCCTGCCACAGGGACAGAACTCGCCGCAGCGCCCCGCCTATGGGCTGTATGCCGAGCAGCTGTCAGGTTCGCCCTTCACCGCACCACGCGGCACGAATGAACGCTCGTGGCTCTACAGAATTCGCCCCTCGGTGAAGCATACCGCCCGCTTCAAGCCGGTAACGCACAACTACTGGAAAACCGGGCCGGACCATGAGGAGCATGAGCTTCCGCTCGGCCAGCTGCGCTGGGATCCGCTTCCTCTTCCCTCTGAGGGCACGACCTTCATCTCCGGCATCCGCACCATTACCACTGCCGGTGATGCGCAGGGGCAATCGGGTATGGCCGCGCATGTCTATGTCGCCAGCATGGACATGGTGAACGAGCACTTCTTCAATGCCGATGGGGAGATGCTGATCGTGCCGCAGCAGGGCGGCATTCGCATCCGGACCGAAATGGGTATCATGGATGTCAATCCAGGTGAGATCGCGCTCGTGCCGCGCGGCATGATCTTCCGCGTCGAGCTGCTGGATGGCCCCGTGCGCGGCTATATCTGCGAGAATTACGGCGCGAAGTTCACCCTGCCAGACCGCGGTCCCATCGGTGCAAACTGCCTGGCCAATCCGCGCGATTTCAAGACGCCGGTTGCATGGTTCGAGGAGCACGACGAGCCCACGCATCTGAAGGTGAAGTGGTGCGGCCGCTTCTACCAGACGGAAATCGACCACTCACCGCTGGATGTGGTTGCCTGGCATGGCAACTACGCGCCCTACAAATATGACCTGTCCACCTTCTCGCCCGTGGGCGCGATCCTGTTCGATCATCCGGACCCGTCAATCTTCACGGTCCTGACGGCACCGAGCGGAGAGGAGGGTACGGCGAATGTCGATTTCGTCATCTTCCCGCCGCGCTGGATGGTGGCCGAGCACACATTCCGCCCGCCCTGGTACCACCGCAACATCATGAGCGAGTTCATGGGCCTCATCAAAGGGCAGTATGATGCCAAGGAAAAGGGCTTCGTGCCCGGCGGCATATCGCTGCACAACATGATGCTGCCGCATGGGCCGGACGCCTTCGGATATGAAAAGGCGACCCACGCGGAGTTGAAGCCGGTCAAGCTGGAGGACACGATGGCCTTCATGTTTGAAACACGCTTCGCCCAGCACGTGACTCGCTTCGCGGCCATGAGCAGCACGCTCCAGGATGATTATATCGACTGCTGGAGCGACCTGAAAAAGCGGTTCAACGGCACACCGGAAGGTGATTGGAGTTGACAGGCAGTCTTTGCTGCTGACCCATGTCCGACAGGGGGAGAGCCATGCGGTAGAGGCTGCATGGCCGAACAAATCACTACGAGGAGGAACATCTTGAAGCTAGCCAGTTTGAAGGACGGCACCCGCGACGGGCGCCTGGTCGTCGTTTCACGCGATTTGACCCGCTACACCGACGCCTCCTTTCTTGCGCGCACCATGCAGGCCGCACTTGATGACTGGGCGCGGGTCTCGCCGCATCTGGAGGCGCTGGCCGAAAGCCTCGATCATGGTGCGGTTCCCGCCGAACGCTTCCATGAGCATGACGCCATGTCGCCGCTGCCGCGCGCCTATCAGTGGGCGGACGGTTCGGCCTATGTGAACCATGTGGAACTGGTGCGAAAGGCACGCGGCGCGGAGATGCCCCAAAGCTTCTGGGAAGACCCGTTGATGTATCAGGGGGGCTCCGACAGCTTCCTCTCGCCCCGTGATCCAATCCGCATGGCTGACGAAGCATGGGGTATCGACATGGAAGGCGAGGTTGCGGTCATTACCGATGACGTACCGATGGGGGCCACGCCAGACGAGGCGCGCGATGCCATCCGTCTCGTCATGCTCGTCAATGATGTCTCCCTGCGCGGTCTCATCCCCGGTGAACTGGCCAAGGGCTTCGGCTTCTTCCAGTCCAAACCGTCTTCGGCCTTCTCCCCCGTCGCCGTGACGCCTGACGAATTGGGAGAAGCATGGGACGGAGGTCGGCTGCACCTTCCGCTCTGCGTCGATTTGAACGGCAAGCCAATCGGTCGGGCCAATGCCGGCATCGACATGACCTTCGACTTCCCGACACTTATCGCGCATGCAGCCAAGACACGCCCGCTTGCCGCAGGTTCGATCATCGGTTCGGGGACGGTTTCAAACAAGCTTGATGGCGGTCCGGGCAAGCCGGTGGATGAAGGGGGAGCGGGATATTCCTGCATCGCGGAAATCCGCATGATCGAGACGATCAAGGGCGATAAGCCGCAGACACCCTTCCTGCATTTCGGTGATATTGTCCGCATCGAGATGCGCGACAATGAAGGTCATTCCATTTTCGGCGCGATCGAGCAGGTGGTTGAACCGAGGGACTAGATTTGCAGAAATTCAGGATTGGTAGTGCTGGGTTGTTGTTTCTGATCTTCAACCTGGCAGGGATACCAATCCTGGGTCTGTTGATGCGGCCAATCTTCGTGGTGTTGTATTCATCGGGAGAACCGGGAGCAGCCAGAATCGCACTGGGTATCGTCTATTTCCTGTCGCTGCTTGGGACGAATATCGGCCCTGCAATCTGGGCCTGGAAGACAGAGCCGGTCCGATGGGTCGGAAGGGTCATCGGCGCATGGGCCGGCATTTCGTCGGTTGCTGCACTGGGGCTTGGTGCGATAACGCCATGGGGAATAGTGCAGACACTGGTGCTGCTGAGCATGATGAGGATAAGCTGAGAGCTGAATCCACGGGAGGCAGCTGAATCCGATGACCTTCATCTTGACCCTGCTCGGCATCGGGCTTGCCCTCGTCGCGCTGGGCTGGGCACTTCTGCTGAACCTGTCCTTTAGACTGGAAAAGAAGCGTTTCGGCTGGTCAGAGGACGAGGCGCTGGTGCGCTTCGTTTCGCTGCGCAGAGCAGCGGACAAGCGGGCCGAAAGACATATGCGCAGCTATATCAATGACGATCTGCGCGCCTTTGCTCACGGCATGGAGGAGGGCGGGCGCTACCGTCTCGCGCGCTGGTCGCTGCGCCTGGGCTATGCGCTGGTGGTGATTGCGGGCCTGGCCTGGTTCGGCCAGACCCTGTTGCAGCTGTGGTAGCTATTCCGCCGCATCAACCTTGATGACGCCGCGGCGGATCTGGTCTTCCTCGATGCTCTCGAAGAGCGCGCGGAAATTGCCTTCACCGAAGCCTTCATCACCCTTGCGCTGGATGAACTCGAAGAAGATCGGCCCGATGACGGTCTTCGAAAAGATCTGCAGCAGGATCTTGGTCATGCCGCCATTCACCACGCCTTCGCCATCGATCAGGATGCCGTGTTTCTTCATGCGCTCGATCGGCTCGTCATGGCCTTTGACGCGCTCGAAGCTCTTCTCGTAATAGACTTCCGGCGGTCCGGGCATGAATTTCAGGTCATTATCGGCAAGCCTGTCTGTCGCGTCATAGATTTCTTCGGTGCCAACGGCGATGTGCTGGATGCCTTCGCCCTTGTACTTTTTCAGATATTCGACGATCTGGCTGGTCTCGTCCTTGGACTCGTTCAGCGGAATGCGGATCTTGCCGCAAGGCGAGGTGATCGCGCGTGAGACGAGCCCCGTAATGCGCCCGTCAATGTCGAAATAGTGGATCTGAGTGAAGCCGAAAAGCTCACGATAGAAGGCCCACCACTTGTCCATGTTGCCGCGATAGACATTGTGGGTGAGGTGATCGAGATAGTAGAAGCCCACACCTTCCGGCTTCGGGTCACGCTCGCCGATCCAGTCGAATTCGCCGTCATAAGCCGAGCCCTTGTCGCCATAGGTCTCCACGAAGTAGAGCAGTGAACCACCTATGCCCACGATCGCCGGCACATTCAGCGTCTTGTCGTCGCCCTCATAGGGTTCGGCACCCTTTGCGACTGCATGCTCATAGGCATGTTTGGCATCAACCACGCGCCAGGCCATGGACGGGGCACAGGGGCCATGTTCGTCGACAAAGCGCATGGCGTGGCTGCCAGGCTCGGCGTTCACGATGTAATTGATGTCACCCTGCCGCCAGACCGAAATCTTCTTCGTCTTGTGCCGCGCGACCTCGCTATAACCCATCTTAGTGAAAAGCTCCGCGAGCTTTTCCGGCTCGGGATGAGCGAATTCCACGAACTCGAAACCGTCGGTGCCGGCAGGATTCTCCTTCGTGATTTCTGCTGGCGGTGCATCATGCGGGAACGGACCCATGGCTTCTCCTCCTCAAGGACTTTGCGATATCGCGCATTTTACTGCCCAGCCGATGCAAGTGCTTTGCATTTTGCGCTCCAAGATGCTTCCATGGTGCATGGAACGTGCATGTTTCGGAGGAGTATAGTGGATAGAGCGCATCTTGATCAGTTTGACCGCAAGATATTGGCGCATCTTCAGCGGGACGCGCGTCTGACGAACAATGATCTGTCGGAGCGTATCAATCTTTCCGCTTCGCAATGCTCGCGCAGGCGCCAGCGGCTGGAGGAGGCGGGGCTGATCCGCTCCTATCGTGCCGTGCTCGACCGGGATCTGCTTGGCCTGTCACTGGTGAACATCATCACGGTGACGCTGGCCACCCACAATCCCGACAATGCACGCCGTTTCGCCGAACTGTTGTCCGGCCTGCCGGAAGTGCTTGAGGCACATGCGCTGACAGGGGAGATGGACTATCTCCTCAAGGTCGTGACCCCGGATCTCAAATCATTGTCCGATTTCGTCAATGACGTGCTTCTGCCACACCAGTCCGTGCAGCATGTGAAGACGGCAATCGTGCTTCAGACATTGAAGGAAACCGCGGCGCTGCCGCTGTGAAGATGCCTGTTGCCCTCAGGCGCTTGTCTGCTGAACCATCGCATAGAGATTGGTGCAGCGTCCGCCGCTGCGGCAATAGGCAAGCACGGGTTTTGGAAGCTCGTTCAACAAGGCTGCCATGTTCCTGGCGTCATCCTCGGTGATCTCGCCCGGCACGACCGGCAGGAACCGGAATTCAAGTCCGGCAGCTTCGGCGGCCGCCTGAACCTCGTCATGAGGGACCGCGCCATCTTCGGAATCGGGACGGTTGCAGACTATGGATTTGAAGCCCGCTTCGGCGATCGCCTCGACATGGGCCGCCGCGATCTGTGGCGCTACCGCGAAATCTTCATCAAGGAACCGAGCCTGCATCGAACCACTCCCGACAAGGCTGCCGATGAGGCAGCCGGTGTAACCGTTATCCATGATTTGGCCCATCGGCCCCCTCGGTGCAAGTCGGCAGATGCGATTTCAACCTGCGATCAGTTTATAAACGAAAATGCAACCTTTGTGAGTCAGGGTGCCGGGTGAAGTGGCTATCGCCATATCTCAGGTTTCGAAGTGGGGGCGTTCAAGAAGACCATGCAGGGTCTGCAGGGAACGTTTCTATGGATATCCTCCTCGAATTCACCACGCCCTCCGACAATCAGGCAAAGCAGGCGACGCTTACCGGTGCGCAGCCCAGTTTCGATGTGAGCGGTTTGGCGATCACGCGTCTGCATGTGCGACGCGGTGAAATACAGGACTTTCAGCGCAGCGGCGATGATCTGGTGCTTTATCTGGACAGCGGCGGGACTGTCGTGCTTGTCGATTTCTTCGAGGAAGACGAAGAGGCCGCCCGTCCTGAATTGCATCTGCTCGACGACGACAGCGACTGTTTCGTGCATCTTGGCTTTGCGGACGATCTGCCGGGCGTCCTGAACGAGATCGTTCTGGATGAAGCCTGTTCCAACGCCGGTTTTGCCGGCTTCGGCGGTCTTGGCGGATTGACGGCGCCCCTCCTGCTTGGCCTTGGCGCTGCCGGTGCCGCTGGCGCGGCCATCTTGTTGAGCGACGATGATGACGGCGGCGCTGCGCCGCCCGCACGGATCCCGGAAGCACCGAAGCTGGTCGAAGTTGCACCAGACAGTGGCCTCCCCGGGGATGGCGTCACGAATGACAACATGCCCACCATCATGGGTACCTCCAGCGAGCCGGACGGCACGGTCATCACCCTCTATCTCGACGGGGAGGTCGTCGGATATGGGACCGTTGTTGACGGTCGGTGGAGTGTGGAACTCAGGGAGCTTCTTGCCGACGGTACGCACAGCTTTACCGCCACGCAGGAAACCTCTTCCGGCGAAGTTTCGACGCCGTCAGAACCTTTTGACGTGGTAATCGATACCAATGGAGGTGGCGCAAATCCGCTTCCTTCAACTCCGCCCACGGTGGACGCTTTTGCGGATGATACGGGCACGGTTGGGGACGGCATCACGAGTGATGCGACATTGTTCTTCTCGGGCACGGGCGAACCCGGCTCCATCGTCACTGTCTATATCGACGGCACAGCCATTGGCGAGATCGCGGTGGCTGCGGACGGTAGCTGGCGCCTGGACCATACCGACACGGTGCTGGCAGATGATACCTATCTGATTACAGCAACCCAGAAGGATATCGCAGGCAATCCGGCCTCCGATCATTCTGCACCCCTGGAGGTGACGGTCGACACAAATGGTGGAGGCACCGACCCCAGGCCCTCTGCTCCCCCAACCGTCGACGGTTTTGCTGATGACAACGGTGTGCCGGGAGACGGGATCACGAATGATCCGACACTGATTTTCAGCGGCACCGGCGAACCCGGGAACACTATAGAACTGTTCATTGACGGTGAACCGGTGGGAACCCAAACGGTCCAGGAGGATGGAAGCTGGAGCTTCGATCATTCCGCTGTCGTATTGCCCGATGGTACCTATACGATCACCGCGACCCAAACGGACCCCGCAGGCAATCCCGCATCGGAACCATCTGCTCCACTTGAAGTGACGGTGGACACCAATGGCGGCGGAGAAACGCCACTGCCTGTCGCTCCTCCCACCGTGGAAAGTTTCGAAACCGACAGCGGCATCATCGGTGATGGCATCACCAACGATGCAACACTCGTCTTTGCAGGAACCGCAAAACCCGGCTCGACGGTAACGGTTTTCCTCGACGCATTGGAGATCGGCACCGCTCTCGCCGATGCTCAGGGAAACTGGACGCTTGACCACTCGCAAACCGTGCTTCCGGATGGCACCTATTCCATCACCGCCACGCAGCAGGACGTTGCGGGCAATCCGCCCTCGCAAGCATCAGCGCCGCTTCAGGTGACGGTGGACACGAATGGTGGCGGTGAAACACCCCTGCCTTCCGCTCCGCCCACGGTTGATTCCTTCGCGGATGACAGTGGAATTGTCGGAGACGGGATCACCAATGATGCAACACTGGTTTTCACCGGCACTGGCGAGGCCGGGTCCACGGTTACGGTCCATGTCGATGGCGAACCAATCGGTACGGCGACTGTCGGTGCTGACGGGACCTGGAGCCTGGATCACTCGCAGACAGTGCTTCCCGACGGTGCGCATGTGATTACCGCCACGCAGGAGGATGCTGCCGGAAATCCGCCCTCCGCACCATCTGCCCCTCTCAAGCTTGCCATCGATACGAATGGCGGAGGCGCAACGCCTGCGCCATCTGCACCGCCGACCGTGGACAGTTTTGCCATGGATAGCGGGGTCATCGGCGACGGCATCACCAATGATGCAACGCTGGTATTCGCTGGATCGGCCAAACCGGGCGCGACGGTGACATTGTTCATCGACGATGTGGAAATCGGCACGGCTCTTGCCGACGCCAATGGGGACTGGACCCTCGATCACACAGCTGTCATCCTGCCCGACGGTCTTCATTCGGTGACGGCAACGCAACAGGATGTCGCCGGCAATCCGCCTTCTGAAGCATCCGCGCCATTGGATGTGACAGTCGACACGAATGGAGGTGGTGACACGCCCCAGCCGTCAGCGCCACCCACGGTCGACAGCTTTGCAGATGATAGCGGCATTGTGGGAGACGGTCTTACCAATGACGCGACCCTGATCTTTGGCGGCACAGCCGAACCCGGTGCGACTGTCACTGTTTTCGTGGATGGCGTCGAAGTCGGCACCACCATGGCTGATGCTGATGGCGACTGGTCGTTCGACCATACGGCCACCGTGCTGCCCGATGGGGATCACAGCATTACCGCGATACAGGGTGATGCAGCCGGCAATCCGGCTTCGGCGCCCTCTGCGCCCCTTGATCTCACGATAGACACCAATGGCGGCGGAGCCACGCCTCAGCCATCCGCGCCCCCGACCGTTGACAGCTTCGCGGACGATACGGGCGTGGTGGGCGACGGCATCACCAACGACGCGACACTCGTTTTCTCGGGCACAGGCAAGGCAGGTTCGGTTGTGACGGTCCATATCGACGGCCAACCGATCGGCACGACGACGGTGGGGACAGATGGCAGCTGGAGCTTCGACAACAGCGCCCAGGTCCTGCCTGACGGGGATTACGTTGTCACCGCGACACAGCAGGACATGGCCGGCAATCCGCCATCGGCTGCGTCCAACCCGATGAGTGTGACCGTCGACACCAATGGCGGCGGGGCAACACCTGCTCCTTCGGCACCGCCGACGGTGGACACCTTCGCCGATGACAGCGGTGTCGAAGGCGACGGCATCACCAATGATGCGACCCTGATGTTCTCGGGGACCGCAGAGGCCGGGGCGATCGTGACCGTTTCCATCGACGGGGTCGAGGCAGGAAGTGTTGTCGCCGATGTCAATGGCACCTGGACCTTCGATCACACAGGCACGATCCTCGGTGACGGCGAGCATCAGGTCACGGCCACGCAGCAGGACGTCGCGGGCAATCCGCCATCTGCCCCCTCGCTGCCTTTGGACGTGACGGTGGATACGAATGGCGGCGGACTGACGCCCTTGCCATCCCAGCCTCCCACCGTCGACAGTTTCGCCGATGATACGGGCGTGGTGGGAGATGGCGTGACCAGCGACAACACGCTGATATTCTCCGGCACGGCCGAACCCGGCGCGACAGTTACGGTCTATACCGGCGTGGATATCATCGGCACCTGCACAGCGGATGCCAATGGCAACTGGACGCTCGATCACTCCGCAACAGTGCTGCCGGACGGAACCTATGTCGTCACAGCCACGCAGCAGGACGTCGCGGGAAATCCCGTTTCACCGCCATCCCTTCCGCTGACGGTAACGGTCGACAGCATGATCGATCCACCGACCATCGACAGCTTTGCCGATGACACGGGCGCGGATGCGAATGACGGCATCACCAATGACGCATCTCCAACCATCTCCGGAACCGGCGAAGAGGGCGCAACCGTCGAGATCACCCTTGATGATGGTGCAGGCGGAACCGTAACCGGCACGGCAACGGTGACGGGCGGCTCGTGGACCTTCACCCCGCCTGCGGATCTGGCTGACGGCACATGGACAGCGACGGCCGTCCAGACGGACATTGCAGGCAATGTGTCGGGTCCGTCGAACAGTTTGCCAGTGACCGTGGACACGACCATCGTTCCACCCACTATCGACAGCTTCACCGATGACACCGGCGCCGACCCGGCCGATGGCACCACCAATGATGCTACACCGACCTTTACCGGTACGGGCGAGGAAGGTGCTCTGGTCGAGATCACGCTTGATGATGGTGCAGGCGGAACCGTAACCGGCACCGCAACGGTGACAGGCGGATCGTGGAGTTTCACTCCGCCGGCTGATCTGGCCGATGGCACATGGACGGCGACGGCGATCCAGACCGACATTGCAGGCAATGTCTCGGCTCCCTCGACACCTCCATTCCCTGTAACGGTGGATACGACCATCATCCCGCCAACCATCGACAGCTTCAGCGATGATACGGGCGTGGACCCGGCCGACGGCATCACAAATGATGCCACACCCACCTTCACCGGCACCGGTGAGGAAGGCGCGGTGGTAGAGATCACGCTGAACGATGATGCAGGTGGCACGGTCACGGGCACAGCAACGGTCACAGGCGGCACCTGGACCTTCACGCCGCCTGCCGATCTGGCCGATGGCACCTGGACGGCGACGGCCATTCAGACGGACATTGCGGGCAATGTGTCGGGTCCGTCTACACCTCCGTTCCCGGTGACAGTCGACACGACCATCATCCCGCCGACTATCGACAGCTTCAGTGATGATGCCGGCGTTGATCCCGCTGACGGCATCACCAATGATGCCACACCCACATTCACCGGCACGGGTGAAGAGGGGGCGGTGGTCGAAATCACGCTTGATGATGGTGCAGGTGGTACGGTCACAGGCACCGCGACGGTGACAGGCGGTTCGTGGTCCTTCACCCCGCCGGCTGATCTGGCTGACGGCACCTGGACGGCGACCGCCATCCAGACCGACATTGCGGGCAATGTATCCGGTCCGTCGAACAGTCTCCCGGTGACGGTGGACACGACCATCATTCCACCCACTATCGACAGCTTCAACGATGACACGGGCGCTGACCCGGCCGATGGCATCACCAATGATGCGACACCGACCTTCACCGGTACGGGCGAAGACGGCGCGCTGGTCGAGATCACGCTTGATGATGGCGCTGGCGGCACCATCACGGGCACCGCAACGGTAACCGGCGGTTCCTGGACCTTCACCCCGCCTGCCGATCTGGCCGATGGCACCTGGACGGCGACCGCGATCCAGACTGACATTGCCGGCAATGTGTCGGTTCCGTCGAACAGCTTCCCCGTCACTGTTGATACTGTCGTGGCCCCGCCCACTATCGACAGCTTCACCGATGACACGGGCGCTGACCCGGCCGATGGCATCACCAATGACGCCACACCGACCTTCACCGGTACGGGCGAAGACGGCGCACTGGTCGAAATCACGCTTGATGATGGTGCTGGTGGCACCATTACGGGCACGGCAACGGTGGCCGGCGGCTCGTGGTCCTTCACCCCGCCGGCTGATCTGGCTGACGGAACATGGACGGCGACGGCGATCCAGACCGACATTGCAGGCAATGTCTCGACGGTCTCCAACAGCCTCCCGGTGACGGTGGACACTGTCGTGGCTCCCCCGACCATCGACAGCTTTTCCGATGATACAGGTGTGCAGGGCGACTTTATCACCAGTGATGATACGCCGAGCTTCGCAGGTACCTGTGAAGACGGAGCGACGGTGGTCCTGACGCTGACCCGTTATGACGAACTGGGCAACGCGGTCGAGAACTTCAGCGACGTCGCCATCACAACCGGGACGTCGTGGGAGTTCGAGAATTTCACCGCCATGGCGGACGGACGATGGGAGGTGGTTGCAGCGCAGACAGACATTGCGGGAAATACCTCAGCCAATTCTACACCCTTCGAGGTAACTGTCGATACCACCACGCCATTCCTCACGCTCGAAGCGATGTCGAACGACTATGAAGTGGCAGACGACTACGTCACTCATGCGCAAGACTTCCAGTTGTCCGGGCAAGCCGACCCGGGTGCCATCGTAGAATTTTTTCTTGATGGTGCACCTCTTTCGTCAGTTGCTGCTGACGCTAGCGGGTTCTGGGAAAGCGATGTGATCGATATTTCCTCCCTGACAGGAGGTATGACCGCAGACATCACCGCGAGAATAACCGGCATCAATGGCCTGTACTCTGAAGAGGCGCGCACGATCTCGATTGTCGATCGCGTGGATGACCTCGGATTGATACACGACGCGCAGTTTGTAGGCCAGAACGCCGATGATCTAGTGGGGCGGTACTTGAGCAATATTGGCGACTTCAATGGGGACGGGATCGACGATTTTGTTCTGAGCGGCTACGGCAATGATGCCGTGGGTCAAAACGCGGGTGCGATCTACGTGATCTACGGGAAGGAAGGCGAACGCCTGGATGGACTGAACCTTGGCGCACTGACTGTGGATCAAGGGTTCCGCGTGCGCGCCGAAAGCGAGTATGACTATCTCGGCTTTTCCATCTCCGGTAGCGGTGACCTGAACGGTGATGGCCTAGCCGACCTCCTTGTTGGGGCACATCGCTACGGTACGGCGAATTCCGAGGCTGGCCGAGCCTATGTGATCTATGGAAAGGCTGGACATACTAACTTCAATATATCCAGCATGCCAGCCACCGACGGATACACTTTGACCAATTCCGGGTTCAACCAGACCGGGTCTTCGGTGTCATCGGCAGGCGACGTGAATGGTGATGGTATCGATGACATGCTCCTTGGCGCTACGAAAAACGCTGGAGGAGGCGCCAATGCAGGTGCAGCCTACCTCGTATTCGGCAAGGCAGGAACGTCTTCCAATATCGCTCTCAATACGCTCTCACCGGCAGATGGCATTCGCATTACCGGTGATCTGGCTGGTGACACTCTGGGAGAGTCTGTTTCCATTCTCGGTGACGTCAACGGCGACGGGTTCAACGACTTCCTCATAGGTGCTGTCGGACAGGACCCCAACGGCACAGCAAGCGGTGCTGCCTACATCGTCTATGGCAAATCCACGGGTTGGGCCGACATTGATCTTTCAAGTTTTTCTGCGAGTGACGGCTTCAAGGTAAGTGGTCTGGCTGCGGGTGACCGTCTGGGCGCATCCGTATCCAGCGCCGGCGATTTTAACGGTGATGGCATTGAGGACTTCCTCATTGGTGCGCCCGGGACCGACCACAATGGCACCGATACCGGGAGCGCCTACGTGATCTTCGGCGGTGCAGGTCTGAGCAGCATCGATTTGAGCACACTCACACCCGCACAGGGCACCGAAATCAGAGGCGTGCTCGCCGAAGGCGAATTGGGTGCAGTAGTCTCGTCAGCGGGCGATGTGGACGGGGACGGGTTGGATGACATTATTGTCAGTGTCCCGGATTCCGACGAGAAGGGTTCAGGGACCGGTTCCGCATACATCATCTACGGCAAGAGCGGAGGTTTGGGTACAGTTGATGTAACTGACTTGTCCACTCAGGATGGGTTCAAGGTCGTGGGGCGTGCTTCGGGAAGCAAAACCGGACATGCCGGCAAATCGGTCACCGCTGCGGGTGATGTTAATGGCGACGGGTTCGACGATCTGCTGTTAGGTGCACCCAGACCAAGCGGTACTCCTGGAACAGCGCACCTCATCTACGGCACAAGTCGCACCTCCCAGTGGATGGTGTTGGAGGGCACCAATGCCGATGACTGGATTACCGGCGGCGCGTCCTCCGACAAGATCACCGGTGGCGGAGGAGCGGATACATTGCTTGGCTATGGTGGAGATGATCACTTCATCGTCGCAGACACCGCTTTCAAGCGCATTGATGGTGGTGAAGGCGAGGACACTCTGATCCTCTCAGGCGGCGGTATCCACATCGACATGACTGCGCTGGACGAGTTCAGCATATTGGGTATCGATGTCGTGGACCTAACGGGGTCGGGCAACAATGAGCTGACTATTACCGAGCAGGATGTGCTGGACATGTCCGACAACGGGCTGTTGCGGATCGACGGCAATACCGGAGATCAGGTTCATGCCGCAGGCTTCACCGATACGGGATCGGATCAGGTGGTTGGAGACAGCACCTATGATGTCTACACTTCGGGATCGGCCACGCTCTGGGTGGAGCAGCAGACCCTGATAAGCTGATCCACTTTCTCCCGAAGCAGAAATGGCAGGGCATGCGGCCTCGACAGAGGTCGCGTGCCCTGTTCCGGTACCCGCACGCTCATCAAGGCTGCAGCAGTTTTTGCCAATCACTGCGAAGCGCGTCTGCGGAGCAGGTTGCGATGGCGAGGCTTTCAAGCGTGTCGGCTACCACCATCGTTGTCTGTGCATTGCTCTCGGCGACGCTGCCATCCGGCAACAGCGTGTTGTTTTCGAAGCCGACGCGCACGTGCCCGCCCAGCAAGGCCGCCGATGTAACGCAAGCTGCTTCCTGCGGTCCGAAGGCGCAAACCATGAAGTTCGAAAAGTCTGGCTGCCGTTCGCCAAGAAATGGCAGAAGGTCAATTGGCGCCGAGCGTTGCCCCTGCGTATAGCGACCGAGCACGTATAGAACCGGCAGGTCATTGAACGGCACGACGCCGCGTTGAATCAGGGCTTGCAGGTGAACAGCCTCCTCTGGGCTGTAGAGAATGATCTGGGGCGTGATTTTCTCCCGCGCCATGAATGCGAGCAGATCTGCAAAGCTCTTCTCGTGGCCGGCATCCGGCACGAATTCACGCAGCGCGAGAGACGCTGCTTCAGGCCGAACCTGCCGCACGATCTCGGCTTGAAACTCAGGCTCGTAAATGCCCAGCGCCTCGGTGGTGATCTGAAGGACCAATCTGTCGCCGACGGAAGCTCGAATTGCGCGGAGGGCTTCGCGATAGGCGTCCGCATCAAGCAGGTGCCTTTGGTCCCGGTCGCGCACATGGATGTGGAACATGGCGGCACCTGCATCCAGACATGCCGATGCACAGGCTGCGAGTTCCTCCGGTGTGATCGGAACGCCCGGGTGTCGGGTCTTGGCCAGCCGTCCGCCATTGGGTGCAACGGCGATGGCTGCCTGCTTCTTCTCGTTCAGGCGCAAAGACTTGTCCCCTTCTGCATCAGTCATCGGGCGGTTGCCACGTTGCATCATCTGATACACTCGTCTATTCGCGCTTGCCCGCTGGCGCAATGCGTCGAACGCGGGAGAAAATCAGGGGCTCTGCCGAGCCTTGGGGAGTCGCTCATGACGCGCATACTTCATCGCCAGATTGGTGGAAAACTGCCCATTGCTGTAGGCGGCCAGGGCGTGGAGATCATCGACCAGGACGGACGGCGTTACATCGATGCCTGCGGCGGCGCGGCGGTTTCGTGCCTGGGGCACGGCCATCCCGACATCATCGCAGCCATCAGCAGCCAGGCCGCGAAGATGGCCTATGCCCATACCGGATTCTTCACCAATGAACCGGCGGAGGAACTTGCGGCCCTGCTGGTTGAGAAGGCACCCTCCGGCATCAGCCATGCCTATTTCGTCTCCGGCGGGTCCGAAGCCAATGAGGCGGCCTTGAAGATGGCGCGGCAATATTTCGTGGAGAAGGGCGAGCCGCAGCGCAGCAAGATCATTGCACGGCGTCAGAGCTACCACGGCAACACGCTTGGTGCACTGGCAGCAGGCGGCAATGAGTGGCGCCGCGCGCAGTTTGCGCCGCTTCTTGTCGAAACGCACCACATCGGCCCCTGCTATGCCTATCGCTACCAGAAGCCGGGCGAAGGCGAGGAAGAATACGGTCTGCGCGCGGCCAATGAGCTGGAGACAAAGATCCTCGAGCTGGGCGCAGACAGTGTCATGGCTTTCCTGGCAGAACCGGTGGTGGGTGCAACGGCCGGTGCGGTTCCGGCAGTAAAAGGATATCTGAAGCGCGTCCGCGAGATTTGCGATCAGTACGGAGTTCTTCTGATCCTGGACGAAGTCATGTGCGGAATGGGGCGCACAGGAACGCTTTTCGCTTGCGAAGAGGATGATGTGGCGCCGGACATCGTGACCATCGCGAAAGGGCTCGGTGGCGGCTATCAGCCGATAGGCGCTGCGCTTCTCTCACAGAAGATCCATGACGCCTTCGCACATGGTTCGGGCTTCTTCCAGCATGGCCATACCTATATCGGTCATCCGACGGCATGCGCAGCCGCGCTGGCCGTGCAGAAGGTCATGGAGCGCGATAATCTCCTGCAGAATGTGCGCGATATGGGTGAATATCTGCGCCAGAAGCTCCATGAGCGCTTCGGCCAGAATCCAGTGATCGGCGATATTCGCGGACGTGGGCTGTTCATCGGCATCGAGCTGGTTTCGGATCGCGAGACCAAGGAACCGTTCGCACCCGCCCTCAAGCTTCATGCTGCCGTCAAACGCGAGGCGATGGCGCGCGGCCTGATGGTTTATCCGGGCGGCGGAACGATCGACGGCAGGCGTGGCGACCATATCCTTCTGGCACCGCCATTCATCATCAACAGGGAAATCGCCGATGAGATCGTCAGTCGACTGGACGGTGCCCTCTCGGCTGCTGTAAGTGCAGCTTCCTCAACGGGTTAGTTCGGTTTTGAGCCGACCTTATTCCGTATCAGAAAGCGCGGCAAATTGAGACGTGGAAGGGATCAGCGTTGACTAAAGTCGCTCCGCGGGACACCTTTCTTCTTTCAGGGTGCCGCCGCCGGCCAGATATCCCTGCACGCGGGTTTCTGACAGGGTCGGCAATCTGTCCGTTCAAGGACAACCCCAACTTCGACGTGCAAGTCAGATAGGGAGATAAACATGAAAGCTAACCGGTTTCTTGGTCTCGGCGTCGCCGCGGCACTGTTCGGCACGCTCTCTGCAGGCGTGGCCTCGGCACAGGACCAGCGCTTCGTGTCAGTTGGCACCGGTGGTGTGACCGGCGTCTACTACCCGGTCGGTGGTGCAATCTGCCGCCTCATGAACCAGACCCGCCGCGAGCACGGCATCCGCTGCTCGGTCGAATCCACGGGTGGATCGGTCTTCAACGTCAATGCCATCAAGGGCGGCGACCTTGAGTTTGGTGTCGTGCAGTCCGACGTGCAGTACAACGCCTATAATGGTGAAGCTGCTTTTGCCGACGGTGGCGCGCACGAAAACCTCCGTTCGGTCTTCTCGCTTCACGCTGAGCCGCTGACCGTTGTTGCACGCGCTGACGCTGATGTCTCTGCCTTCGACGATCTGAAGGGCAAGCGCGTCAATATCGGCAATCCGGGCTCCGGCCAGCGTGCACTCATGGACCTTCTCATCGCCGAGAAGGGCTGGACGAATGGCGATTTCTCGCTGGCGGCTGAACTTGCTCCCGCCGAGCAGGCTTCCGCGCTTTGCGACAACAATATCGACGCATTCGCCTATACGGTTGGCCATCCGGCAGGTGCCATCGAGGAAGCAACCACGACCTGCGACAGCGTTATCGTCTCGGTTGAAGGTGCAGACGTCGACAAGCTCGTCGAGAACAACCCTTACTATTTCAAGGCCACCATTCCGGGCGGCATGTACAAGGGTACGGATGAAGACGTGAACACCTTTGGTGTGGGTGCGACCCTCGTCACCTCTGCAGATGTTCCGGAAGACGTTGTCTACACCTTCGTGCAGTCCGTTTTCGAGAACTTCGACTCCTTCAAGAGCCTGCATCCCGCACTGGCAAATCTGACGCCTGAGCAGATGGTCGGCCAGGGTAACTCCGCTCCGGTGCATCCGGGTGCCGAGAAGTACTACAAGGAAAAGGGCTGGCTCTGATAGCCTGACCTTGGGGCGCCCTTTCGGGGCGCCCTTTTTCGCTCTGGCCTCAGGGGGTGAGGCGGAGCAAACACCAGATACAGTTCTGACGGGGACATCAGATGGCCGACAATCAGAAAAACACGGAAGGCACCGGCGGACCACTCTCCAATGACGATCTGCAGGATCTTGTCGCCTCCAGCGATACGGGCGCACGCAGCCCGGTGGGATCTGCAGGATATGTCATTGCTGGCGTCGCACTTTGCTGGTCGCTTTTTCAGCTCTATATCGCCTCTCCACTGCCTTTCATGCTGTCGAGCCTGACGGGTCTGTCTCTTGTCCTGAACGACGCGCAGACGCGCGCAATTCACCTCGCATTCGGCCTGTTCCTGGCCTACATGGCTTTCCCCGCGCTCTCGTCCAGCCCGCGTGACCGCATCCCCGTACAGGATTGGGTGCTGGCGATTCTGGCGGCCTGTTCCGCGCTCTACATTTTCGTCTTCTACCGTGACCTGGCCCAGCGGCCCGGCCTGCCCATCACGCAGGACCTGATCGTGGCAGGGATGGGGATGCTTCTCCTGCTTGAGGCCACCCGCCGCGCGCTTGGCCCGCCGCTCGTCATCGTTGCAGTGATTTTCCTGCTATACGTCTTCTTCGGCTCGTCACCCATTGTGCCCGATATCATCCGCTGGGGCGGCGCTTCCTTCAGCCGCGCCATGGACCAGATGTGGCTGTCGCCCAATGGTGTCTTTGGTGTCGCGCTGGGTGTATCGTCGGCCTTCGTTTTCCTGTTCGTCCTGTTCGGCTCGATGCTCGATCGGGCAGGGGCTGGCAATTTCTTCATCAAGCTGGCTTTCGCTCTGCTCGGTCACCTGCGCGGTGGACCCGCCAAGGCCGCGGTTCTGGCCTCGATGATGACCGGCCTGATCTCCGGTTCCTCCATCGCCAATGTGGTGACCACTGGCACCTTCACCATCCCGCTCATGAAACGCGTCGGCTTCAAGCCGGAGCGTGCGGGTTCGGTCGAGGTGGCAAGTTCGGTGAACGGCCAGATCATGCCGCCGGTCATGGGTGCAGCCGCATTCCTGATGGTTGAATATGTGGGTATTTCCTACCTGCAGGTCATCAAGCATGCCTTCCTGCCTGCAGTGATCTCATATATTGCCCTGCTTTATCTCGTGCATCTGGAAGCCGTGAAAAACGACATGCCGATGCTGGAGAAGCGCCAGACGCATCCGGCAACCGTTGCACTGCTGCGTGCGGGCATCACCATCGCCTCCATCGTCATCCTCGCCGGCGCAATCTACTACGCGATTGCCGCCGTGCGTTACGTAATGCCGGGCATCTCAGCGCCGGTCCTCATTCTCGCGCTGCTCGGTATCTACGTGGCGCTGGTGTGGTACGCGGCGCAAACGCCCGATCTCGAACTGGATGATCCCAACGCACCAGTGGTGGAACTGCCCATCGCCACGGAAGTGCTGCGTACCGGCCTGCACTACCTGCTGCCGCTCGTCGTGCTGGTCTGGTTCCTCATGATCGAGCGTTCTTCGCCCGGGCTTTCCGCCTTCTACGCAGTCCTGCTCCTGATCGTCATCATCCTGACCCAGAAGCCGCTCAAGGCGCTTTTCCGCGGCCTGCAGTCATCGCAACAGGTCGCTGCCTTCCGCGAAGGCTTCGAGGACCTTGTCGCAGGTCTCATCACCGGTGCGCGCAACATGATCGGCATCGCCTGTGCAACGGCTGCTGCCGGCATCATTGTCGGCACCGTCACGCTGACGGGCATCGGGCAGGTCATGGCCGAGTTCGTGGAGTTCCTCTCCGGCGGCAACATCTTCCTGATCCTGGTCTTCACCGCACTTATCTCGCTGGTACTGGGCATGGGCCTGCCGACCACGGCAAACTACATCGTGGTCTCCTCGCTCATGGCGCCGGTCATCGTGCAACTCGGTGCAGCCAACGGTGTGCTGATCCCGCTCATCGCGGCTCACATGTTCGTCTTCTATTTCGGCATCATGGCCGACGTGACGCCACCGGTGGGGCTCGCCTCCTTTGCGGCAGCCGCCGTGTCGGGCGGTGATCCGCTGAAGACGGGCTTTACCGCCTTCTTCTACTCGTTGCGCACGGTGCTGCTGCCCTTCATCTTCGTCTTCAACACGGACCTGTTGTTGATCGATGTGAGCTGGCTGGGCGCAATCTGGATATTCTGCCTGGCAACCGTGGCCATGCTCATATTCGCAGCCGCAACCCAGGGCTTCTTCATGGTGAAGAACCGTCTGTGGGAATCGGCAGCTCTGCTGCTCGTCACCTTCATGCTTCTGCGTCCGGGCTTCTTCCTCGACCTGGTGCAGGACCCGTACAATCAGGTCGAGCCGCAGCAGATCTTCGAGGCGGTCGAAGCCGAGCCGGACAATGGCGAGATCCGGCTCGTCATCCAGGGGCCAAGTTTCGAAAATCCCGACCAGATGATAGATCGCACCATGGCATTTGGCCTTGGTGAGGCAGGTACAGACGGGCAGGCCCGCTTCGAACAGGCGATTGGTCTGCCGGTGCGCATCGAGAACGGTATTGTCATTCTGGATGAGCCCATGGACATGAACAGTCTTGCAGGCAAGACCCTGTCGAACATGGACTTCTACATGGATGAGCCCGTGCAGATTACTGCCGTGGAAGTGAGCGCGGAGCGCATGCCGCGTGAAGTTTTCTACATCCCGGCACTTCTGCTGCTTGGCCTGGTGGTCTTCCTGCAACGCCGTCGTGGGGGCACCCTTGCCGGCAATCCCCGTCCGGCCACTGCTTGAGGAGAGCCCTGATGTACAAGGACATCCTGGTATCGCTAGATCTTGGAAATGCCGAAACCGAAATGCGCGCATTGGAGACCGCGGTCGAATATGCGCGCAGTTTCGGAAGTCGCCTGCACATCATGACGGTGGTGCCCGATTACGGCATGTCGATCGTGGGCGGCTTCTTTCCCAAGGAGCATGAGCAGAAGGCGATCGACTCCACGAATGCGGCTCTTCACGAGTTCACGAAGAAGCACGTGCCGGCCGAGGTGAAGCATCGCCACATCGTCGGCCACGGCTCGATCTATCGCGAGATCCTGAAATACAGCGAGAAGATCAAGGCCGACCTGATCGTGCTGTCGGCCAAGAGGCCGGGGCCGGAAGATTATCTTCTGGGCCCCAATGCCGCCCGCGTCGTGCGCCACGCACAGATATCGGTTTTGGTCGTCCGATAGGGGATAAGCGCTCTATTACGGATCATCCGGCCGCGTCAGTTTCCTGCTGGCGCGGCCGTGCTTTTTCTGACGATGAGTTCAACCTCGAGAATTTCGTCCCCAACCGCCGGACTTTGCTTCTCGATCTGTGAAAGCAGCAATTCGGCAGCCTTCGTGCCAAGCTTGTGGCGTGGCTGATGAATGGTCGTGAGCGGCGGGATGTAGTAACGGGCAATGTCGATGTCGTCGAAGCCGACGACGGATACATCCTGCGGCACGCTCAGACCGTGCAGGCTGAGCTGCGAGATGAAGCCGAATGCCATCTGGTCGCTGGCGCAGAAAACGGCACTTGGCCGTTCCTTGAGCTTCAGCCATTTCTCCGCGGCTTCAGCGCCTGACTGGAGCGAGAAGTCGCCCTGGAAGAACCAGTCATCGCGAATGGGCAGCTCAAGCGCATTCAGGCTCTTGCGTGTGCCTTCAAGCCGCGTGGTGGTAAGCACATTTCCATCCGGCCCAGCGACATGCCCGATTCTGCGGTGGCCCAGCGCAACCAGATGCTGCACGGCCAGACAAGCGCCTGACTGGTTGTTGATCGCGACATGAGGCAGGTCGGATCCATCGGCCCACTCGCAGGCAAAGACAAGGGGTGGTTGTCCGCCGCCCGGGCGGTGGCGCGACAGAAAGTCACCTGCAAGCGCCCCGTCGAGCGAGATGAAACCGTCCGCCCGCGTGCCATTCAGATGCATCACGATGCGCTCTGGCTCCATCCCGGGCTGCTTCGTGTCGACGAAGAGCACGGAATAGCCGCGCGCGGCCGTGGCGTTCTCGATGCCTGCAAGTATGCGCGAGAAGAACGGATTTCCAAGGTCGGGAACCAGCACCATGATGGCACCGGTACGCTGCCGGCGCAGATTGCTGGCAGTCACGTTTACCTGATAGCCGGTGGACCGGATGGCTTCCAAAACCGTGTTGCGCGTTGCGTCAGACACTTTCTCGGGGCTGCTTATCGCGCGACTGACAGTGGCTGTGGATACACCCGCGGCAAGCGCAACATCCTGAATGGTTACGGTTTTTCTGTCCAAGATTTTGCCTGGTCTGCAGCGCGGCCACACCGGCATTCGCGCCTGTTTCTGAAAAGTGCTTGACACTTTCCTGACGACAAATCAAGCTGCCATGTAATCGATTGCAAGACGCGTAAACGGGCGTTTCAATCGATTACATCGGTAGGAGGCCGGTGTTTTCGGGTTTTCACACCCTTCTGGGAGGATGGAATGAAATCTGTAAAGTCGCTTCTGGCTGCATCCACGATGCTTGCAGCCGCAACCGCCGTCAATGCCGCCGATGTGGAGGTCACCCATTGGTGGACGTCCGGCGGTGAAGCTGCTGCCGTGGCCGAGTTCGCCAAGGCGTTCGAGGAAAAGACTGATCACAAATGGGTGGATGGTGCCATCGCCGGTTCCGGTGGTACGGCTCGCCCGATCATGATCAGCCGCATCACCGGCGGCGATCCCATGGGTGCCACGCAGTTCAACCACGGCCGCCAGGCCGAGGAGCTGGTTGAGGCTGGCCTGATGCGCGACCTCACCGAGATCGCGGAAAAGGAAGGTTGGAAGGATGTCGTCAAGCCGTCGAGCCTGCTCGACAGCTGTACGCTTGATGGAAAGATCTACTGCGTACCGGTGAACATCCACTCCCAGCAGTGGCTCTGGCTCTCGCACAAGGCGTTCGCGGATGCCGGTGTTGATGTGCCGACCAATTGGGAAGAATTCGTTGCAGCCGCGCCGGCACTTGAGGAAGCAGGCAAGATCCCGCTCGCCATGGGCCAGCAGCCCTGGCAGACCACGCTCGCCTTTCAGGTTCTCCTGACGGCGCTGGCCGGGCCGGATGCCTATACCCGCATCTTTGGCGACAAGGACGCCGAATTCGCCGGCGGCGAAGAACTCGCCAAGGTCTTCGAGGCCGCCGCAAAGGCGCGTGAAATGTCGGCCAAGTCGAATATCCAGGAGTGGAACCAGGCAACCAGCATGGTCATCAATGGCGAGGCCGGCGGCCAGATCATGGGCGACTGGGCGCAGGGTGAGTTCCAGGTGGCCGGCCAGACAGCCGGTGAGGACTATACCTGCCTGCCGGGCCTCGGCGTGAACGAGGTCATCCAGACCGGTGGCGATGCCTTCTATTTCCCCGTGGTGGATGATGAAGAGGTTGCTGCAGCCCAGCTTGAGCTGGCATCGGTCATGATGTCACCCGACACCCAGGTCGCCTTCAACCTCAAGAAGGGTTCGCTGCCGGTGCGTGGCGATGTCGATCTTGAAGCTGCCAATGACTGCATGCGCAAGGGCCTCGACATCCTTGCCAAGGGCAACATCATCCAGGCGCCCGACCAGCTCATGTCCGCGGACTCGCTCACCCAGGTCAACGACCTGTTCGTCGAGTTCTTCAATTCGCCGGACATGAGCGCTGAAGATGCACAGAAGCGTTTCGCCGATCTGATCGCCAACGCCGACTGATCGTCTGAACTTGGCCGGCGTGACTTGCGCGCCGGCCAGCTTCTCCTGTCTTCAAGAATTCCAAGCATTGAGGTGCGGGCATGGCTGCGACGCGCAGGCCGCCGACTTTGTTCAGGAACCTGAACGCCAAGATCGCGGCAATACCGATGATCCTGACTGCTCTAGTCGTCTTTGTGGGCGGAACAGCCTGGACTGTCGTCTATTCCTTCACCAATTCGCGCCTGCTGCCGCGCGAGAAATTTGTCGGTCTGGATCAGTATGAGCGGCTCTGGTCGAGCAACAAATGGCTGATCTCCATCGAGAACCTGTTCATCTACGGCATTTGCTCGCTGGTTCTCTCGCTTATCATCGGCTTCGTTCTGGCAGCCCTTCTCGACCAGAAAATCCGCTTCGAAAACACGTTCCGCACGATCCTGCTCTATCCCTTCGCGCTGTCCTTCATCGTGACGGGACTGGTGTGGCAGTGGATCCTCAACCCGCAATTCGGCATCCAGGCCGTAGTGCGTTCGCTGGGCTTTGAAAGCTTTTCATTCGATCCGCTCTATAACCCCGACATCGTGATTTACGGCATCCTCATCGCTGGCCTCTGGCAGTCCACGGGTCTCATCATGTGCCTGATGCTGGCTGGCCTTCGCGGTATCGACGAGGACATCTGGAAAGCCGCTCGCATCGACGGGATCCCGATGTGGAAGACCTATCTGTTCATCGTCATCCCGATGATGAGGCCTGTCTTCATCACCACGCTTGTCATCATCGCTTCGGGCATCGTGCGGGTCTACGACCTGGTGGTGGCGCAAACCTCAGGCGGACCCGGCATCTCGTCAGAAGTTCCCGCGAAATATGTCTATGACGCGATGTTCCTGTCGCAGAATCTCGGGCAGGGCTTTGCCGGCTCCACCATGATGCTTCTGGCCGTGATCATCGTGATCGTGCCCTGGGCCTATCTCGAATTCGGCGGGAGGAAGCGTCATGTCTAATACCGGCGCATTGAACATCGCGGCCGCCGGCGCTGATGCTGCCGCGCACGACCTGGCCGGTCCCCGCGGGGCACGCCCGAAGCGCGCGCTCTCCGGTCGCAACATCATGATCTATGGCACGCTGGCGGTCGTCTCGCTCTACTACCTGCTGCCGCTTTACGTGATGATGGTGACGTCGCTTAAGGGCATGCCGGAAATCCGTATGGGCAACATCTTTGCCCCGCCCATGGAGATCACCTTCGAACCTTGGGTGAAGGCCTGGGCAACAGCCTGCACGGGGCTGAACTGCGAAGGTTTGTCCCGCGGCTTCTGGAACTCGGTGCGCATCACCGTTCCCTCGGTGTTCCTTTCCATAGCCATTGCGTCGATCAACGGCTACGCACTCGCCAATTGGCGCTTCAAGGGCGCGAACCTGTTCTTCACGATCCTGATCGTCGGCGCCTTCATCCCCTATCAGGTGATGCTCTATCCGCTGGTCATCATCCTGCGTGAAATGGGCCTTTACGGCAGCCTTACCGGCCTTGTTCTCGTGCATTCGGTCTTCGGCATGCCGATCCTGACGCTGCTCTTCCGCAACTATTTCACCTCCGTGCCGGAGGAGCTTTTCAAGGCCGCCCGCGTCGATGGTGCCGGTTTCTGGGGCATCTATTTCAAGATCATGCTGCCCATGAGCCTGCCGATCTTCGTGGTCGCCATGATCATCCAGATCACCGGCATCTGGAACGACTTCCTTTTCGGTGTCGTCTACACCAAGCCCGACCTCTATCCGATGACGGTTCAGCTCAACAATATCGTCAATTCGGTCCAGGGCGTGAAGGAATACAACGTCAATATGGCGGCCACCATCATCACGGGGCTCGTGCCGCTGATCGTCTATTTCGCATCCGGAAAACTCTTCGTCCGCGGCATCGCCGCAGGCGCGGTGAAAGGGTAGGGCATGTCCAGCGTACTCATCAATGATCTGTCTCTCTCCTTCGGCGAGGTCAGCGTTCTTCAGAACCTCGATCTGGAGATCGGCAAGGGCGAGTTTCTGGTGCTTCTGGGATCGTCCGGCTGCGGCAAGTCCACCTTGCTCAACTGCATCGCCGGACTGCTCGACATCACCGACGGGCAGATCTTCATCAATGGCCGCAATGTCACCTGGGAGCAGCCCAAGGATCGCGGCATAGGCATGGTGTTCCAGTCCTATGCGCTCTATCCGCAGATGACGGTGGAGGGAAACCTCGCCTTCGGCCTGAAGAATGCGGGTCTGCCCAAGGACGAGATTGCCAAGCGCATCGCACGCGCAGCCGAAATCCTGCATATCGAGCCGCTGTTGAAGCGCAAGCCCGCCCAGCTTTCCGGCGGCCAGCGCCAGCGCGTGGCCATCGGGCGGGCGCTGGTGCGCGATGTGGATGTCTTCCTTTTCGACGAACCGCTGTCGAACCTTGATGCCAAGTTGCGTGCGGAACTGCGCGTGGAAATCAAGCGGCTCCATCAGCAGCTTGAGAACACGACCATGATCTATGTCACCCACGACCAGATCGAAGCCATGACGCTGGCCGATCGCATCGCCATCATGCGCGGCGGTGCCATCCAGCAGCTGGCCGATCCGGCGACCATCTACAACAAGCCGGTCAACAAATATGTCGCGGGCTTCATCGGCTCGCCCAGCATCAATTTCGTCGAGGGGGAAGTGCATCCCAACGGCGTACCCTATTTCAAGGCCGGTGGCTTCGAAGTGCCGCTGGAACGCTACGAATTTGCCGGAAATGGCCCCGAGGGCGGCAAGGCAAGCTTCGGTATTCGCCCCGAACATGTCTTCATGGGACGTGCTGCCGAAGGACTTCCCTACCAGGCAGAGACGACCGTTGAGGTGATCGAGCCCATGGGCGCGGATACGCTCGTCTGGTCACGGCTTCACGGCCACGAATTGCGCTTCCGGGTGGACGGCCAGACCTCGCTTTTGAAAGGCGAGGTGGTGCCGATCGGTTTCGATCCTGCACGCGCCTCGATCTTTGACGCAAACACGGAGGCGCGGCTCTAGCGCCTTCCGGACAATCCAATTGAACCAACTGGCGTGCCCTTTTCGGCCGCCTCTGTGCGGAGTTGAATGATGATCGATTTTTCCTACCAGCTTTACTCTTCCCGTGAGTTTCCGCCGCTTGCAGACACGCTGAAGCTGTTGAAATCGCTGGGCTATGGCCAGGTTGAAGGCTATGGCGGCGTCTATTCCGATCTCCCGGCTCTCAAGGCCGCGCTTGACGCGACGGGTCTGAAAATGACCACCGGCCATTTCGGCCTCGACATGATCGAGGGGGAGCCGGAAAAGGTGCTGGATATCGCCAACACCGTCGGCATGAAAGCCGTCTTTTGCCCGTTCCTGACGCCCGATCAGCGCCCGCAAGATGCCGCAGGCTACGCCCGCTTCGGTGAGCGGCTGCAAAAGGCTGGCGAGAGGTTGAAGGAAGGCGGTCTCTCCTTTGGCTGGCACAATCACGATTTCGAGTTTCGCGCGCTGCCCGATGGCTCCATCCCACAGGAAGAGATGTTCCGCGGCGGGCCGGATCTGCCCTGGGAAGCCGATATTGCCTGGATCGTGCGCGGCGGTGGCGATCCGCTCGAGTGGATCGAGAAGCACGGTGATCGCATCATCGCCATTCACGTGAAGGATATAGCGCCTGAAGGTGAGTGCGAGGATGAAGACGGCTGGGCCGATGTCGGCACCGGCACCATGGACTGGAAAGCCATCATGGATGCCGTGCGCACGCGCACCAACACCCGCTTCTTCGTCATGGAGCATGACAAGCCGAATGATCACGAGCGCTTTGCGCGCCGCTCGATCGAAAACGCCAAGCAATATTGAGGAGCCCATCATGACGAAGACACTCGGCGTCGGCATCATCGGATGCGGCAATATTTCGGCGGCCTATATGAAACTCTCGCCGCTTTTCCGCGGCATCGAGGTTCGCGCCTGCGCAGACGTGAACCCGGAAGCGGCCAAGGCGCGCGCAGAGGAGTTCAAGCTGCGTCAGGAGACGGTGGACGGGCTTTTGGCATCCGATGATATCGATATCATCGTCAATCTCACCATCCCCTCCGCACATTACGAAATCTCGCGGCGCGCCATCGAGGCGGGCAAGCATGTCTACTCCGAAAAGCCCTTCGTGCTTTCGGTGGAGGAGGGGCAGGCGCTTGCAAAGGCTGCCGAGGAGAAGGGCGTTCGCGTTGGTTCGGCACCCGACACCTTCCTTGGTGGCGCGCATCAGCTGGCCCGCCACATCGTCGACAGCGGCCAGATCGGCAAGATCGTCAGCGGCACCTGCCATGTGATGAGCCACGGCATGGAGCACTGGCATCCAAATCCGGACTTCTTCTTCCTGCCCGGAGCCGGTCCCGTGCTTGATGTCGGACCCTATTACGTCACCAACCTTATCCAGCTCATCGGGCCGGTGAGGCGGGTAGGTGCGCTGTCTTCGATCCCGGCGAAGGAGCGCACCATTCTTTCCGAGCCGCGCAAGGGCGAGAAAATTCCTGTCGAGACGCCGACGACCATTCATGCGGTGTTGGAATTCGAGAGTGGTGCGATCATCACGCTCGGCGCAAGCTGGGATGTCTGGCACCACAAGCATTCCAACATGGAGCTCTATGGCGAGAAGGGCTCCTTGCATGTGCCCGACCCGAATTTCTTCGGTGGCGATCTCGCGGTGACCGAGGAAGGAAATCTTCTGGATGAACTGCCAGATTGGCCGCACCCCTTCGCTGTGCCCAATCAGGGGCTTGAAGAAGGCCGTCCGCTGGCCAATTATCGCGCAGCCGGTTTGGCCGACATGGCGCAAGCCATACTGGAGGGCCGGCCACATCGCTGTTCACTGGAAATGTCGCTTCACGCCATCGACGTGATGACGTCCATCCTCAAATCAGGTGAAACGGGCAGCTTCGTCACGCTGCAGACCACATGCGAACGCCCAGCGGCGCTCGGCGTGGATGCGGCAGGGAACCTGCTCGCAGAAAAGGAACTCGCATGACCTGGCAACCCGCCGAAAACCGCTACGACAACATGGTCTATCGCCGCTGTGGCCGTTCGGGCCTCAAGCTGCCGGCGATTTCGCTTGGCCTGTGGCACAATTTCGGAGAAGACGCGACCCACGCTAACAAGCGCGCCATCTGCCGCAAGGCATTCGACCTGGGCATCACCCATTTCGATCTGGCCAACAATTACGGCCCGCCTCCCGGTTCCGCGGAGGTGGCTTTCGGCGAGATCCTGCGGACCGATTTTGCAGGTTATCGCGACCAGCTCATCATCTCGTCAAAGGCCGGCTACGACATGTGGCCTGGACCTTACGGCGAGTGGGGCAGCCGCAAATATCTGATCGCGAGCTGCGACCAGAGCCTGAAGCGCATGGGCCTCGACTATGTCGACATCTTCTACTCCCACCGCTTCGACCCCGAAACGCCGCTTGAAGAGACGATGATGGCGCTCGACCATATCGTGCGTTCCGGCCGCGCGCTCTATGTCGGCATCTCGTCCTACAACGCACAGCGCACCCGCGAGGCAGCCGCCATTCTGAAGGAGCTTGGCACGCCGTGCCTGATCCATCAGCCGAGCTATTCCATGATCAATCGCTGGGTCGAGGATGACGGGCTTCTGGATGCGCTGGACGATCTTGGCATCGGCTCCATCGTCTTCTCGCCGCTGGCGCAGGGCATGCTGACCGACAAATATCTGAACGGCATCCCGGAGGAGAGCCGTGCGGCACAGGGCAAGTCGCTTCGCAACGAGTTCCTGAACGAGCGCAACATCAACAATATCCGCGGCCTGAACGAGATCGCAAAGAAGCGCGGTCAGACGCTGGCGCAGATGGCGCTGGCCTGGGCACTGCGCGGTGGCCGCGTAACCACGGCGCTTATCGGTGCATCCAAGCCCTCACAGGTGGAAGACTGCGTCGGTGCACTCGGCAATCTCGATTTCACCGATGCTGAGCTGGCCGAGATCGACACCTTCGCCCGCGATGCCGACATCAATCTGTGGGCCGCGTCGGCCGAACGAAAGGGTCCAAAACGCAAATGATCGTCAACCCCATCCTGCCCGGCTTCAATCCTGATCCGTCCATCTGCAGGGTGGGGGACGACTACTATATCGCGACATCAACCTTCGAGTGGTATCCGGGTGTCCAGATCCACCACTCGAAGGATCTGGTGAACTGGCGGCTCGCCAAACGCCCGCTGGCGCGCAAGTCCCAGCTCGACATGCGCGGCAATCCCGATTCCGGTGGTATCTGGGCGCCGTGCCTGTCTTACGCCGACGGGCTGTTCTGGCTGGTCTACACCGATGTGAAACGCATCGACGGCAACTTCAAGGACGCGCACAATTACATCGTCACGTCGCCAACAATAGAAGGCCCCTGGTCCGATCCGGTCTATGTGAATTCTTCCGGCTTTGACCCCTCGCTTTTTCATGATGAAGACGGGCGCAAATGGTTCCTCAACCTGGTCTGGAACCACCTGACGGAATCCGTTGGCGGCAATCCCAAGCATCCGGCCTTCGGTGGTATCCTGCTGCAAGAATATGATGCGAAAGCCGGCAAGCTGGTGGGCGAGGTGAAGAATATCTTCGCCGGCAGTCCGCACGGTCTGACCGAAGGCCCGCATCTCTTCAAGCGCGATGGCTGGTATTATCTGACCGTTGCGGAGGGCGGCACCGGTTACGACCATGCGGTTACCATGGCGCGCTCGCGCCAGATCGATGGGCCATATGAGCTTCATCCCGATGCGCATCTGATCACCGCGAAGGATGATCCCGAAGCACCATTGCAGCGTGCCGGCCACGGCCAGATGGTCGAGACGCCTTCGGGCGAGGTCTATCACACGCATCTGTGCTCGCGCCCGCTGCCGGGCACCCGCCGCTCGCCTCTGGGGCGGGAGACGGCGATCCAGAAATGCGTCTGGAAAGATGATGGCTGGCTTTATCTGGAACAGGGCGGTGTCGTGCCCTCGGTCGAAGTGCCTGCACCGGAAGGTGCGGCGGAGCCTCAACGGCCCGAGCCCATTCGATACGACTTCACCGACACCACGCTTCCGCGCGATTTCCAGTGGCTGCGTACACCCGAACCCGACCGCATCTTCACGCTGACCGGCAGCGCGCTTCGCCTCCATGCACGCGAATCCATTGGCAGCTGGTTCGAGCAGGCGCTGGTGGCGCGCAGGCAGGAGCATTTCACCTTCCGCGCTGAAACGCGGCTGGAATTCGCGCCAGCCAATTACCAGCAGATGGCTGGCATCACGCACTACTATAACCGCCACAAATTCCACTTTCTTGGCGTCACCTGGAATGCAGATCAGGGCCGCGTTCTGACGATCCTGAGCTGCCCCGGCGAATGGCCGGACGGGCGCCTGTCATTTCCGCTGGCAAAGCCGGTGAAGCTGCCGGATGGCCCGGTTGAACTGGCCGCCGAGGTCAATGAGGCCGAGCTGCAGTTTTACTTCCGCAACGGCGATGAGGATTGGCAGGCAATCGGCCCTGTCCTGGATGCCAGCGTTATCTCCGACGAAGGCGGGCGGGGCGAGCATGCCTCCTTCACCGGTGCCTTCATCGGCATGGCCGCCTTTGATACGAGCGGCAGCGCCATCCCCGCCGATTTCACTAAATTCTCCTATGCACCCGGAGAGGGGGCATGAAGAGTTTCCTCGAAATCTACGACTTCGGGACGCAGACAAGCCGCACGGTCTGGCAGACTCCCGATCACGTGGAAGCGCCCAACTGGTCGCCTGATGGCAGCTTTCTGGTGTTCAATGGCTCAGGCCTGATCTACCGGCTCGATCTGTCCGAGGATGCGCAGCCGGTGCGTATCGACACCGGCTTTGCCACGGGCTGCAACAATGATCACGGCATTTCGCCCGACGGATTGCTTCTTGTCATCTCCGACAAGACGGAGACTGGAAAGTCCTGCATCTACACCCTGCCAATCGATGGCGGAACGCCGCAGCGGGTAACCGAAGAAGTGCCATCCTGGTGGCATGGCTGGTCGCCGGATGGCAGTCGCCATGCCTACACGGCGGTCCGTGACGGCACATTCATGATCTGCACATGTGCGGTCGATGGCGGGAACGAAATACAGGTTGTCGGAGGCGGCGGGCACTATGATGGGCCGGATTATACACCCGACGGCCAATGGATATGGTTCAACTCCGACCGCGAGGGCGGCATGCAGCTTTGGCGCGTGCGCCCCGATGGCTCGGACCTGCAGAAAATGACCGATGATGAGCGCGTGAACTGGTTCCCCCATCCCTCTCCGGACGGGAAACAGGTCCTTTACCTTGCCTACGAGGAAGGCACAGAAGGCCATCCCGCCGACCGTGAGGTCGAGCTGCGGTTGATGCCGGCTGAAGGAGGCGCGCCGCGCACACTCATCTCTCTTTTTGGCGGGCAGGGCACGATCAATGTGCCGTGCTGGTCACCGGATTCGGGAAGTATCGCCTATGTCCGCTACGCGCGGACATGATTAAAACAAGGAGGAGATCATGGCTAGCACCATGAAGGGGGCAGGCATCTTCCTGGCCCAGTTTGCGGGCGATGAAGCGCCGTTCAACACATTGCCATCCATTGCCAAATGGGCCGCAGGCCACGGCTATGGCGGCATCCAGATCCCGGCCTGGGACGGGCGGTTGTTTGATCTGGAAAAGGCGGCCAGTTCCAAGGATTATTGCGACGAGGTGAAGGGCATCTGCGCTGAAGCCGGTGTGGAAGTGACCGAGCTTTCGACACATCTGCTTGGCCAGCTTGTTGCCGTTCACCCGGCCTATGATGTGCCATTTGATGGTTTTGCACCGGAGAAGGTGCACAACAATCCGAAGGCCCGGCAGGAATGGGCGGTTCAGCAGATGCTGCACGCCGCCAAGGCTTCACGAAATATGGGGCTGGACGTATCGGTATCTTTCACCGGCGCGCTTGCTTTCCCCTATCTCTACCCATGGCCACAGCGCCCCGAAGGCCTGATCGACGAAGCCTTCACCGAACTTGCAAAACGCTGGAAGCCCATTCTCGACGCTTACGAGAGTGAAGGCGTTGATGTCGCCTATGAGTTGCATCCGGGTGAAGACGTGTTTGACGGCGCGACATTCGAGATGTTTCTCGAAAAGCTCGATGGTCACAAGCGCTGCACGATCAATTACGACCCCTCGCATTTCCTGCTGCAGCAGCTCGATTATCTGGCCTTCATCGACATCTATCACGAGCGCATCAAGGCCTTCCATGTGAAGGATGCGGAGTTCAATCCGGATGGGCGACAGGGTGTCTATTCCGGCTATCAGGGCTGGATGAACCGGGCCGGCCGCTTCCGCTCTCTTGGCGACGGTCAGGTCGATTTCACCGGCATCTTCTCCAAGCTCGCGCAGTATGACTATGACGGCTGGGCCGTGCTCGAATGGGAGTGTTGCCTGAAGCACCCCGAAGACGGTGCGGCAGAAGGCGCGCCCTTCATCGAAAATCACATCATCCGCGTGACCGAAAAAGCATTCGACGATTTCGCCGGTGGTTCCACCGACCGCGCGAAGCTGCGTGCCATGCTTGGCATCGGGGAGGGCTGACATGGTCTCTGCAGGCAAACAGGACGACATGACCACGCCCATCCGGCTTGGAATGGTCGGCGGCGGGCAGGGTGCCTTCATCGGCGGCGTGCACCGCATGGCCTCGCGGCTGGACGGTCATTACCAACTCGTCGCCGGCGCGCTCTCATCCAATCGGGAGAGGGCCAAGGCTTCCGCGGCGGAACTCGGCCTTTCGCCCGACCGCTCCTATGGCAGTTTCGAGGAAATGGCCAAGGCCGAAAGCGCGCGGGAAGATGGTATCGAGGCCGTCTCCATCGTCACGCCGAACCATATGCATTTTCCCGCAGCCAAGGCCTTTCTTGAAGCGGGCATCCATGTCATCTGCGACAAGCCGATGACTTCCAATCTGGACGACGCCAATACGCTGGCCGAGATCGCGGAAAAGAGCGGGTGCCTGTTCGTGCTCACGCACAACTATTCCGGCTATCCGATGATCCGGCAGGCCCGCCAGATGGTGGTGGATGGTGTGCTCGGCGAGATCACGCTGATACAGGCGGAATATCCGCAGGACTGGCTGACCGAGCCGATAGAGGCGGAAGGACAGAAGCAGGCTTCCTGGCGCACCGACCCCAAGCAGTCGGGCGCAGGCGGCGCCATTGGCGATATCGGCACCCATGCCTATCAGCTCGGCTCTTTTGTCTCCGGACTGAAAGCCGAGAGCGTGGCCGCCGACCTCGATCATTTCGTGGACGGCCGAAAGCTCGACGACAACGCCCATGTCATGCTGCGTTACGGCGAAAGGAATGGCCGTCGCGCCAAGGGTATGATCTGGGTCAGTCAGGTCGCCCCCGGCAACGAAAACGGGCTGAAGCTGCGCATCTATGGCACGAAGGGCGGGCTCGAATGGGAGCAGGAGAACCCGAACTATCTCCATTACACGCCATTCGGTGAGCCAACGCGTATCCTCACGCGCGGCGGACCGGGAACGGGAGAGGCGGCAGCAAGCGTGACCCGCATCCCGCCGGGCCATCCAGAAGGCTATCTCGAAGCCTTCGCCACGCTCTATACGGAAGCCGCAGGCGCTATTCGCGCAATGCGTGGTGGCGGCAGCAGGCCCGAACGTTTGCATCTGCCGGATGTTTCCGATGGCGTGGACGGGCTGCGCTTCGTCGAGGCATGCGTGAAGTCTTCGCAGGCCGACGCCGCCTGGACACGACTGGACAGTCTTTAAGGTCTGGCATGACGGGCGGCGGCGCTTGACGCCGCCGCCGCTCTGCCGCACATCTCCTTTCCGGATTTGGAGGGGATGGCAGTGGCAGTCGAAATTTCACGCTTCGCGGAACATGAAGGCAAGGACGTGCTTCAGGCCGTCATCGAGAGCGAAAGCGGCACGCGCATTTCAGTGCTGAGCTACGGCGCGCTCATTCGCGACTGGCAGGTGCCCGTTGCAGGTGGAATGCGCTCCGTCGTGCTGGGCTTCGAGGAATTCGAACACTATCCCGCCCATAGCCGCTATTTCGGTGCCATCGCCGGGCGTGTCGCCAACCGCGTCGCCGGTGGCCGGTTCACGCTCAATGGACGCGAATACCAGCTCGATCAGAACCAGGGCGATAATCATCTGCATGGCGGAAGTGCCGGTATCGGCAAGCAGATCTGGCTCATGGAGCCGCTGGCCGAAAACGGTGTTCGCCTGACCTATACGAGCGCGGATGGCGAGATGGGCTATCCCGGAAGCCTTGATATCGTTGTCGAATATCGGCTCGACGGGAACCGCCTGCGCATCGAGTTCGAGGCGATGGCGAGCGAGGCGACCCCCGTCAATCTCGTGCAGCACAACTATTTCAACCTGATGGGAGGGGGCGATGTTCTCGACCATCGCCTCTTCCTGCGCGCCAATGCCTATACGCCGGTTGACGAGACCTTGATTCCGACCGGCGAAATCACGCCTGTCTCAAACAGGAAATTCGACTTCCGCAATCCACGCGTGATGCGCGATGCAGCCGGAATCGCGCAGGAGTTCGACCACAATCTCGTGCTTGATACCGGCCGCACGGCAGAGGATCCCGCCGTCATTCTCGTCGCACCCGACGACAGTCTCACCCTGAAACTCTTCACGGATCAGCCGGGTCTGCAACTCTATAACGGGTCAAAACTCGACGTGCCGGTGCCGGGCCTGAATGGCGTGCGCTACGGACGTCACGCCGGGCTTTGCCTCGAGGATCAGAAATTCCCCGATGCAGTGAACAATCCGCATTTTCCGAACACGATCGTGACGCCCGATGCGCCTTATCGCCACTGGTGCGAGATCGAGATCGCGTGAGGAATCCGCTCAGCCCTTGGCGAAGACCACCGTCTTGCGTCCATTGAGCATGACGCGGCTTTCCAGATGCAGTTTCACCGCACGGGCCAGTACGCGTGATTCGATGTCGCGGCCGGTGTGAACGAGGTCTTCCACGCTCATCGCATGGGTTACCCGTTCCGTCTCCTGCTCGATGATCGGGCCTTCGTCGAGATCGGCAGTCACGTAATGCGCGGTTGCGCCAATAACCTTCACGCCTCGCTCGAATGCCTGCTGATAGGGACGCGCGCCCTTGAAGCTTGGCAGGAAGGAGTGGTGGATGTTGATGACGCGCCCGAACAGCCTGTTTGAGAGATTATCGGATAGCACCTGCATGTAGCGGGCGAGCACGACGAGGTCGGCACCAGTCTCTTCGACCAGATCGAGAAGCTTGGCTTCCTGCTCCGCCTTGTTTGCCTTCGTGACCGGCCAGTAGTGATAGGGAATGCCCTCTATCTCTGCAGTGCGACGGGAATCTTCATGGTTTGAAACGATAGCGACGACCTCCGCATCAAGCCAACCGACCCGGATCTGGTAGAGCAGGTGCAAGAGCGCGTGGTCGAAGCGGGAAACCATTGCCACGATCTTCGGCTTGCGGCTGCGATCGATCAGCGCCGTTTCCATATTGAACTCGGAGACGACCGGGGCCAGTTCTTCCTCGATTCCGGAAGCGGCAGCCTCAGCAGGCGCTGTGAATGAGATGCGCATGAAGAACCGATTGGTCTGGCGATCCCAGAACTGGTTTGATTCCGCGATATTCGCCCCAAGACCCGCCAGTCGTGCTGTAACAGCAGCAACGATACCGGGGCGATCTTCGCAGGACAGGGTGATATCGAAATACTTCATGAGCGCTTCAGCTTCTGCAGATGGTGGAAACCCACGCGCTTTTTGCAGATGAATGTGATTTGCGCAAACCGGCTCTTCTCGATCCGGTACTCAGCCATGAATATACAAAAATAATACAAGGCATTACATCTCGTCTCTTGACAGAACGGGAAATTCAAACAACTGTTTCAATCATGGGTTTTGATAGCGACAGCCCCTCGGGCACCAGCCAGCCTTCACCGCGCGACCGTATTCTTGACGCGGCAGAGCGTACTTTTGCCGAGCACGGCATAGAGCAGGCGTCGCTGCGCCAGATCACCACTGCAGCGGATGTGAATATCGCTGCGGTGAACTACTATTACGGCTCGAAGGAACAACTGGTTTTCGCCGTACTCGACCGAATGGCGGAGAGGATCAACAGCCGCCGCCACATGCTTCTCGATGAGGCGGAAGCTCGCATGCAGGCGGGCGGGAAAGCGATCACGCTCGAAGAGGTGATTGATATCTTCATCGAGCCCTATGCCAGCCCCGGCACGCGCGAATACGGTCATTTGCTGCTGAAGCTGATCCTGAACAGCCGCACGACCCCCAACGAGGTCACCAACCAGCTTCTGTCCAAGCATTTCAACCCGTTTGCCGAGCGCATCATCCGGACGCTGAAACAGGTGGTGCCGAATCTCGATGAAGCCGATCTGGCGTGGCGCTACTTCTTCATGATCGGGGCGGTGCTTCTGGGTGTGTCTGATGCTGGTGGCGTCGGGCGGATTCAGTATGTCACGCGCGAGCAGGTGTCGCCCGACAACATGGACAAGCTGATGCAGCAGCTGAAGGCCTTCCTTCTGGGAGGGTTTCGAGAGGCTGCCGGCACGAGGAAAACCTAGGCGCGAAACAGCTTCCAGCAAGCTTTGTTCCGCGTGGCGAGAGGAAGAGCGGCAACACTTGGAACAGGTATGCCCGGAGCAGAGACATGGAACTCGTTCTTTACAACAGTGCCCACTCTACCTGCAGTCAGAAAGTGCGTCTCGTTCTGGAGGAAAAGGGGCTTCACTATCAGGACATCCAGATTTCGTCCGGGTCCGATGATCTTCCCACCAGCCTCGATTATTCGGCCCCGGTAACAAGCATGGTGCCGACCCTGGTCCACGGGTCAAACCGGATCGCAGGTTCATCCTCCATTGCCGAATATCTGGACGAGGTTTTCCCGGAGCCGCCATTGGTTCCATGGCGTCCGGATGAACGCGCCAGGATGCGCAGCTGGCTGCGCTTCGTTGAAAATCTGGTCATGCCTGCTGTGCAATATCCCTCTGCGCAGCGCGTCTTCAATGCACCTGCAGAGGCTGCACGGGCGTCGACGGTTCTGCGTGGAGAATTGCAGCCATCGCGCGGTGCCTTCATGGCGCGGATGCGTGGGCGCTCCATCCGCGCGGAGGAAATCGAATTCGCCCTGGCTGAATTGCGCTGCGCGGTGCAGCAGCTTGATCTTGCTTTGTCCGATGGCCGTGAGTGGATCATGGGTGGTCGCGTGACCCTGGCCGATCTGTTCATGGCGCCCTCGCTTGATCGCGCTGAAGATCTAGGGCTCGACCTCCTTGACGATCCGTCCCACCAATATGCGCGTGAATGGTTCCAGAGGATGCGCAGGCGCCCCTCATACCACGCGGCATTCTACCCCGGCAGCAGGCTCTCGGAGCTCATAGGTCCCGCGCCGACCCCGGGAAATCCCGGTGCTGCACCCGGAAGCATGTATATCTGACGCGCATTTGTGAGGATGCATCTCTAGTTGCGACAGCTTTTCAAGCGAAATCGTACGGTTATCGCCCGCTGGCGCTTGCCGTTCCGCTTCAAATCGACTTGAAAGAGGCGGAATTGAAGGTGGAGCCGCCGCCTTGCCAGAAGGGAGAAGTCAATGACCAGTCCGCGTATCGTATGCATGGGCGAGCCGCTCATCGAGTTCAACCAGGTCGACGATTCGGGACGCTACCTTTTCGGCCACGGCGGTGACACGTCCAACTGCGCGATAGCAGCCGCACGGGCAGGCGCTGATGTCGGTTACTTCACCGCGCTGGGCGACGACGAATTCGGCGACAGCATCACCAGGCTCTGGGCGGACAACAATGTCGACGCCTCACGGGTGTTGCGCAAGTCGGACGCCCATACAGGCGTCTATTTCGTCAGCCACGGCAAGAACGGTCATGTCTTCTCATATCTGCGCGCAGGTTCTGCCTCCAGCCGCGTCACGCCGGCAGACCTGCCGCGCGATTATATCGCCGGTGCGGAGATCCTGCATATGTCGGGCATTTCCATGGCCATCAGCACAAGTGCAGCGGACGCCGTTCTTGAAGCCATCTCGATCGCGCGCGAAAACGGAACGCTTGTCTCCTTCGACACGAATCTGCGGCTCAAGCTCTGGCCGCTTGAACGCGCCCGCGCGATGACGGGTGCGGCGATGGCGATGACGGACATTGCCTTGCCGGGACTGGAGGATGCCGAGCAACTGACCGGTCTGAGCGATCCGGATGCGATCGCGGATCACTATCTCAAGGACGGCGCGAAGGTGGTTGCGCTGACGCTTGGTGCCGAAGGCTGCCTGATCGCCACCCCCGATGAGCGACGCAAGGTGCCCGGCATCCGCGTGAATGCAGTCGATGCGACCGGTGCCGGTGACACCTTCGACGGCAACTTCCTGGCGGAATATCTTCGCGTTCAGGATCCGTTCAAGGCTGCACGCTACGCCAATGCCGCCGCAGCGCTTTCAACACAGGGCTTTGGTGCTGTGGCACCCATGCCCATGCGCGATGATGTTTTGAAGGCGCTGGGAGAGGAAGCGGCCTGAGCAGGCCTCTTTCCCGCAATCAGGCCCATTCGGCCTCTTCCTGATAGACCCGCGGCTTGTCATCGCGGGAAAACAGCACACATGGCCCGCTCGAGCCTCGGGGGTCATAGCCAAAGCCCTTGGAAACCAGAGCTCGCGTGATATCGCGGATGCCGTCCAGCCCGTAGAGATGGTCGTGAAGCTCGAGGAAGATCCGCTCCACGCCCGGCAACTCGGCCTTGGAAAGCAGATCGCGCTCAGCACCTTCGATATCCATGACAAGGACATTGATGTCGTGGCGCGCGATGAAGGCATCGATATCCTGAGACGCAAGCTCGATGACGCGCAAATACGGTCCCTGCTGTTCGTCCATCGAGGACATCCAGAGGTCGCTGCGAATATAGAACTTCAGCTCCTGCGCCGCCCCGGCGGTAAGGACGCCCTGGGACAGCGATACATTCTCGATCTGATTTGCGTTTAACACCCTGCGTGCAAGCGCTGCTGTCAGCGGATTGGCTTCGAACGCCCAGACATGCACATTGTCCACCCGCGCGATCAGCGCCGTCACGATGCCGACACCACTTCCAAGCTCCAGCACGCGGTCGTCAGGCTGGACGCATTTGGCGATCCAGCGCGCTTCCTTTGCCTCATAGCTTCCGGAGACAAGCGCCTCCCAGATGACCGGCGATACTTCAGAAGGTTCGATCGGAACCAATACGCCATGAACAGTAAGCGTCACCGCTTGCATCCCCCTCATGCAATTTCAGGCTGCTGATTCCACCATGCTACAGCATATTTGACCTGTTGGGTGAGCCGGCAAGCGACAAGCTGAACCTGATTGCGGGGCGATGATGGGACAAACTGCGCAATGGTAACATCATGTGAACGTTCCCATGCAACGATGTTGGAAATACTGTCGTCGGCCTGACCGGCAACACGTTCAGCGGGAGCGGTGAAATGGGAATGTTTCTGCCAACAGGGCGCCGTGTTCAAGCACTGGCGATGGCTCTATTTGCTGTTGCCGCCAGTCAGGCCTATTCACAGGACGCGACCCTGTCCAAGCCAGAAGGCAAGACCATTCTCACCATCGAGGGTGAGATCTCCGTCACAAATTCCGGCAGCGAAGCGGTTTTTGACCGCGCCATGCTGGAAGAGCTGGGCGTAAAGACGGTAAAGACGACTACGCCCTGGTATGATGGTGACGTCACTTTCGAAGGTGTGCCGATGCGCGTCTTGCTGGAACGCGTCGGTTCAGAAGGCGAGGAGCTTGTCGCTCGCGCACTCAATGACTACAGCACCGTGATCCCGATCAGCGACTTCTACGACCATGACGTCATTCTCGCGCTCAAGCGAGATGGCGAGTACATGGAGATCAGCGACAAGGGGCCGCTCTTCATCGTCTATCCCTATGATGGTGAGAACCTTCACAGCCAGCAATATTATGCCCGCTCAGCCTGGCAAGTCGCACGCCTGGTCGTTCGCTGAAGGCTGACTCGATGAAGAGCTCAGGCCCTTCCAGAAGCCGAGTTTCGGCGGTGTTTCGGTACCTCAAGGGTGGTCTCATCGCGACCACCCTGGCCTTTGCTGTCGCTGCTGGTTACCTGTCGCTCCTGATATTCCAGCAGCAAAAGCCGCTCAGCCACGTCTCGCGTTACGATGTGGCCTGGAGCGCCAGCCAGGGCGTCAACGAGTTCATCCGCCTCTATCAGCGTATCACCGCATTCCAGAACATGCGCACGCAGGAGCGTATCGAAGACATTCAGCTGCGCTATGAGATCCTGAAGGGGCGGGTAAATGTCTTTGAAAGCGGCTTTTTCGCGGACTTCACGGCTGGTGAGAGTTTCCGCGAAGACGTGATCGTGCGCGTTGCCAAAGCCGTTGAAGAGATGGAAGGGCTTGTCGCTGATCTGGACGAGCCGGGCCATGCCTCTGCCATCATGGCGCTCATGGCCCCGCTCGAGCCTGATCTGATCAGACTGTCTTCGGAAGCAGCCTATTTCACCAGCGTGAAAATCTCGGAATATGAGCAGGACCTGCTCCAGGTGCACCGCACCTTCATGGCCACGGCGCTGGGCTTCATTCTGTTCGGCCTCGCCCTGGCGGCCGTGCTTGCATTTCAGAACCGCACCCTGGCCAAAACGCAGTCGCGTTTGACTGACGCCAACAAGGATCTGAAGCGTGCTGCGACCGATCTTGCCCATATGGCGCGTCATGATCTTCTGACCGGACTGCCCAACCGTCGTCTTCTGCGCGAATTTCTCGAGGACGGCGTGATCGAGGGCGACCGCGTGGCGCAGGACACGACGGTGATGTGCCTCGACCTCGATGACTTCAAGCATGTCAATGACACGCTGGGACATCCCGTGGGCGACGCACTGCTCCAGGAAGTCGCGAGCCGCATCAAGAAATCCGTCGATGACAAGGGCATCATCGCGCGTCTGGGCGGCGACGAATTCATCGTCGTCCTGAAAGACCTGGATGTCGAAGCGTCTTCGGTCCTCGCTGAAGAACTCATCGAATCGATCAGCTGGCCCTACATGATCGATGGCCATGACGTGGCGATTGGTGTCAGCGTCGGGCTTGCACAGACCAAAAGTAACGAGGCCGACTGGGACACGCTGCTCAGCAGTGCCGATTCCGCGCTGTACAGCGCAAAGGCGGCAGGGCGTGGAAGCTACCGCTTCTTCGAACCGGAAATGGACGTGCGTCTGCAAAGAAAACGTCTGCTCGAGCTTGCGCTGCGTACCGCTGATTACGAAAAGGATTTCGCGCTGCACTACCAGCCGATCGTGAACCTCAACTCGAAGAAGATCACGACGATGGAAGTGCTGCTGCGTTGGCCGCATACGCCCTTGGGCAATGTCCCGCCCGATGAATTCATCCCCCTTGCCGAGCAGACCGGCGTGATCGTTTCGCTCGGTGCCTGGCTCTTGAAGAAGGCCTGCAAGACCGCCAGCCGCCTGCCGTCATCGGTGAATATCGCCGTCAACGTTTCGGCCGTGCAGTTCCAGCGGTCCGATATCGTGGACACCGTGACCAAGGTGCTCAGGGAAACCGGGCTGGAGCCGCATCGTCTTGAGCTGGAAGTTACCGAGACGCTGTTGCTGGAAGAGAATTCCGACGTACATCGCGCTCTGCGCAAGCTGCGCGCACTCGGCATCCGGGTCTCGCTGGACGACTTTGGTACCGGCTACTCCTCGCTTGCCTATTTGCGCAAGTTCACCTTCGACAAGATCAAGATCGACCGCTCCTTCCTGACGGACATGGAATCGAACCCGGCCCATCGCGCCATCATCGACGCGATCATCGGCTTGACCGATGCGCTGGGCGTCGTGTCAGTCGCCGAAGGTGTCGAGACATGGGATCAGCTGCAGCTCGTGGGTGATAGCGGCTGTGACGAGGCGCAAGGCTATCTCTTCAGCAAGCCGGTCCCCGAAAGCGAGATGCTGCGGCTTTTCGGAAACCGCACCTGGACGCAACGCGTCGCCTGATGAGGCGACGCGCAGGCGCGATCAGCAGACGCTTTCGAACCGCTCCACGCAAGTCCGAAGCACTTCGTCCCCGGACTTCTTCCACCAGTTGTCCCGGGAGAAGATTTCCACTTCCTGCGGGCCGTGAAAGCCTGCCTGTTCGATCATGCGGCGAATGGCCGGCAGATCGATGACGCCGTCACCCATCATGCCGCGATCCAGAAGCAAGTCCTGGGTCGGTACCAGCCAGTCGCAGATATGATGTGCGAGGATCGCGTCCATCTGTCCTGCACGCGCGATCTGCTCCTCAAGCTGCGGATCCCACCAGACATGATAGACATCGATCGCGACGCCAATGCCTGAGCCGAGTTCCACACAGATGTCCAGCGCCTGGCCCAGCGTGTTCACGCAGGCGCGGTCGGCGGCATACATCGGGTGCAGCGGTTCGATGGCGAGCGGCATGTTGTTCTCGCGCGCATAAGGCAGAATGGCAGCGATCCCGTCCGTCACCATCTTGCGCGCCTCGACAATGTCTTTCGAGGAGCCGGGCAGACCGCCAACGACGAGAACGAGGCAGTCTGCGTTGAGCGCGACCGCTTCGTCGATTGCACGCTTGTTGTCGTCGATATTGGCCTGCAGTCCCGCCTTGTCCACCGCGGGAAACATGCCGCCGCGACATAGACCTGTCACCTGAAGGTCGTTCTCCTTCACGATGCGTGCGGCCTCGGCAAGACCGATCTCCGCGATCTGATCGCGCCAGGGCGCAATGGCTGTGATACCGTGGCGCAGACAGCCTTCGACGGCGTCCTTGAAGCCCCAGCTTCCGCGCGTTGTGGCGAGGTTTATGGATAGTCGGCCCTTCAGGCTCATATTGCTGTTTCCTCCCGTTTCATCGATTCCATTGCGGCCCAATAGGGCTCCACGGACGCGCCCAGCCCGGTGGCCGCGCCAACGCTTTTCAGCGAGATGCGTCCGTCGCGAATATCAAGCTGCAGGCTCTGGCCAAGCGGCCGATAAAGATCGCCATGCGCCTGCGCCCATTGCCGCAGTTCCGTTTCGGGAACACCTGGCATGCCGCGCACGAAGTGATGACCGTTGCGCTCCACATGCTCGGTTCCGATAAGACCGGCCAGGGCAAGATCCTGCTGCAGGCCAAGGCCTGCCTGTGTGGTCAAATCTTCCGCCGACATGAAGAACAGTTTGCGCCCGGCTGCATTGTTCCAGAGTTCGACCCGCGCGCGATTCAACAATGCGCGGTAGAAACCCTTGCAGGATTTCGAGGAAACTCCGGAATAGCCAAGCGCCTTGCCCCGCACAAAGGCATCCATGGAAGCGTCCGACTCGTCGACTTCCACGGATATGCGCGTGGCCAGTTTTCCGATGGGAGCCTCAAGCGCCCTTGCACGTGCGATCGGCTGTTCGAGGAAGACGATGTGTTCGCGCAGCTTTGCGAGCCGTGCATTGCGCTCCAGTCCGTCCAACAGCTCCAGCACATGATCTTCGTCGCGATACTGCTCATTGCCGTCAAGCGTGGCGCGGTAATCCGGCTGCTCGCGTTCGAGTATTGCGGCAACGCGTTCCAGCCGCGCCAGGTCTGCTTCGACATCTCCGCCGATTTTCAGCTTGAACCAGCGGTGACCATAGGCGGCGATTACCTGCGCCAATGTCTGCGGCAGACCATCATCGAGTTGTTGCTCAAGGTCTGATGCGTCCAGCGCATCACCTAGACCTACCGTGTGCCGCACCGCGATGTCTGCGTGGATCCGACGTCGTGAGAGAAAAGTGTCCAGGGGGAAGCCGGCCAGATCAGGAGCGGTGCGCGCATCAATTCCAAGCAGGTTCTTCTGCACAACCCGTTCGACAGGCAATCCGACATGGCGGCAGATGCCGTCAATGATGGCCCTGTCTACCAGCGCCAGTCCGAAAGAGGCGATCAGGCCACCAAGGCCTTCGCTTTCGCAGGCTGCATGGAGTTCTGCTTCGACGGCTGTGTGCAGGTCGAACGCCGTGCCGCTGCCCGCATTCAGACAAGCCTGCATGGCAAGGTGCAGTGAGCGGCGAAGCTGTTCGGCATTGTCCTGCGGAGACAGTGCCGGGTTCTTGTCGAACCATTTCGGCATCATCATCTCCGCGGACCAACCCCGCGCGACGCCACCCGCCTCGTCGACAAGCCGCACCCGAACAAAGGCCTGGCGCGCCGATTTCACTTCGGCCGCACCAAACCGAAAGGCAAAGCGGAAAGGGACGTCCCGCTCGAAGAGTTCTGCTTCAACAACGCGGATGCGTGGGCAGGACGTCATTTTGCTCTCCCCTGTTCAGCGGCTGGCGCAGCCTAGCCTTGCTCCACACCGCGCACGGCCATCAGGGCACGCATGCGCTCAACCGCAAGGTCGGGTTGAAGCAGGACACGCGCATCATCGGCAAGGCGGAACAACTCCGCCAGATGCTGGGTGGTCCGCGTCGATTCCTGGCCGCCGATCATGGTGAAATGGTCCTGCAGGCCGTTCAGCCATGCAAGGAACACCACGCCCGTCTTGTAGAAGCGGGTAGGGGCCTTGAAGATGTGACGCGAGAGGGGCACCGTCGGGTCGAGCAGGTCGAAGAACTTTTTCTCCTCACCCTTTCCAAGTGCTTCCAACGCGGAGGACGCGACAGGCGCGATGGCATCGAAAATGCCCAGAAGCGCATCGGAATGGCCTTCCGCGTCGCCCGAGATCAGTTCCGCATAGTTGAAGTCATCGCCGGTATACATGCGCACCGACTGGGGCAGCTTGCGGCGCATCGTGATTTCCTTTTCCTTGGAGAGAAGCGAAATCTTGATGCCGTCGACCTTGTCTTCATTGGCCGCAATCACGCCAAGCGCCACATCCATGGCGGCCATATGGTCGTTTTCGCCCCAATAGCCTTCCAAGGCCGGATCGAACATCTCGCCCAGCCAATGGATGATGACCGGCTCCTTCACCTGGGAAAGAATGCGGTCATAGACGCGGGCATAGTCGTCCGGACTTTTTGCCGCTGCCGCCAGCGCGCGGCTGGCCATGAGGATGATGCGTCCGCCATGGGCTTCCACCGCCTCGATCTGTTCCTCATAGGCCGCGATGATCTGGTCGATCGTCACATCGGGGCCGGGTGCGAGATGGTCGGTTCCCGCACCGCAGGCGATCACAGCGCCGGGACGTGACCTGGCTTCCTTGAGCGCTCGCTCAATAAGCTCGCGTGCTTCCGGCCAGCCAAGGCCCATGCCGCGCTGTGCGGTGTCCATGGCCTCGGCCACGCCAAGGCCAAGGTCCCAGAGGTGATGGCGGAAGGCCAGCGTCCGCTCCCAGTCGATCGCCGGGTTCACCCAAGGATCATTGTTGGCAAGCGGGTCGGCCACCACATGGGCGGCGGCATAGGCGATGCGGCTGAAACCAGCCGCATCACGCTTTTCCAGTTGAACCGGCGTGTTTTTCAGCCTGTAGGCCGAAACACTGCCGTCGGGATTGGGAAGGTTCAGCATTGTTGCCGCTCCCTTAGAATTTCAGTTCAGGAACATCGAGCCAGCGGCGCTCTTCCCAGGATTTGAGGCCGAGCTCGGCAAGCTGGACACCGCGCGCGCCCGCTTCCAGACCGAATTCCCAGGGCGCGTCTTCGGCGACATGGCGCAGGAACTCTTCCCACTGAACCTTGAAGCCGTTGTCGGCAGGCCAGTTGTCCGGCACTTCCTCCCAGTCGTCGAAAAAGTCCATGGTCTGCGGCTGGTCGGGGTTCCAGACCGGCTTTGGCGTGTTCACGCGGTGCTGGGTCCAGCATTTGTGCAGACCGGCAACGGCGGAGCCATGCGTGCCATCCACCTGGAAGGTGACGAGATCGTCACGGCGCACCCGCACTGCCCAGCTTGAATTGACCTGCGCAATGATGCCGCCTTCCAGCTCGAAGGTTGCATAGGCCGCATCGTCGGCATCGGCCTTGTAGGTCTTCCCGTTTTCGTCAACGCGCGTCGGGATATGCGTTGCGCCAAGGCAGGAGACGGATTTGACCGGTGCGAAAGTGTGGTCGAGCACATAGCGCCAGTGGCACAGCATATCGATGATGATGCCGCCGCCATCCTCCTTGCGGTAGTTCCAGGACGGACGCTGTGCCTTCTGCCAGTCGCCTTCGAAGACCCAGTAGCCGAACTCGCCGCGCACCGAGAGGATTTCGCCGAAAAAGCCGCTGTCGCGCAGCATCTTCAGCTTCATGAGGCCCGGCAGATAGAGCTTGTCCTGCACGACGCCGTGCTTGAGACCGGAAGCGCGCGCCTTCTTGGCAATATCAATGGCGATTTCCAGATCATCCGAAGTCGGCTTTTCGCAATAGACATGCTTGCCCGCAGCCAGCGCCTTCTCAAGCAGACCGGCGCGGATTTTCGTGGCGCCTGCATCGAAGAAAATCTCGTCTTCCGGATTGGCCAGTGCGCCGTCCAGATCGTCGGAATAGCGGGCAACGCCGTGTTTCTCCGCGACCGCCTTCACCTTTTCCAGATTGCGCCCGACAAGGATCGGGTCGACCTGCAGCGTATCGCCATTGGAGAGCTGAACACCGCCCTGATCGCGGATCGCAAGCACTGAACGCACCAGATGCTGGTTATAGCCCATGCGCCCGGTAATGCCGTGCATGATGATGCCTATACGACGTGTGGCCAATGTTTCCTCCCTTGGCAATATGTAACTAACCAGTTACTTATTTGATGCTTGTGCTGCCTGTCAAGCGATGATCTGACTGATTGCGTGGATACGGGCAGGAGATGTGTGTGACGGGAGGGATTTCATGAAACTGGCAATTTGCAACGAGGTGCTGCAGCCCATGCCTTTGGCGGAGCAATGTGCTTTCGCCAAATCGCTTGGCTATGACGGGCTCGAGATCGCCCCCATGACGCTGGCACAGAATCCGTTGGCGCTCACTTCGGCTGAGTTGCACGAGATTCGCAGGACAGTTGAAGGGGAAGGGCTGGAAGTCACAAGCCTCCACTACATCACCTTGGCGCCGCCCGGCATCAACATTACCGCGCTTGATGAAGAGACAGTGTCATTCACCCGCGATTCGCTGCTGCGTCTGGTCGATCTGGCTGAGGCACTTGGTGCCAAAGTGATGGTCCACGGATCGCCGCAACAGCGCCGTATCGATGTTAACCCCCCAGCACAGCGCGCACAGGCCATTCAGCACTTCAAGGCTGCCGGTGAGCACGCACGAAAGGCGGGGATTGCCTATTGTATCGAGGCGATCAACAGCAGGGAATGCAACTTCATCAACCGCATCGAAGATGCCCGGTCCATCGTGGAGGAGGCCGACAGCGAAGGGCTGCAGCTGATGCTCGATGTGAGCCATGCCTCCCAGGAAGAGCCCGAAGGGCTTTGTAGGGTCGCGCAGCATCTGTTGAGCCAGAACAGGCTCGCTCATGTGCAGCTCAACGCCATAAACCGGCAAGGGCCCGGTCAATCTGATGATCCGGCAAAACGGGACGCGATCCCTCCGTTTCTCCGGGTTTTGAAGGCGGGTGGCTATACGGGCGCATTGGCCATGGAGCCGTTCGAATATCGCCCCGATGGACGCGCGTCAGCCGCCCGGGCAATCGGCTATGTCCTAGGTGTCCTCGACGCTCTGGCATGATCTGCAATAAAAGAACTAACCAGTTACTTACTTGACAGTCGCGCCGACTGGTCGCACAGTTGAGGCATCGTCGGGGCCTGAAGGAGGGGTTCCGGGGAGAGATATCTTCAGGGAGGAAGACATGGGTCTCATGACCAAAGCCGCGCTTGCTGCGGCTGTATCTGCTTATGCGATTTCTGCTGCACCGGCGCTTGCCCAGGAGTGGCAGCCGGACCGTCCGATCAACATTATCGTGCCATGGGGCGCTGGCGGTTCGACCGACCAGGTGACCCGCGTCACCGCACCGATCATCTCCGAGGCGCTCGGCCAGCCGATCGTTGTCGTCAACCAGCCCGGCGCATCCGGTGCTGTCGGCACGCAGGAAGTGCTCAATGCACCGAAGGATGGCTACACCTGGACGGCGAATGCCATCGCCAACAACGCGACTTACACGGTGACGGGCCTCATCCCCGACACGAAAATCGACGACTGGCACATCTATCTGTCGGTCGCCAATGTTCCCGTCGTATCCGTTCCCGCAGACAGCGAGTTCAAGGACTTCAACGAACTTCTGGCAGCTTTCAAGGAGCGCGGTACGGAGATTACAGTCGGCACCGCTGGCGTGACGTCGTCCGGCGGCATGGCGATTGCCGGCCTGGGTCACGAGGGCGACTTCGAATATCGCATGGTTGCCTATGATGGCGGCGGACCTGCTGCAATCGCCACTGCATCCGGCGAGGCAATGGTCACCACACAGCTTGCCGTCGAGCAGGCCGAACTGATCCGTGGTGGCCGTCTGCGTGCTCTTGCTGTTCTGTCCGACCAGCCGCTGCAGATCGAGGGTGCCGATCCGATCCCGCCCATCACCGATTTCCTGCCGGACTTCCCGATCGCAGCCGATTATTTCGGCATCTTCATTCCCAACGGCGTTCCGGAGGAAGTGGTCACGACCATGAACCGCATCTGGGAAGAGAAGGTCATGAATTCCGACGCTCTTCGCGAATATGCGGAGAAGAACGGCGCGGTCTTCGCTCCGTCCTATGGTGAGGAGGCACGCAAGCGCGCCATGCCGGTTGTGATCGAGGAAGCCTGCTCGGCAGAAGAGCGCGGCACCATGGTCAATGACCCCTCAACCATTGGCATCGATTGCGACACCAAGAGCGAAATGTAAGGCTTAGGGCCTGCTGAGAACTGGAGCCGACATCTCTACGCAGATGTCGGCTTCTGCGTCCGGGGAGGGACGACGATGAGCGATATGGCACCGGAAGAACCACTGGTCGAACGTCGGATGAACCGTGCCGACCTGCTGACGGGCATTGTGTTCACTCTGCTTGGATCGGCTATCGCCTATTGGTCGTGGATCATGCCGCGACTGGAAGTGCGCGGCATTCACCCTGCTACCGTTCCGGGTCTGGTTCCTGGACTGCTCGGATTGGCTTTGGCTCTGTGCGGCGCGGTTTTGGCATGGCGTGCCGTGGCAAACAGCCAGGGCGCACGATTCGCCGATTTCTTCTCCGTCTTCAAGGAGCCTGAAGCCGGGCGCTTCCTGATCGTCGTCGCGCTCGCACTGATTTATGCGCTGGTTCTGGTGGGGCTTATCCCGTTCTGGCTTGCGACCGCGCTCTTCGTCTTCAGCTTCATATTCGTTTTCGAGACATGGGCCTCAACAAATCCGAAGCCGCTCCCGCGTGCCGCATTGTGGGCGCTGGTGCAGGCCGTGATCGTGGCCGGTCTTGTGACGGTCGTTTTCGAAGACGGCTTCCTCGTTCGCCTGCCATAGCCGGAGCAATTGCAAATGTTTGAAGGTTTCACACTGCTCGGCGCCGGTATCGCGCATTTCATGACGCCCGAGGGACTGTTCAACCTCGCCTGGGCAAGCCTGCTGGGCGTCGTGATCGGCGCGCTGCCGGGACTGACGGCAACAATGGGTGTCGCTCTTCTCGTCACGCTTACCTACAAGATGCCGCCGGACCAGGCGATCCTGTGTCTCATGGCGCTCTATGTGGGCGCAATCTATGGCGGCAGCCGCTCTGCTATCCTGCTGGCCATCCCTGGCACACCTGCGAGTGCCGCGACCACTCTCGACGGCTATCCGCTGGCCCGCGCGGGCAAGGCCGGCATGGCCATGGGGATTGCCACCACCTCCTCCGCGCTTGGAACATTGGTGGGCATAGCATTCCTCTCGCTCATCGCCCCGCTTCTGGCGGAGTTCGCCCTGCGCTTCGGTTCCTATGAGTTCTTCTGGCTTGCGCTGTTCGGTGTGCTGATTTCCGGCCGCCTTACCGCCATTGACGACCCGCTCAAGGGATATGTCGCGGGTATTCTGGGCCTCTTGGTGGCCATGATCGGCATGGAAGGCCTGCACGCTTTCCAGCGTTTCACCTTCGGCATTCCCAGCCTCGGCGGTGGTGTCGACCTGATCCCCGCCATGGTTGGCGCTTTCGGCTTCGCCGAAATCCTGGGCGTGATGAAGGACCGGATCACGCCGAAACTCGTCACCAGTGACGATCGGGTTCTTCCACGCCTGAGCGACCTTACCCGCTATTGGCGCACCACCATCCGATCCGGCATTATCGGAACCATCGCCGGTATCATTCCCGGCGTCGGCGAAGACATCGGCTCCTGGGCCTCCTACGCCGCAGCCCGGCGCAAGAGCAAGGAAGCAGACCAGTTCGGCAAGGGGTCCGTGGAAGGTCTGGTCGCAGCCGAGACAGGCAATTCGGCCGTGATCCCCGGTGCCATGATCCCGACCCTGACACTGGCACTGCCCGGTTCGGCATCCGCCGCCGTCCTGATCGCAGCCATGTTCATCCACGGCATCAGGCCGGGCCCCATGCTGATGCAGGAAAACCCGCAATTCCTCTATCAGATCGTCGGCATACTGCTTCTGTCCACGATTGCGATCACCATTTATGGCCTGTCGCTCACCAAGCTGCTCGTGCGCGTGCTTCTGGTGCCGCGCGAGAAGCTGATGCCTGTCGTCTATGTTCTTTGCGTCGTCGGCTCCTTCGCCATCACGCAGCGCATGTTCGACGTCTATGTGATGGTGGCATTCGGCCTGATCGGCTTCGTGTTGCGCCAGATGCGCTATCCCATGGCACCGCTCGTTCTTGGTATCATCCTGGGTGATCTGCTGGACGTCAATCTGCGCAGGGGACTGCTGATTTCAGATGGCGATGTCACGCCTTTCTTCACCCGCCCGATCAGTGCGGTTCTGTTCGCGGTGATCATGATCACGGTTCTCATGAGCATGCCGGCGGTAAATCGGGGAGTGGCAAATGTCTTCAAGCGTTTCAGCCCGAACGGCGCCAGCTGAACGGCGGCGAAAGCCTCGGGCGAGGGTGCGCGATGCCGCGCGCACCCAAAGCAGCATTCTGGCCGCTGCGCGGGCAGAATTTGCCGAGAAGGGGCTGGAAGGCGCGCGCATTGATGCGATCGCCGATCGCGCCGAGACCAACAAGCGCATGCTCTATCATTATTTCGGCAACAAGGACGCGCTGTACTGCGCGGTTCTGTCGGAAGCCTATCGCGAGATCCGTGAGGGCGAACAGGCGTTGGAACTCGACCAATATGAGCCGGTGGAGGCGGTGGAACGTTTGGTCCGCTTCACCCTTCGCCATTTCCGCCAATGCCCCTGGTTCATCGCCATCCTGACCAACGAGAACCTGCTGCAGGCGCGCTATCTGCGCACCCTGCCGGAAATGCACGGCCTTCATTCGCCCCTGGTCGATCAGTTGCGCAAGCTGATCACGCGTGGCCGCAGGTCGGGTGTGTTTCGCGATGATGTCGACCCGGTGCAGCTTTACATTTCCATCGCCGCACTCGGCTATTTCTACTTCTCGAACAACGCCACCCTGTCGGTGATTTTCGAGAAGGACCTGGCGCAGGAAACCGAGGTGAGGCAGCGTGAAGACCATGCCGTCGAAATGGTCCTCGATCACCTGCGCATCAAAGCCTGACGCTGGCCAGCACCGTTTCGACCATGCGCGTTTCCCATTGGGACAGTTCTTCTTCCCGGGACAGTTCACGACCGAATATCGCCGACAAGGTATGCCGGTTCGACAGGTAGAAATATCCAAGGCCTGCAATGGTCAGATAGACATGCACCGGGTCTATGCCGGGCCGAAAGATGCCTTCCTCGCGCCCCCGCTTCAGGACGTCCTCCAACTCGCTCACGAAATGCGAATGCATGTCCGTAATGCGCTGCGAGCCCTTGAGATGCTCGGCCTTGCACAGATTTTCCGTGTTCAGGAGGCTGATGAACTCAGGATGTTCGAGAAAATAATGCCAGGTGAAGCGTGTCAGCTCCGACAGGGCGGCAACGGGCGGCTTGTGAGCAATATCCAGCTCCCGCTCGGCCAAGCGGATGGAGGCATAGGCCGCTTCAAGTACCGCAACATATAACCCGGTCTTGTCGCCGAAATAGTGGTAGAGCATGCGCTTGTTTGTGCCCGCACGCTCGGCAATCGTGTCGACCCGCGCGCCAGCAATGCCCTTCTCGGCAAACTCCGCCGTCGCCGCCTCCAGGATCAGCGCCTGCGTCCGCTCCGGATCCCGCGTCGCCCTGCGCCGGCCCTTTTCGCTTTCCAAAACCCTCTCACGCCCCACGCGAGGCCCTCCCGCTGACTGTCGTCGGAGCGTTATAAGGGAGAAGGCAATTGGATGCACGGGCGCTTTTGAAGTGTAAAAGGGCACCTGCGTCGCCGGGAAAAGCGATCGCATGATTGCGGCACAGCCAAGCCGCACCGATGCGGCCTCGATCGTCTGGAGCGCATCGCCAATGGGAGTTCGGACACTCTGCATGCCTTCGGCTTCGAACTTCGCAAGCCGGTCATTTTGAAAAATTGTGCATTGCACGCGCTCGAGAACTGCGCAAAGTGGCCATATGGGTGAAGGGCTGCCGTCAGTGCTGATCATTGATGAGAACGCAACCCGCGCTTCGATCATCGAGGCGGGGCTGGCGGCTGCCGGGCACAACCAGGTGACAGTGATAAACGAGATGCGCGGCATAGCGGCCAAGATTGCGCTGCATGAGCCGGATGTGATCGTCATTGATCTGGAGAACCCGAACCGGGACATGCTCGAAAGCATCTTCCAGCTGTCACGCGCTGTGAAGCGACCGATTGCGATGTTTGTCGACCGCTCCGACAAGGAAGCCATGCAATCGGCGATTGACGCGGGCGTCTCAGCCTATGTCGTGGACGGTTTGCGGCAGGAGCGCGTCAAGAGCATTCTCGACATGGCGATCAGCCGCTTCAACGCGTTCTCCCGTTTGGAGCGGGAACTCGAGGAAGCCCGCGGAGCACTCGAGCAACGCAAGGTGATCGACCAGGCAAAAGGGCTGATCATGAAGTCGCGCGGGGTCGATGAAGACACCGCCTACAAACTGCTGCGCAAGGCAGCAATGAACGGAAACCGCAAGATCGTGGATGTGGCGGAAAGCCTCGTCATGTCGGCGCGGTTGCTTGGGGACGAGGGCAGCTAGATGATCACGGAACTCAGTGCCGGGTTTCTGCCCCTGACCGACAGTGCCATCCTGATTGCCGCGAAGGAACGTGGCTTTGCCGAAGCCGAGGGCATCGCGCTCAATCTGGTGCGCGAAACTTCCTGGGCCAATATTCGTGACAAGCTTGCGGTGGGCCAGTTCGAGATTTCCCATGCTCTGGCACCGATGCCCATCGCCGCCAATTTGGGGCTGACGCCCTTCGACACGCGGCTCATCGCGCCGATGGCGCTTGGTTTGGGCGGCAATGCGATCACTGTCAGCAATGCGCTGCTGGCTCGGATGCAGGAGGGCAGCGGGTTTAGTGGGCTGGATGCCGCAGTGGCGGGACGGGCCCTTGCCGATGTCGTTGCGGAAGGCAGATCAAGCGGCGAAAAACCGCTGCAATTCGGTGTCGTCCATCCTTTCTCCGGACATAACTTCGAATTGCGCTACTGGCTCAGCGCCTCCGGGATCAACCCCGACCGCGATATCGAGATCGTCATCCTGCCGCCGTCGCTTATGGCCGATGCGCTGGCATCGGGTCAGATCGACGGCTATTGCGTCGGCGAACCCTGGAATTCGGTGGGTGTGGCCCGGGGCGCCGGGCAGATCATCACCACCAAATCCTCGATCTGGGCTTCAAGTCCTGAAAAGGTGCTGGCGGTACGGGAAGACTGGGCGGGTGAGAATACCGAAACACTTCACGCCCTCCTGCGCGCGCTCTATCGCGCGGCCGAGTGGTGCGGCCAGTCCGCAAACCACTTCGAACTGGCGTCGCTTCTTGGCTCTTCTTCCTATCTCGACCAACCTGTCGAGTTCATCCTGCCGGCGCTTGACGGCTCCATTTTAGGAATGTCTGCACCCAATGAGGGGCGGGATTTCTTTCAGCCGCATGCCCGTGCTGCAACCTTCCCCTGGCAGAGCCATGCCTTGTGGTTCTATTCCCAGATGGTGCGCTGTGGCTATGTCGGCCATTCTGCAGAACATGCGGAAATGGTGCGCAAGAGCTACCGACCGGACATCTACCGCGCTGCATTGACCGGGATTGACGTTCCCGTGCCGTCTGCAAACTCCAAGGTGGAAGGGGCGTTGAGGGAGACGACTGCTGTCGGTGCCTCCTCCCAATTCCTGTATCTCGGCCCGGACGGGTTCTTCGACGGAACGATCTTCGATCCCGACGGGCTGGATGCCTATATCGCACGTCAGGCAGACTGAACTGTCCGGTGAAACAGGGCAGGTTGGCTGTTTTTTAGTCTTTGCCCTATCTGATTTGCATAATATGTGCGCAGAAAATAAATCTGCTCGTAAATTGAGCAGAAAAGCAAGTGCATGATATCAAACGAAAAAAGAATTTTTTCTGAAAGTGGCATGCCCGTTGCATGGCTTGGAGTAGCTTTACAAGGCTGACATAGGGTCCAACGAGGGATCTATCTAGGCAACGCCGCCAAATCGAAGTTTTCCGCATCCTTCCGCGGGGACTCTCGATTTGGCGGCTTTTTTTTATCGCGGTCACACACACGGCCGCCAGAGGAGACAGGGAGTGATCATGAATTTCACACGGCGTACCGCCCTTGCACTAAGCACGCTCGCCCTGGCGTCCGCGAGCATGCTGACACCCGGCCAGGCCGAGATGCTCGACGTCGAGAAGGACGAGTTGAAATTCGGTTTCATCAAGCTCACGGACATGGCGCCCTTGGCCATCGCCTATGAGAAGGGCTACTTCGAGGACGAGGGCCTGTTCGTCACGCTTGAGCCGCAAGCCAACTGGAAGGTGCTGCTCGATCGTGTCATCACGGGAGAGCTTGATGGTGCTCATATGCTGGCGGGCCAGCCGCTTGCTGCGACCATCGGCTTCGGCACCAAGGCGCACATCGTCACCCCGTTTTCCATGGATCTCAACGGCAACGGCATCACCGTGTCGAACGAGGTATGGGAGCTGATGAAGCCGCACCTTGAAAAAGGGCCCGACGGCAAGCCGGTGCATCCGATCAAGGCCGATGCGCTGAAAAAGGTTGTCGACGGGTTCAAGGCGCAGGGCCGCCCGTTCAACATGGGCATGGTGTTCCCGGTCTCCACCCACAATTATGAACTGCGCTACTGGCTTGCATCGGGCGGCATCCATCCCGGCTACTATTCGCCATCGGATGTTTCCGGCCAGATCGGCGCCGATGCGCTTCTGTCGGTGACGCCTCCGCCGCAAATGCCGGCCACGCTGGAGGCAGGCACGATCGACGGCTATTGCGTCGGCGAACCGTGGAACCAGGCCGCCGTGTTCAAGGGCATCGGCGTGCCGGTGATCACCGACTACGAAATCTGGAAGAACAACCCGGAAAAGGTCTTCGGTCTGACCAAGGAGTTTACCGAGGAGAATCCCAACACCACGCTCGCGCTCACGAAGGCGCTGATCCGCGCGGCAAAATGGCTTGACGAGAACGACAATGCCAACCGGGCAGAAGCCGTCGAGATCCTGGCGCGTTCGGAATATGTAGGTGCCGATGCCGAAGTGATCGCCAACTCGATGACCGGCACGTTCGAATACGAGAAGGGCGACAAGCGCGCGGTGCCGGACTTCAACGTCTTCTACCGCTACTACGCCACCTATCCCTATTATTCCGACGCGGTCTGGTATCTGACCCAGATGCGCCGCTGGGGCCAGATCCCGGAGGCCAAGTCGGATGAGTGGTTCCACGAGACTGCCAAGTCGGTCTACCTGCCGGACATCTATCTGAAAGCTGCCCGCATGCTGGTCGACGAAGGCCATGTGGCCGAAGCCGACTTCCCCTGGGACACGGACGGCTACCGCGCGCCTACACCTGCCGCCGACATCATTGATGGCATCGCCTATGACGGCAAGGCGCCAAACGACTATCTCGACAGCCTGACCATCGGTCTCAAGGGCGAGGAAGTCGTAGGCGGCTGAGGCCTGCAGCAACCATGCGGAGCGCCCTGCGGGGCACTCCACCCCGGAATGTCTTTTCAGAAGGATCTGAAACGATGGCAAATGCCACCGATACCGCACCAATTGCCCTCAGCGGCCGCGAAAAGGTCTTCTCCGTCATCAGCAAAGCAAGCGGCTGGCTCGATGCACTCGGCTTTTCATGGCTGGTTCCGATCCTGCGCATGATCGCTGGTGACAGCCCGCGGGCACAGTTGGCTGAACTCAAGCGGGTGTTGCTTGTCCCGCTTCTGGGCATCCTGGCCTTCCTCCTTGCATGGGGCGTTCTCGCCCCGAAGGTGGAGACCTCCCTTGGTGCTGTCCCCGGTCCGGTGGAAGTCTGGGAACAGGCCGGCAATCTCTGGGACGACCACACCCGTGAACGCGAGAAAGCTGCGGCTTTCTACGAGCGCCAGGACCAGCGCAACGAGAAGCTGGTTGCCGCCGGAAAGGAGCCGAAATTCCGCACTTACACCGGCAAGCCAACCTATCTCGACCAGATCGTCACATCGCTGCTGACTGTTGGTCTCGGTTTTGGCATCGCCACCCTGATCGCGGTTCCGCTGGGAATCGGCTCGGGCCTGTCGAAAACCTTCAATGGCGCGATAAATCCGCTGATCCAGATCTTCAAGCCGGTGTCGCCGCTGGCCTGGCTGCCAATCGTGACCATGATCATCTCGGCCACATATGCCACGCCCTATGACTGGATGCCAAAGTCGCTGCTGATCTCGGCGGTAACCGTCACGCTTTGCTCGATGTGGCCGACGCTGATCAACACGGCACTCGGCGTGGCTTCGGTCGACAAGGACCTGATGAATGTCGGGCGCGTGCTGCAATTGCCAACCTCGCGCACCATAACCCGGGTGGTGCTGCCGTCGGCCTTGCCACTGATCTTCACCGGACTGCGCCTATCGCTGGGGGTAGGCTGGATGGTGCTGATCGCGGCTGAAATGCTGGCGCAGAACCCCGGTCTGGGCAAATTCGTCTGGGATGAATTTCAAAACGGCTCGTCCCAGTCACTCGCCAAGATCATGGTCGCGGTTCTGACCATTGGCATTATCGGCTTCATGCTCGACCGGCTGATGTTCGCCCTGCAGCGCGCCTTCACCTTCTCGGCAAACCGGTAGGAGGGACGCAATGACCATTCTGGAAATATCCGGGCTGTCCAAGTCCTATGGCGAAGGTGCCAAGCGCACGGATGTGTTGAGCAACATCAACCTGAAGGTGGAAGCGGGCGAGTTCATCGCCATTGTCGGCTTCTCCGGCTCGGGCAAGACAACCCTGATCTCCCTGCTCGCCGGGCTGATCGAGCCCGATGAGGGCGGAGTGATCTACAAGGGAACGGAAATCGACGGGCCCGGGCCTGAGCGCGGTGTCGTGTTCCAGTCATACTCACTGATGCCGTGGCTGACGGTGGCCGGCAATGTCAGCCTTGCCGTCGACAGCGTCTTCAAGAAGAAGTCCCGCACCGAGCGGACCGCCATTGCCGATACCTATATCGACATGGTGGGGCTGAGCCATGCCCGGGATCGCAAGCCTTCGGAACTCTCGGGCGGGATGCGCCAGCGGGTCGCAGTTGCGCGTGCGCTCGCCATGCAGCCTGAAGTGCTGTTGCTCGACGAGCCGCTCTCCGCCCTCGATGCGCTCACCCGCGCCAAGTTGCAGGACGAGTTCGCCGATATCTGTCAGAAAGAGAAGAAGACCATCATCCTCATCACCAATGATGTCGATGAAGCCATTCTTCTCGCCGACAGGATCATACCGCTCAAGCCGGGTCCGAACGCGACGCTTGGCCCCGACTTTCCGGTCACCATAGCCCGGCCCCGCAATCGGGCCGACATGAACTCGGACCCGGACTTCATTCGACTGCGCGGCGAGATCACCACCTATCTGATGGAAGTTGGAGCCGAGCGCGGAGCCGAGGCGGAACGTGACATCCGCCTGCCCGACATCGTGCCGATCTCACTCGGCAAGGAAAAGCTGCCGAAGGCTTATGTCGAGGCGTCCACAGCACTGAAGGACGACAGATATCTTGAATTCAGCCAGCTGAAGAAGGTGTACCCGACCCCGAAGGGGCCACTGACCGTCGTCGACGGTTTCGAGATGAAGATGAAGAAGGGCGAATTCGCCACACTCATCGGTCATTCGGGCTGCGGCAAGTCGACGGTGTTGTCGATGGTGGCGGGTCTCAACCCGATCACCGAAGGCGCGATCATCCTCGACGGCAAGCACATCACCCAGGCAGGACCCGACCGGGCGGTGGTGTTTCAGGCACCATCGCTGATGCCATGGCTGACGGCCTATGAGAATGTCGCACTCGGTGTCGACCGGGTGTACCCGAACGCGACCCAGGCGGAACGCAACGACGTGGCGGAATACTATCTGCAGCGCGTCGGCCTGCTCGATTCCATGCACCGCGTGGCTTCTGATCTGTCGAACGGCATGAAGCAGCGAGTGGGTATCGCCCGTGCTTTCGCCTTGTCGCCCAAGCTGCTGCTGCTCGATGAGCCGTTCGGCATGCTCGACAGCCTGACCCGCTGGGAGCTGCAGGACGTGCTGATGGATGTCTGGAAGCGTACTCAGGTCACCGCCATTTGCGTTACCCACGATGTCGACGAGGCCATTCTGCTGGCCGACCGGGTGGTGATGATGTCGAACGGACCCAATGCCCGGATCGGCAACATCATGGACGTTGACCTGGAGCGTCCGCGCTCGCGCAAGGCGCTGCTTGGCCACCCCGACTACTATGCCTATCGCGAAGAACTGCTCGAATTCCTCGAAGCCTATGAAGGCGGTGCCAATCCGACAAAGGCGCAGCTGCAATCCATTTCTCGAAAACGGTCGGAACGCATCGCCCGCCAGAAGAACGCGGCGACCAACCTAACCGCAGCGGAGTAAGCTCATGACAGAGAAACAAAAGCTTGTCGTCATCGGCAATGGAATGGCACCGGGACGGATGCTCGAACATCTCTTCGATGCGGCGCCGGATGCTTATCAGGTTACGATCTTCAACGCCGAGCCGCGTGTGAATTACGACCGGATCATGCTTTCACCGGTTCTCTCTGGCGAGAAGAGTTTCGAAGATATCATCATCCATGGTGACGGCTGGTACGTCGAGCACGGCGTCATGCTCTACAAGGGGCACAAGGTCGTCGAGATCGATCGTGAGGCCAAGACCGTTGCCTCGGAGCATGGCGAGGTCGCTGCCTACGACAAGCTGGTCATTGCCACCGGCTCGGCTCCCTTCATCATCCCGGTGCCGGGTCACACGCTGCCCGGCGTCCTGACCTATCGCGATCTCGACGATGTCGACGCGATGCTGCTTGCGGCGCAGTCGCGCGGAAAGGCGGTTGTCATAGGTGGCGGATTGCTCGGACTTGAAGCTGCGGCAGGCCTCAAGGAGCGCGGCATGGATGTCACCGTGATCCATTTGATGCCGACGCTGATGGAGCGCCAGCTGGACCCGGCTGCGGGTTATCTTCTCGAGCAGGAACTCGAAAGCCGCGGCATCAGGGTCATCACCAAGGCCAGCACCAAGCAGATACATGGTGAAACCCATGTCGAGAGCATCGAGCTTGAGGATGGGACCATCATCCCTGCGACGCTGGTGGTGATGGCAGTCGGTATCCGACCCAATGTCGCGCTGGCAAAGGAGGCCGGATTGTCGGTCAATCGCGGCATCGTCGTTTCCGACCACATGCAGACCAGCGATCCCGACATCTATTCGGTAGGCGAATGCGTGGAAGTCAACGGCAATGTCTACGGGCTGGTGGCGCCGCTCTACCAGATGGCCGAGGTGGCTGCCGCCCATCTTGCGGGTGACATGAGCAGGCGGTTCGTCGAGACCTCGACAGCGACCAAGCTCAAGGTCACGGGCATCAATCTCTACTCGGTCGGCGATTTCGCCGAGGCAGAGGACCGCGAGGAAATCGTGCTGCGCGACGCCGCCGCTGGCGTCTACAAGCGGCTGGTGCTCAAGGACAACCGCATCATCGGGGCAGTGCTTTACGGTGAAACCGCCGATGGCGCCTGGTTCTTTGATCATCTCAAGAAACAGACCGACATCTCGGATATGCGGGAATCTCTTATTTTCGGCCAAGCCTATCAGGGAGGGTCCCAGATGGACCCTTTGGCAGCCGTTGCAGCCTTGCCCGATGATGCGGAAATCTGCGGTTGCAACGGCGTCTGCAAGTCGAAGATCACTTCGACAATTATGTCCTAGGGCCTGACGGGGCTGGACGACGTGCGCGCCCACACCAAGGCGTCCGCCTCCTGCGGCACCTGTACGGGTCTGGTCGAACAATTGCTCGTGCTCACGCTTGGCGAAGCCTACAATCCGGCGGCCGTCACGCCGATATGCGGCTGCACCGACCTCGGTCATGACGACGTGCGCAGGCTGATCAAGGCCAAGCATCTGAAGTCGATACCCGCCATCATGCAGGAACTCGAGTGGAAGACATCCTGCGGCTGCGCCAAATGCCGTCCTGCACTCAATTACTATCTCGTTTGCGATTGGCCCGACGAATACGCCGATGACTACCAGTCGCGCTTCATCAATGAGCGCGTGCACGCCAACATCCAGAAGGACGGCACCTATTCGGTGGTCCCGCGAATGTGGGGCGGTGTTACCTCTTCGCTGGAACTGCGCGCCATCGCCGATGTGGTCGACAAGTTTTCCATCCCGACCGTCAAGGTCACCGGCGGCCAGCGCATCGACTTGCTCGGCATCCGCAAGGAGGACCTGCCGGCTGTTTGGGCTGACCTTGGAAAGGCCGGCTTTGTTTCCGGACAGGCCTACGCAAAGGGCCTGAGAACCGTGAAAACCTGCGTTGGCACCGACTGGTGTCGTTTCGGCACCCAGGATTCGACCGGGCTTGGTATCAAGCTGGAACGGTTCATGTGGGGCTCATGGACGCCGGCAAAACTGAAGATGGCAGTGTCGGGCTGCCCGCGAAACTGCGCCGAAGCCACCTGCAAGGACATCGGCATCATTTGTGTCGACAGTGGCTATGAGATCCATTTCGCCGGCGCTGCCGGTCTCGACATCAAGGGCACCGAAATCCTCGGGCACGTGAGGACCGAAGAGGAGGTGATGGAGCATGTCGTGGCACTGGCGCAGATGTATCGCGAGCAGGGCCGCTATCTCGAACGCATCTACAAATGGGCAAAGCGCGTGGGGCTTGATGAGATACGCAGCCAGATCATGCAGCAGCCCGACAAGCGCAAGGCCTATTACGACCGCTTCGTCTTTTCGCAGAAATTTGCCCAGGTCGACCCTTGGTCCGAGCGCGTGTCTGGCAAGGACAAGCATGAATTCAAGCCGATGGCGACACTGGGCCTGGAGGCGGCGGAATGAACGCGATCTCACAGACCTGGATCAGGATCGGCAAGCTGGACGACATTCCCCGGCGCGGCTCGCGATGCATCCGCAACGCCAAAATGAGCATCGCCGTGTTCCGCACCGTCGATGACCGCGTCTTTGCGCTCGAGGACAAGTGCCCGCACAGGAACGGACCGCTCAGTCAGGGCATCATCCATGACGGCTGCGTGACCTGTCCCTTGCACAACTGGGTGATCAGTCTCGAAACAGGGCTGGCCCAGGGCGCTGATGAAGGACAGACGAGAACATTTCCCGTCAAGCGCGAGGGCGACGACATCCTGCTCTCGTTCGGTACGCAAAAATGAGGGACGAGCCGGGCCTGGAGGTGCGCACAACCTGCCCCTATTGCGGGGTCGGCTGCGGTGTAGTTGCAAGCAGCAACCGACAAGGCGTTGTCGCGGTCAGGGGCGATCCCGAGCACCCCGCCAATTTCGGGCGACTTTGTTCGAAGGGGTCGGCACTCGCCGAGACACTCGATCTGGACGGAAGGCTGCTTTATCCGGAAATCCGGGGTGAGCGTGCCACCTGGGACGCGGCACTCGACACGGTCGCGAAGCGCTTCTCTTCCGCAATCGCCGAGCATGGGCCTGACAGCGTCGCATTCTACGTCTCCGGTCAACTCCTGACGGAGGACTATTACGTCGCCAACAAGCTGATGAAAGGCTTCATCGGCTCGGCCAATATCGACACCAATTCACGGCTTTGCATGGCTTCCTCGGTTGCCGGTCACCGCCGTGCCTTCGGCAGTGACACGGTTCCCGGGACCTACGAGGACCTCGAACTGGCCGATCTGGTGGTGCTGACGGGATCGAACCTCGCCTGGTGCCATCCTGTGCTCTACCAGCGGATTGCCGCCGCCAAGGCAGCGCGACCCGGCATGAAGGTGGTGCTCATCGACCCGCGCCGCACCATGACCGCCGACATTGCCGACCTGCATCTGCCGATCGCTCCGGATGGCGATGTCGCCCTGTTCCTCGGCCTCCTCGCCCATATCCACGATCAAGGTCTCGTTGATGCGGCCTATGTCGAGGCACATACCAGCGGTTTTGAGACCGCCCTTGCCGCGGCCCGCGCGGTCGGGCTTTCCGAACTGACGGCGCAGACCGGGCTGACGGCGACAGAACTGGACACGTTCTACCGAATGTGGGGAGCGGCGGAAAAGGTCGTCACGGTCTACAGTCAGGGCGTCAACCAGTCCGCCTCCGGCACCGACAAGGTCAACGCGATCATCAATTGCCATATTGCGACCGGCCGCATTGGCCGACCGGGAACGGGTCCGTTTTCGGTGACCGGCCAGCCCAACGCAATGGGCGGTCGTGAAGTCGGCGGGCTGGCCAACATGCTCGCAGCCCACATGGACATAGAAAATCCGGAGCACCGCGCGCTGGTCCAACGCTTCTGGAAATCGCCGGTGATCGCCGATCGGCCGGGACTGAAGGCTGTCGATCTGTTCAAGGCTGTGAGCGAAGGTCGCATCAAGGCACTCTGGATCATGGCCACCAACCCGGTGGACTCGCTCCCGGACGCCGACGCGGTCGAGGCCGCGCTTGAGGCCTGCCCCTTTGTTGTCGTTTCCGACATTGTGGCCGAGACCGACACGATCCGGCATGCGCATGTGAAGCTGCCCTCGCTGGGTTGGGGCGAGAAGGACGGCACGGTGACAAATTCCGAGCGCCGCATCTCGCGCCAGCGTCCCTTCCTTCCGGCTCCGGGCGAAGCGCGGGCCGACTGGTGGCAGATGGCAGAGGTCGGTCGGCGCATGGGCTATGAAGCGGCCTTCAACTATACCGACGCGGCAGCGATTTTCCGGGAATACGCCGCCCAGACCGCATTCGAGAACGATGGCAGCCGCGACCTGGACATTGGTGCTTGTGCTGAAATTAACCGGGAAAGCTATGATGCGCTGTCGCCATTCCAGTGGCCGTTGCCGGTCGGGGAGGGCGATGCGCGCAGCAGGGCACGCTTCTTTGCCGAGGGCGGCTACTACACCGCCGACCGTCGCGCCTGTTTCGTGTCTGTTTCGCCGCCAATAAAGGACACTGCCGCGGCGGGTGCGAGCTTTACGCTCAACACCGGTCGCGTCCGCGATCACTGGCACACGATGACGCGAACCGGCAAAAGCGCCAGGCTTTCCGCGCATATCGCTGAAGCCTTTGCCGAAATCAATCCCCGCGACGCCAGGCAGCTTGGCATTGATGATGCCAGTCTTGTGCGTGTCGCCAATGACCGCGGCGAGATTGTCGTGCGTGCGCTGATCACCCCGCGGCAGCAGCCGGGCAATATATTCGTGCCGATGCACTGGACCGACCAGTGGGCCTCTTCCGCCCGCGTCGATCGGCTGGTCGCGCCGGTGGTGGATCCTGTATCTGGTCAGCCGGCGCTCAAGAAGACAGCCGTGACGCTTACAAAGTTCGAGACGAGCATTTACGGGTTCGTCATCAGCCGGATGAAACCTGCCCTCGAGACCTTCGATTACTGGGCGGTGGCGCGAGCGCAGAAGGGTTGGCGTGCGGAGTTCGCGCATGTCGGCGCACCGGCTGACAGCCATGTGCTCGCCTGCGACCTTCTGGGGCTGGATAGCGGTACCGCACTTCTGTCGTTTACTGATCCGCAGAGTGGACTGACCCGCCATGCCGCCTTCGACGGCGTGCATCTGGCCGGAGCGGTCTACCTCTCGGAGCGTCCGGTGGAGGTCTCGCGCAGTTGGGCCGCTGACCAGTTGGGGCAGGATTTCGAGAACCTGTCATCGCGCTGGCGCGTGATCGCCGGACGGCCGGCAAATGACATGCCTGACAAGGGCGCGATTGTCTGCGCCTGCATGAATGTTGGTGCCAATGAAATCCTCGGGGCGATCCGCGGCGGCTGCATGAGCGTCGACGCAATCTCGAAAGCCACCACCGCCGGTACCAATTGCGGCTCCTGCAAATCGGAAATCAAGGGTCTCCTCGATGAGCATCAGATCATTGCAGCCGAATGATGCACGGCGCGTGAACGAGAAACGCGAGCGCGTGGGGCCGCTCGCGACCTTGCCGGTTTTCTACAAGCTTCATGGCCGCAAGGCGCTGATTGCGGGCGGAACGGAAGCCGCCGCCTGGAAGGCTGAACTGCTCGCCGCCGCAGGTGCCGAGGTGCATGTTTTTGCCGAAGAACTCGACCCGGGCTTCAGCGACCTGATTGCGGACGGCGCCGGCGCCTATGTCTGGCACCGGCAACCCTGGGCCTGTGACAGCTTCAAAGGCATGCAGGTCGCCATCTGCGATGCTGCCACCGATGGCGAGGCAAGGGCCTTCCACTGCACCGCTCGCGCTGCCGGCGTCGCCGTCAACGTGATCGACAAGCCTGCCTTCTGTGAGTTCCAGTTCGGCTCGATCGTCAATCGTTCTCCCTCGGTGATCGCGATTTCTACCGATGGCGCAGCACCGATCCTCGGACAGGCGATCCGCCGCCGTATAGAAACCATGGTTCCGCCCTCGGTCGCAGCATGGGCAAAGCTCGCGCAGACAATCCGCGCAGCGGTCAATGAACGCTTCGCTCCAGGCGGTGAGCGCCGGGTCTTCTGGGAAGCCTTCGTCGATCACGCCTTCGCCGCTCAGCCGACCGCCACAACCGTCAGGGAACTGTTCGCCGGCACAGCGGCGCTGAAGCGGAAAAGGGCCTTGGGCACCGGCAGGGTAACACTGGTCGGCGCGGGCCCGGGTGACGCGGAACTGCTGACACTGAAGGCGGTCCGCGCGCTTCAGGCCGCCGACGTCATCCTGTTCGACGATCTCGTCTCGGGCGACGTTCTGGAACTCGCCCGCCGTGAGGCACGGCGCATGTTGGTGGGGAAACGCGGAGGCCGCGACAGCTGCCGACAGGAAGACATCAACGATATGATGGTGAAGCTTGCCAGGGCCGGCAAGCACGTGGTGCGGCTGAAGGGCGGTGATCCGATGATTTTCGGCCGTGCGGGCGAGGAAATCGCCCGGCTGGAGGCGGAAGGCATACCGGTCTGCGTGGTTCCGGGGATAACCTCCGCACTCGCGATGGCTGCCGAACTCGGTGTGTCCCTGACACACAGGGATCACGCGCAGTCAGTGCGATTCGCGACCGGTCACAGCCGTCATGGCGAAATGCCGGCAGAGATGGACTGGGCCGGGATTGCTGATCCCCGAACCACCACGATATTCTATATGGCTGGACGCACTGCCACAGAAATCTCGGTCAGGCTTGCTGCCGCTGGCATGGACCCGGGCACGCCCGTGGTCATCTCGAAGGCCGTGTCACGCGAGGGCTTCGAACTATGGTCCGGGCCGCTTCGCTCCCTTCCCGAAGGTATTGCCATCACTGGCTACGATGAGCCTGTACTCATCGGCATCGGCCCGGTATTCGCGGCGGTCGCCGCAAGACAGTTTGACCAAACACCAAGGGCAGTTTCCGCCGCAGGTCAATGATCGCCTGATGGCCTCTGCCGCGATGGCCGGGTCGGATAATGACTGCCCGCTTTGTCTCTGGGGATTTGCGCACGCGACCGTGCTCAACTTCCGGACGGTCCGGGCAATCAAACAATCCGCGTGACCGAGATGGAGGATGACGGCTGGAACACCTGGATTCTAAGCCAGTGTACGCACGTGATCCACCGCCCGCTTGGAAGACCAAGGGGTTGGCAGCGCCGAACGGCACTCTGTGTAGCAGTTTTGTGGATCACATTTGTGCTGCAGTCAAGGGGCCCGGACAAGACTCTGAAGCCGTAAGAGAATGGAACGCAGGCTCCTATGCTCGCGTCTGCAGCGAAAGCGCTGTGACTCGTCGAACGTGCGGCTGTCATCTGCTTGTTGCCTTTCCGCCGTGAGTCGGTACCGGAGCTTCTCGACTAGGGGCGATTGCAGCTATATCCATCCGATAGGGAAATTCGGGAGGGCACCGCGTGGCGAAGCTGCAGATACTGATTGTCGTTGGGCAATTGCTAAAGCTTGGAGGCAAGGAGCGAGACGCGCTGGCAGTGGCTCGAAAGCTCGGGGAGGAGGGGCATCCATTCCAGATATTGACCCGTGCGGCGGCACCGGAGCTTGCAGCAAAACTCCCAATCATCTGTCTCGAGAGAGTGCCTCACACAAACCATGCAGCGCTTGCCGCGCTTGCCAAAACTGCGGAGGGCATGAAGCGTAGCGGGAAGGCCGATATTGTGTTGACGTTTGAGAGGATCGGCCCAGCAGATTTTTACTACGCAGCTGACCTTCATCAGGAGTGGTCCTGGCAAAAACGCTTGCTGCCGCGCTATGCAACATTGTCGAGGCTTGCACAGAGACTTTTCGAGTCCCCCCGCCAGTTTTCTTTCTTCCTCGGAGAGCAACAGGCACTGGAATACTCCAGAGTTTATCATCTGCGGGAAGAGAGGTTCCGTATTCTGTCGCCCGTCATTCACGCGGATCGTGCAGACGAACTTCGGAGAATTGCGCAGGAATCCAAGCCGGAGAATGGCGAACGGGTCAGGCTTCTGAGCATAGCCACTGCTGCCGAGAACAAGGGAGTGGACTTGTCGATCCGGGCTATCGCGAGGTGCCCGGATGCTCAGCTCACCGTAATCGGATTGAAGTCAAAGGATGCGAAGCGCATGCGGTCGCTAGCTCAGTCGCTGAACTGCGATCCAAGAGTTGACATCGTGGACTACGGTGATGTCCTCGCGCAATTACAGCACGCCGACTTACTGTTGCATCCGGCGCGCCTAGAAAACACGGGGACTGTCATTGCCGAAGCTCTTCTCGCAGGCGTGCCCGTTATAGCCACGGAAAACTGTGGTTATGCAAAGTTCCTGCGTGATGGCGCTGGAATCGTTCTGCCGCAGCAGCCAACTATCGATCAAATAGTCGAGGCGCTTGAGAAGGGTCGCGAGGCTAAGCACCTACTCCACATGCGCCAATGCAGCTTGAAGAAAGGTGGTGAGCTCGCGGAAATAAAGGGCGCTTGGCTAAACGAGGTAGTGGAAAGCCTATCTGTCTACGACCGTCGCAAAGCAGCCCTATAGACTGCAAGAGTTTTCGTTGCGATAGCATCCACTGAAAGCTGTTCCTCCACATAGGACCGTGCTTTGAGCCTGAGCTCCTTGCTCATCCATTCAGGCTGTCGTGCAAGGATCTCGTGGGCGATCTCCCCTGGCGTTGAGCAAGTAATGCAGATCGCGGTCATCCCATCGATTGTATGATGTGAGTGAAGTCCATCGTCTCGCACGGAGATCACCGCCGTCTCGCTAGCCATTGCTTCGAACATCACAGAGCCACCTGAGAGAGAGAGCAGAACATCGTGTTCCGCCAATGCGGCAGGCATGCCGTCAGGAGAAATACGTCCCTCGAGAGCGACGCGATTACCCAGATGGTTAGCTCGAATGTATTCCTCGACCTCGTCTGCGTAGGAGCGATCCGTTGGGCTACCAAAAATATGCAGAGAACCGACTTCTGGAGGGAGTTGTGCAAATACCTTCACCGCATCTAGGACGCGCTTCTCCGGCTCAATTCGACCTACAAGCATAAACTTCGGTCGCTTGTGAGGAGCGGGGGCAGGACCAGATATGAACGTTTCTGTGTCTACCGCATCGCCGACTGTGAATATCTTTTCGGAAGAAATGCCCGCATTCATTGCGTCGATGCTGTACCTCTCGGCGATCGAGATCACAGCATCTGCATACTGAACCTTATGCTTTTCGTAGTCCCGAAGCTGAAGTGGCCCGCGAAGATGTGCCACCCAAGGTACACCCTGTTTTCGAGCCGAACGCATCGCATATTCGTTTCGCCAGACATCATTCGCGTGAACTATCGACGGAGCAAAGTCTCCTGCGATCTTCTGGATCTGCTTGAGCTTTACGTATCGTGAAAGGATGTTCCTGCCTTTACGCCAAGGGGGCTGGTTGCAAAGGATCACTGGGGTATCAGTCTTGCGAACCTCTCGCAGCATCTCACCTGGTTCGTCGACGACAACGAGGTACTTGATGTCAAGTTTGGAGGCAGCCTTGAGAAGGTAAAGCACCTGCCGTTGTGAGCCAGCAATTTCACCACCCCTGCAAAGCAGCAATACTCTCATCTGTTCGCGGCTCTACGCATGCGCGGAGCTAGCTGCTGTGCTGGTCGCTGCGCTAATTGCATCTTCTCCCGCATCACTCCTGCGCCGTGATCTTTCTGTAAGTATTTAGCACTGGTATCGACGGGAGCAACTACTCAGCAGCTCCTCACAGTATGCGGCCTCCGAAAACCTGCGGGAGAAGCGGCTTTCAAACCCCCGTCACTGCATCCCTCAGATACCCAGCCCATCGTGGAGCGTTGGCAGGATCGGCGATCAGGTCGTTGCGGATTTCGAACTCCACGCAGGGGATTCCGCGCTTTTCGCCGTGGACCGGGATCGCATAGTCGGAATCATCTCCAACCGCGTAGGGCTCATTCGAGCCGATAACGCGGTCGGTGTTGGTGGTGAGCCATTCATAGATGCGCGGAGCGAAGTCGCGGTCACGATTGAAGAGCACACCGATTTCCCAGGGGCGCTTCTCGCCGTGGAAGACAGGCGTGAAAGAGTGAACAGTAACCAGTTTGGTGGTTCGACCTGCTGCGTTGCGGGCATCAAGTGCTTCGGTCACGGCATTGTGGAAGGGCCAGAAGATTTCATTGGCGCGCGCCTCGCGATCGGCCGCGCTCAAATTCTGATTGGCCGGGACGATCGTCGCTTCGCTTTTTTCCGGCGCGAAACTCGGCACATCCGGACGGCGGTTGCAGTCGCAAACCAGACGCGAATAGCGCTGCATGTAGAGCGGCGCGTCCAGCATCTTTGACAATTCGAGCGCTACGGCGCGCGCGCCGATATCCCAGGCGATGTGGCGTTGGCGGTCTTCTTCCGACAGACCCATGTCGCCAAGCGCTTCGGGGATCCTGTTTCCAGCATGCTCGCAGATGAGGAAGAATTCGGATTTGCCCTGAGCATTGACGACCTCAAGAGGCGGCGGCTCGTGGGGTGCCAGCACGCGTTTCGTCTCCCGAGATGTCTGGTTCCAATCAGTCAAGGCGATCCCTCCCAACGTTTGTACCAAATGATACAAAATCGTACGCTTCATGCAATATGTATCTTTTTGTTGACGTGGACATTCGCCCGCAGTTAGCTTTGGCAGCAAAGGGGAGCCGCAAAAACGTGAATGAAAAAGCAGTTATAGAAGCGCGGTCGCTTTCGAAGAGATTCGGGGGGCTGCTGGCGGTGGATGGCTACAGCCTGACGCTGAACAGCGGTGATCTTGTCGGGCTGATTGGACCCAATGGTGCGGGGAAAACAACCGCGTTCAATTTGCTGACAGGTGTCTTGCCTTGCAGCTCCGGCACCATCGCCATCAATGGCCGTGACATGACGGGTGCCGCTCCTCATGAGATGGCCCGCAAGGGGATCGCCAGAACCTTCCAGAACATCCGTCTGTTTGATGACTTGAGCGTGCTTGAGAACGTGATGTGCGGCGGTCACGAGCGCTATAGCGCGTCCACATTCTCGACCCTTCTGCAACTGCCTTCATTCTGGCGCGCTGAAGACCAGCTCAGGCAGGTCAGTGAAGATATTCTCGAGCGGATCGGTTTGGGAAAATTCGCAGCATCGCGAGCAGGTGACCTCTCTTATGGTGATCAGCGGCGGGTGGAAATCGGCCGTGCTCTCGCAGGCGGCCCGAAGGCTCTTCTGCTGGACGAGCCAGCCGCTGGACTGAACCCGTCCGAGACAACCGAACTCGTGAGCTTCATCCGCGAGATCAACAAGGAGTTTGGCATCGCCGTCCTGGTCGTCGAACATGACATGCATCTGGTGATGGGGCTTTGCGAGCGCGTTCAGGTGCTCAACCGTGGTCAGCTCATTGCCGAGGGAACACCGAAAGAAATCCAGAAGAATGATGCTGTGATCGAAGCCTATCTAGGCACGCGGCGGAAGGGGAAAGCCCATGCTTGAGGTCAGGAACCTCAATGTCGTCCGCGGTGCAACGCATGTGCTGAAGGACGTCTCCCTTACGGTGCGTGAGGGTGAGCTGACGGCTCTGATCGGCGCAAATGGCGCGGGGAAGTCGACAACGCTGCTCACCCTGTCTGGTCTGCTGCGCCCAAAATCGGGCGAAATACGCTTTACGGCGGATGGCAGTGAACTCGACCTCGCTCGCGCCTCATCCGAGAAGATCGTACGCCACGGCCTCATTCACTGCCCCGAAGGTCGCCAGATTTTTCAATCGCTAACTGTCGCTGAAAATCTCGAGATGGGGGCCTATACCCGAAAGGATCCGGGGCAGGTGAAGAAGGACATGGAGCGTATCCTGACCCTCTTCCCCATTCTGGCGGAACGTTCGGACATCCCGGCAGGCTCGATGTCGGGCGGAGAGCAGATGATGCTTGCAATCGGCCGCGCGCTGCTCGCCAAGCCAAAGATGCTCTTGCTGGATGAACCGTCTTTGGGCCTGGCCCCGCAAATCGTGGAAACGATCTTCGATGTGATTGAACAGCTTAAAGAAACGGGCGTGACGATTTTGCTCATCGAACAGAATGCGGCCATGGCACTCGATATCGCGGACCACGCTCATGTGCTGGAAAACGGCCGGATCGTGCTGTCGGGCAGTGGCGCGGAACTGGCCGCCAATGACCGGGTGCGTCAATCCTATCTCGGAGGCGCAGCATGACCCAGTATCTCTTCCAGCAGATCATCAACGGCCTTGCGCTGGGCAGCCTTTATGCGCTGGTCGCCATTGGCTTTTCGATGATCTACGGCATTGTCCGCCTGATCAATTTCGCTCATGGCGATCTGGTGATGATCGGCTCCTTTTCCACCCTCGCACTCGTTGCGGCAGGGATACCCTGGCCATTGATCCTGCTGTTCGTGCTCGCGGTGGGTGCCATGGCTGGCATGATGATCGAGACAGTCGTCTTCCGCCCGATGCGCGGTTCCAGCCAGGTGACGGGCTTCATCGCGACACTGGCAGTCTCCATCGCCATCCAGAACAGTGCTCTGATGGTGCTGACAGGACAGCCACGCAACTTTCTGTTTCCCGCCTATATGCGCCAGCGGCTTGAGCTCGGCGGCGTTAGCGCCTCGCTGACGGACATCATCATCATCGTTCTCACACTTCTGCTGATCGCAGGCCTGTTCCTCATCGTCTATCGCACGCGCCTCGGCACAGCGATGCGTGCCACTGCTGAGAACCTGACTGCGGCCCGGCTCATGGGTGTCGCGGTCAACCGCACGATCCTTGCAGCCTTCGCCATTGGCAGTGCACTTGCCGCAGTTTCGGGCCTCTTCTGGGGCGGGAAGTTCGGGCAGATCGATCCGCTGCTCGGCTTTGTGCCGGGCCTCAAGGCCTTCGTTGCCTGCGTCATCGGTGGTGTGGGTTCGATCGGTGGAGCCATGATGGGGGGCTATATTCTTGGCCTCGCCGAAGTACTTTTCGTCGGACTGTTGCCCCAGGAATATTCCGGCTACCGGGATACTTTCGTGTTCCTGCTTCTCATCGTCATCCTGCTGGTTCGCCCCTCAGGTCTGTTTGTCCGCCAGTCAGGGGAGCGTGCTTGAATGAGTGATGTGAAGACAGAGCAGATGCAGCCTCATTCAACTGACGGCAAGATGAATATGCAGGGGCCGATCGCGGTTGTCGGCGTGATCGCGCTTGGCGCTTCGATGGTTTTTCTCGCGGGGCAGGGGCTCAGCAGCTACGTAATCACGCTGCTGGCGCTGCTGTTTATTAATGCCGCGCTGGCTGTGTCGCTGACCCTGACAAACGGACTGACGGGTCTGTTTTCTCTGGGCCATCCGGCTTTCATGACCATTGGTGCCTATGTGGCGGCGATCCTGACCTTCTCCGCCAGACGTAAGGGCTCCATGCTGCCCGCATTGCCGGAGTGGCTCGCCACGACCGAACTCTCCATGCTTCCCGCGCTGCTCATAGCAGGCATTGCTGGCGGCCTGGTGGCGCTGGCCGTTGGTGGTGCCGTGCTCCGCCTCAAGGGCCATTATCTGGCGGTAGCCACGCTAGGACTCATCATCGTTGTGCAAGGCCTTGCGACAAACTGGGACGGGATCACACGCGGTGGCTCGGGCATCAGTGGCCTGCCGCGCCACGTGGACATCTGGTGGGCTTTTGCCTTCCTCGTGGTAGTGGTGTTCGTCACTTGGAGGATCAAGTTCTCATCCCTGGGCCGAGCGATGATGGCAGTGCGTGAGAATGAGCTGGCTGCGGAATGCAGCGGCATCAACGCCTCCCGGCTGAAGATCCTTGCATTCGTCATCGGCGCGATCATGGCCGCCATGGCAGGCGCGCTGCTGTCTCATCTGATCAGCGTGGTAACGCCGAAGACCTACTCCGTGCTGCTGGCCTTCAACATCGTGGTCATGGTCGTGATTGGTGGCTCGGGCAGCATCTTCGGGGCAATCGTGGCGGCTACTGCCATCACGATCCTGTCGGAGTCGCTGCGACCTGTTGAGGAAAGCATCGGTCTATACGGTATGAGCCAAGTCATCGTCGCGCTCTGCCTGATCATCGTTCTATATCTCAAGCCTTCGGGCCTCTTTGGCAGCAATGAACCCAGATCACTGCGCAAACTCTTTGGACAGCGGGTATGACCATGAAGCCACGGCCGCAGGACATCTTCGAGACACGCGCCCAGCCACTGGTGGCCGGGCGCACAGGGCTGCTGATCATCGATGCGCAGAACTGGGTGATGGATGAGAAAAACCGCCAGCCGCGCCCCGAGTTCTATGAGGCAGCGCGAACAGCGGCCATACCGAACATGGCGCGTCTGGCAGATGCGTCGCGCAAGGCTGGCGTTGAAGTCATCTACACGGTGATGGAAAACTTCACCGAAGACGGACGTGACAGGAGCCTGGACTACAAGCTTTCCAACTTCTTCATCCCCAAAGGGTCGTGGGATGCGAAGGTCATCGATGAGCTCGCTCCGCAAAGGGACGAAATGGTCATCCCCAAGACCTCTTCGAGCCTCTTCAATTCCACGAATTTCGAGTATCTCGTCCGAAATATCGGCCTTGATACGATCATCGTGACGGGCTTTCTGACCGATCAATGCGTGGACCACACGATCCGGGACGGCGCTGATCGGGGCTTCCACATGATCTGCGCGACGGACGCATGCGCAACGGATACGAAAGCGCGCCACGAAGCGGCGCTGAAAGCCTTCAAGGGTTATTGCCGCAGCGAGACAACTGCAGCGCTTGTTGAAGCTATATCAGGCTGCAAATAGGGCAGCGTGCTTCCATCACTTCTCTGCCATCAAGCGAGCAGCCAGAGCCTTTCTTGCCCTGGCTGCTGATCGACGCTTAATAGGCCTGTCTGTACCGTTCGCATTGTTCCTCAGGTGAGAGCTCGTTCATCATCTGGTTCTCGAAGCGCTTGTGCGCGACATAGGCGTTGAGCATTTCAGCGCCCATGCTGTCCCGCATGACCTCGCTTTCCTCAAGCAGGTCCAGAGCCTCCTTGAGGGATCCCGGGAGCTTCCGCACCTTCAGTTTCGCGAGTTCCTCCTCGGGTAGATCCTGCGGCGGTCCGGGGCAGACGGCAGGGGCGGGCAGCTTGCTGTCCAGGCCATGCAGTCCCGCAGCCACCAGCGCGCCAAGAACCAGATAGGGGCTCGCGGTCGCATCAGCTGCCCGGTACTCGAAGTGGAATTGCTTTTCCACTGCCGCGCCAGCGCCCGGGAATATCGGGCAGATGCGCAAGCCCGCTTCGCGATCCCGTGCGCCCAGATTGTTGTAGGCCGCACTCCAGCGGTTTGGCGTGAGGCGCAGATAGGACACGGTTCCCGCTGCGGTGAGCGCGGTGAAGGCGGGCATCAGTGACAACACGCCTGCCAGGAAGGATGCGGCGGTGCTCGAAAGGCCATCCTTATTGTCCGCATCGTAATTGACGGGTGAGCCGTCTTTGGCATCCATCAGGCTGAAATGCATATGCACGCCATTGCCCACCGCATCCGGGCGCGAGATCGGTGTAAAGCAGGCGCGGGAGCCGAAGTGTTGAGCGACAGCGCGTGCGATCTCGCGCACGGCGATGGCCTGGTCGGCAGCTGTCACGCCTGTCGCGGGTCCAACCGTGACCTCATACTGCTTTGGTCCGAATTCGGGCATGAAGGTATCGAGTTCGAGCCCGGCCTCTTTAAGTGCAGCCAGATAGGTTTCAGCGAACTTTCCCTGCCTGCGAAACGCGTCCAGGGCATAGCTGCCATTGGGGCGCTCTTCGACGGATTCCAGCATGAACTCATGTTCGAACGCCGCCTTGATTTTCAGCCCATGGCGCTCCTCAAGCTGATCGAGCATGCGCTTCAGGAAGCTGCGCGGGCAGACATTCCAGGCCGTGCCGTCCAGATTCTCGATATCCGCCATCATATAGTGCATCGCCGCAGCGTCGGGTCCGAAATCCACCCGCACGCGCGTGTCCGGATCTGGCTTCAGAACCGTGTCACCGAATGGCCCCCAAGGGGACGGCGCGATCGGACCATGGGCGGTGATCATGCTGTTGGTCGGGGTCCAGCCGATCCCTTTGACAAGGCGGCTCTCCAGATCGCTCGCTGGAAAGCCTTTCCCTCGAACCTGACCTGCCAGATCCGATGTGCAGATCATGATGATTTCTTCAGAATCCATAAGTTCCCCTATTGGTCATTGTTCTTCGCCACGGCCTGTCCCGTAGCCTTCGGTGAGCTGCGCTCGAGCCGTTTCCAAGGCTTCGATGCGCTTTCGGCCTTGCTCGTCGGCCATGCTGGCAACAGCACCCACCAGACCCTCAGCAACTCCGAGCCCGACCGTGAGTACGTCGAAGATGGAAGGCGCATCGACCTGGAAAGGCAGCACCACGCTTGCTGATCGAGCAGCAGGCGATTGCCAGATATCGGTGAGGAGGATGACGGTCGCGCCACGTTTCGCCGCGGCATGGGTGAAGGCGACGACGTCTTCCTGGTAGCGGCGCACGTCGAAGACGACGAGGATGCTGCTGCGCCCCATATCGAGAATATGCTGCGGCCAGCTTTGCGTCTGGCCAGAGATAACCTGAACGCGACCGCGCACGGCGGTCAGCAGGTCGCCCATATAGTGCGCGATGTTGGACGAGTACCGCCCGCCGAGAAGATGCACATCGCGCTTGCGGTCCGACAGTAACTTCGCTGCGCGATTAAACTCCTCCTCGGGCAGTACCTCGGGGAGCGTCTGGAAATGCCCCGCCATTCTGGCACAGGTGCGCGCGAAGAATGTATCGCTTGTCTGGCTATCGCGTGTCTGCCGCTCACCAAGGCGCATCAGAGGCGATTGCAATGTTTCCTCGATATGAGAGCGCAGCGCGTTCTGAAACTCGGAATAGACGGGGAAGCCGAGGCGCTTGACGAGGCGCAGGACAGTGGCGGTGCTGACTTCGCTCTGCTTGGCGAACTCGGCAACCGTCGTCAGCCCGGCCATCGGATAGTTCGACATCAAATGGCGTGCCGCACGCGCTTCACGCGTGCTCAGCTCGGGCAGTACCCTGCGCAGCTGTTCCAGCACACTCATTGACTGATGCCCCTCAGGCTTTCGTCCCTCATGGCGTGTATGAAATCAGACAAAATGCCCGAGATAAAGAAAAAATGTATCATTCGATTGACGCCTCCCCTTTCCAGAGTCATGCTGTTTGTAGCACTGGGGCATGCCTCGTGCGCCAGAGGGTGAACACAAGAAGAAAACGGAGACTGTGATGTTACGATTGATCGCCGCATCGGTGGCTGTCGCCACGACACTCGGCGCTGCGCAAGCGCAGGAGAATATCAAGATTGGTGCGCTCTATAACGTGACGGGCGGCATGTCCTCGCTTGATGGTCCGTCACTGAAAGGTGCGCAGCTGGCTGTAAAGCAGCTCAACGCGGATGGTGGCCTCCTCGGCAAGCAGATCGAGCTGATCGCGCCGGATGGCAAGACGGATCAGCAGGAAACCGCAAAGGCGGCCCAGCGCGTTCTGTCTGAAGGTGTGGTCGCTGGTATCGGCCAGTCTGACACGACCTTTGTCATGGCAGGCGCACCGCTCTTCCAGGAAGAAGGCGTGCCATTCGTCACCTCAGGCGCGACGCACCCGGAGCTTCCGCAGTGGGTTGGCGACTATATGTTCATGACCCCGTTCGGGGATGACGACCAGTCCTACGCGATCGCAGACTACGCTTACGATGATCTCGGCGCGCGCAAGGTCGCCGTCTGGACCGACAACTCCATGGACTTCACCAAGGCGCTGAGCAAGTTCTTCGTCGAGCGTTTCGAGGAGAAGGGTGGCGAGATCATCGGTACCGATTCCTTCATGATGGGCGATACCGACTTTTCCGCGCAGATTGCTCGCCTCGCTTCGATGGACCCTCAGCCAGATGCGGTGTTCATTTCCGCGATTCCCTCTGAAGCTGGTCTCTCCGTGAAGCAGATCCGCGAGCAGGGCATCACCATGCCGATCGTTTCCGGCGATGGTTTTGATACCGAGCTGGTGTCGACCGTACCGGGGCCGGAACTGGCCAACGATGTCTATTTCTCCACGCACACCTATCGTGCTGATGATCGGCCGGAAGTGACGAAGTTCATCGAGGACTACAAGGGCGAGTATGGCATCGAGCCGGAAAACGCCTTCGCGCCTCTCGGCTATGACGCGATCATGCTCGTCGCCGACGCCATCCGCCGCGCGGACTCCGCGGAACCTGCTGCAATCAAGGATGCGCTGGCCGAAACCCGCGGGTTCAAGGGGGTCACGGGTGAGATCAGCTATACGCGTGAGACCATGGTGCCGCCGAAGCCTGTATCCATCATCAGCGTTCAGGGCGGGAAGTTCGAGGTCGAAGAGATCTGGAAGCCGGAAATGAACTGAGCCAAAGGCTCAACGACACGTA